>JBBQZA010000049.1:0-16619 GCA_038208175.1 Burkholderiales bacterium
GAGCTCTGGAACCGGCGCAAGAATGGCCAGGTCTACGCTCAGTCGGCAACCATCAGTGCGGTACGGGATGCCCTCGGCAAGACGCAAAACTATGTGGCCCTTTTCTCCGACATCACGTCGATGAAGGAGCATCAGAGTCAGCTTGAACAGCTTGCCCATTACGACGCACTGACCGGCCTGCCCAATCGTGTGCTGCTGGCCGACCGGCTGCAGCAGGCCATGTCGCAAAGTCAGCGACGCGCTCAATCGCTGGCGGTGGCCTACCTGGACCTGGACGGCTTCAAGGTCATCAACGACAAGCACGGACACAGCCATGGCGACAAACTGCTGGTGGCGCTATCCGAGCGCATGAAGGAGGCACTGCGCGACGGAGACACGCTGGCAAGAATTGGCGGTGACGAATTTGTTGCCGTGCTGGTCGATCTGGAGCAGCCTGCGGACCATGAAGCCGTGATGCAGCGTTTGCTGAAAGCGGCCGCCGAACCGCTGCTGGTCGATGATTTGACACTGCAAGTCTCGGCCAGCGTCGGCGTGACGCTCTATCCGCGTGATCAAGCTGACGCCGACCTGCTGATACGGCACGCCGACCAGGCCATGTATGTGGCCAAACAAGCCGGCAAAAACCGTTACCACCTGTTTGATATCGCCCAGGACGCGCAGATTCAGACCCGCCACGAGAATCTGGAACGTGTTCGCAAGGCGCTGCAATGCAAGGAGTTCGTGCTGCAGTACCAGCCAAAAATAGATATGAAGACCGGCAAAGTCATGGGCGCCGAAGCACTGATTCGCTGGCAGCACCCTGAGCGGGGACTGCTGGCGCCCGCCGCCTTCTTGCCGCTGATCGAAAACGACCCGATCACGGTGGAACTGGGCGAATGGGTGATCGGTACGGCATTGGCCCAAATGGGAACCTGGAAAACCGGTGGACTGGACATCCCGGTGAGCCTCAACATCAGTGCCCGCCAGTTGCAGGAAGGCAACTTTCCCAGGCGCCTGACCACCCTTCTTCTGGCCCAGCCAGAAATTCAGCCGAACCACCTGGAACTGGAAGTACTTGAAACCAGTGCGTTGGAAGACATTGCCCAGGTTTCTGAAGTCATGCGTGCCTGTCAAGCCTTGGGAGTCCGTTTTGCACTGGACGACTTTGGCACCGGCTACTCGTCACTGACCTATCTCAGGCGTCTGCCGGCCGAGGTGCTCAAGATCGACCGCAGCTTTGTGCGTGACATGATCAATGACCCGGATGACATGGCCATTGTTCAGGGCATTGTGGGCCTGGCGGCAGCCTTCCGTCGGGAAGTGATTGCCGAAGGTGTCGAGACCGCGGCCCATGGGAATCTACTGCTGTCGATGGGTTGCACGATGGCACAGGGTTATGGGATTGCGCTGCCCATGCCCGCAACGGAAATGGCAGACTGGGTGGCACGATGGCACAGCCATCCGGTTTGGACGGGTTGAGCACAGGCTGTTGGCTTGCTGGCGTTTTTCTTCACGTATCCGGTGGGTTCAAACTCGCACTCAGAACAGGTGAGCATTGCTGCGGGTGTTTGTCCCTGTATTGCGGAGATTGTCCGTTTCGCATCGTGGAAGGCGCTCAACGATCCGCTGGCGGCCATTGCCTCGCGGCGTGGAGCGCGCGCAAAACGCGCACCAGTTCGCTCGTAACGTCGTAGACCAAGATGTAATTCTTGTGAGCCACCAACTCACGTGTACCGGCGACGCGACCGATCCGACCAAGTCCCGGATGATCAAATCAACCGACGGACCGTTTCGGAAAACAGTTCATCCAGTGCCAGCGCCGCCCTTGGATTGTCTGCCTCAATGTAGTCGTAGATTTCGCGGCGATCATTGAGCGCTTCAGGCGTCCAGTAAAGCCTCACGATTTTGCTTTAAGCTTTTGTCGCGTTTGCTCTCGACGCTTGGCGAACTCAGCCTCAACATCCTCTGCAGACACCAGGTTGTCTCCATTGGCAGAATCCAGAGCGACCTGCACCTGACGACGAAACCAGGCCTCATGATCAGTAACTTCTTGTTGCTTCTTGACGAAGTCACGCATGAAGTCACGCAAGAGTTGGGCACTGGTTCTGTCGCGCGTTTTGGCTGCCGTTGCAAAATTGTCTTTTAACTCTTCTTCAACCCGAAAGGTAAAAGTTGCCTCATTCATTGCATTCACCCAATGTGTTACACCATAAATACACTGTAGCACAATGGACGTGCCTTGCAAAGGCTCCTCTGCAATGAGATTAGAAACAGTGCTGGATAAGTCAAAACTGGAGATCCATGCTCAAGTCTGTCCGCATCATAAGGTGATATTTCCTCCCTGTACTGGCTTTTGCCGGTCGAGCTTTTGCGACCGGTCAAACCCTTCAGAGACTGACCTGATTGCGTCCCTGCACCTTGGCGCGGCGCGTCGCCTCTTCTACGGCATGTAATTTGGCTGTAGCCCCTGTGTTACCTGTGCTTGCAGCTATTGTTTCTGTAGCATTTGGGTTTGCTTCCTGGCCCGCCTTGGGCTTGACTCTGTCACAAGCCCAAGCGTTTCATCCCGACTTCGTCGTAGCGTGTGCCGGCCACCGCTTGCGGTGGCACCAGCGCCGACAGTTGCGCCAGCTCGGTGGCGGACAGCGTCAGCTCTGCCGCCGCCAGATTGTCTTCCAGGTACTTCAGATGTCGGGTCCCGGGAATCGGAACAATGTCATCGCCCTGGGCTAGCACCCAGGCCAGCGCCAGCTGGGCGGCGCTGACGCCCTTCTCCTGGGCCATGGCCTTGACCGCGTTCACCAGTTTCAGGTTGGCCTGGAAGTTGGCGCCGCTCATGCGCGGGTTCAATGACCTGAAGTCTCCACCAGAGAGGTCGGCCGGCTTGGCAATCGCACCGGTCAAGAATCCACGGCCCAGGGGACTGTAAGCCACAAAGCCGATTCCCAACTCACGCACGGTGTCCAGGATGTCGCCCTGGGCATCGCGCGTCCAGAGCGACAGCTCGGTCTGCAGCGCGGTGATCGGGTGCACCTGGTGGGCACGCCGGAGGGTGGCCGCGCCGGCTTCCGACAGCCCCAGCCACTTTACCTTGCCGGCCTTGACCAGCTCGGCCATGGCGCCCACGGTTTCCTCGATCGGAACCGCCGGGTCGACACGATGCTGGTAGTAGAGGTCGATGTGGTCCACACCCAGGCGCTTGAGGCTCTGGTCGCAAGCAGCCTTGACGTATTCCGGGCGGCCGTTGACGCCAAGGTGAGCGCCGTCAAGTCGTCGCATATTGCCGAATTTTGTCGCGATGACAATCTGCTCACGCACACTGCGCAGCGCAAAGCCGACCAGTGATTCGTTGGCGCCAACGCCGTACATGTCGGCCGTATCGAAGAACGTGACGCCACGCTCGAAAGCCTGCCTGAGCAGTGCCTCCGAAGTTACGTTGTCGGAAGGACCATAAAAGTCTGACATCCCCATGCAACCCAGCCCGATGGCCGAGACGACGGGACCATTGATACCCAGAGTGCGTTTTTTCATGCCCCCATAATATCGTGGAATAAGACCCTGCACGCACGCCACAGTCCCACCATGCCCAACACCGTCATCGCCCATGAATCCGCCTTGCAACACGCGCTGCAAGCAGCGCAGTGGGCCGGCCTGCGCTATTCCCGCGAGAGCACCACGCAACGCAGCGTTCGCAACGATCACCCGGAGCGCAACCAGCGCGGGATGGAGGAGGGCGTGATGTGCGAGGTGCTGGTGGACGGGCACTTTGGCTATGCCGCCACCAGCGACCTGAGCCGCAGCGGTTTGCTGCGCGCCTTTGACCGCGCCATCAGCACCAGCCGTGCCGCCAGCGCGCACAAGGTGTTCGCGCATTCTGCCGAGCAGCGGCCGCGTTCGACCGGAACTTATCGCAGTGCGCGTGAACGCGACCTCGACAGCGCCAGTCTGAATGAGATCACCGATTGCCTGCTGGCGGCCTCACAGGCCATGAAATTGTCTGATCGGGTCGTCAATCGCAGCGCCAGCGCGATGCTGGTCGAGACCCAGATCAATTACTTTTCATCCGACGGGTCCGACATCCGGCAAAGTTTCGAGATGGTCGAGATCACGCTGTCGGCCACTGCGGCCGAAGGCCTGGAGTCGCAAACCCGGAGCTGGTCGTGCAGCGGCCAATTTGGCGCCGAGGTTTTCGAGCGTGCCACGCTGACGTACCAGGCAGAACAAGCCGCGCGCCAGGCGCTGGAACTGCTCTGTGCCGACAACTGCCCTTCAGGGCGCATGGACCTGATCCTGATGCCCGATCAGATGATGCTGCAGATTCACGAGTCGATTGGTCACCCGCTGGAACTCGACCGCATTCTTGGCGATGAGCGCAACTATGCCGGCTGGAGCTTTGTCAAGCCAGAGGATTTTGGCCAGTTGCAGTACGGATCGACGCTGATGAATGTGTCTTTCGACCCGACCCGCGCGCATGAGCTGGCGAGCTATGCCTTTGACGACGCTGGCCACCTTGCCAGCAAAGAGATGCTGATCGAAAACGGTGTCCTGCTGCGGGGCTTGGGCGCACTCGAATCACAGGCGCGCTCGGGCTTGCCCGGCGTGGCGAACTTTCGGTCTGCCTCCTGGAACCGGGCGCCGATCGACCGCATGGCCAACATCAACCTGGAGAGCGGCACGGCCACGCTGGACGAGCTGATTGGTCAGGTCGAGCACGGCGTGCTGATGGCCACCAACCGCTCCTGGTCGATTGACGATTACCGCAACAAGTTCCAGTTTGGCTGTGAATATGCCCAATTGATAGAAAACGGCAGACTTGGCAAGGTGCTGCGCAACCCCAATTACCGGGGCGTCACAGTGGACTTCTGGCGGCGTCTGGCGGGTGTTGGCCGCGAGTCGGCGGTCTATGGCTCGCTGTACTGCGGCAAAGGCGAACCGAGCCAGGTGATCCGGGTCGGCCACGCGTCGCCGCCGTGTCTATTCCGAGATGTCGAGGTGTTCGGAGGTGAAGCATGATGTCGGTCGATTTCAGCGCCCGGGTGCGCCGCCATTTTGACCAACTCTGCAGTGAGCTGCTGGAGCGTTTGAGCGCCGATGAAGAAGCCACCATCAACATCTGCGCCGAACAGAGCCTGTTTCTGCGTTTCAATGGCAGGCGGGTGCGCCAGAACACTGATGTGGAGCAAATGACTCTGTCTGTGCGTTTGCAAAAAAATGGACGGACGGTGGAGCAGAGTCGCACCCTCAGCGGCGACGACGAGGGCGATCAGGCCGCGTTGACGGCCTTGCTCGCGAGCTGCCGCCAGGAGGCTGCGCTGCTGCCGCTCGACCCGCATCAGGTAGCTATCAAAAACCATGGCAGCAGCAGCGAAGAGTTTCGCGGCGCGCTGTTGGCGCCCGACGCCTTGCTGCGGGCCGTGCTGGAAGGCGCCCAAGGCTGCGACCTGGCGGGCTTCTACGCCGCTGGCAGCATCATTCGCGGCAACCGCAATTCCAAAGGTCAGAGCCACTGGTTTGCAAGCGAGACTTTCTTCCTCGACTATTCGCTCTACAAGGGCTTCAAAGCGGCCAAAGGCTGTTACGCCGGCTCGCACTGGAACAGCGACGACTGGACGCGCAAGCTGCGAGCGACCCGAGCGCTGCTGCAGTTGCTGGACCAGCCGCAGCAGGATGTGAAGCCGGGCGCTTACCGCACCTATCTGGCGCCGCGGGCGTTTTCTGATCTGGTCGGAATGCTGGGCTGGAATGCGTTGTCGGCGGCGGCCTGGAAGCAGGGCCGCTGCCCGCTCAAGAAGCTGGCCGAAAATCAAGCGCGCCTGTCGTCCTTGCTGAACATTTGCGAGAACTTCGGGCTTGGCCTGACGCCACGCTTCAACAGCCTGGGAGAGGTTTCAGCGCCAAGCCTGACGCTGATCGGCGACGGTGAGCTCAAGACCCTGCTGGTGAGTTCGCGTAGCGCCAAGGAATATGGCTTGCAAGCCAATGGCGCCTCTGAAACTGAAACCCCGCGCGCGCTGGACGTCAGAACCGGATCGCTGCGCGAGGATGAGGTGCTGAAAGAGCTGGGGCGCGGACTGTACCTGTCCAATCTTCATTACCTCAACTGGAGCGACCTGGCCTGTGCCCGCGTCACCGGCATGACGCGCTATGCCTGTTTCTGGGTCGACGGCGGCGAGATCGTCGGCCCGATCAAGGATCTGCGCTGGGATGAGAGCCTGTATGGCGCGCTAGGCAGCAAACTGATGGCCCTGAGCGCGCAGGCCGAAATTGACCCCGCCACCGATACCTACTTTCAGCGCAGCCTGGGTGGCTCACGCACGCCCGGCGCACTGATCGATCAGTTCACATTCACGCTGTAATCCAAATCACGAGACGCTTGGCGCAACCAGCGTCCGGCTTAGGCTACTTGCAATTCAAGATGTCGCCCCAGCGAGGCCAAGGCCTCCGCGATACGGTCAATCTTTGTAGTGTGGCGCAAATCAATCAGGCGGTTTACTTCCTGGCGCGTAGTGTCCAGGCGTCGGGCAAGTTCAACCGGCTGGATATGCTGCTTAAGCATTTCATTGAGCAGTAGCACCTTGGCTGCAACACTGGCAGGCAGCGCGATAAGGCGCTCGCCTTTCTTCGGGTTGGACGGGGCTGGCACGGGGCGCTTTTCGTCAAAGTAAACGCCTATGGCGCATTGCAGCACGTCGGTTGCCATAAAGACGGCATCGGCTTCGTCATCGCCCTGGGTGATGGCTTCAGGTATATCGCGGAAAGTGACGACAAAGCCGCCGGTTTCCGGGGTAAAGGTTGCTGGGTATTTCATGGGTAACTCCGTGCGGTTATTTCAGTCCAAGTTTGATTGCAATTACAGGCCGAAAATCGCGGCGGCAAAAGTTCCTGCAGAAAAATTGACAGTCGCAAGTCAAGGACTGACTGGCCGGGATGTCAGCACATCCATCAGCGCGAAATCAGGCAGGGCGGCACTGGCGTAACCGGTGCACTCCAGCGAGCCGATGTCGAGTTTCCCGCCCTGGATGCTCAGGCGCACGGCGCCATGGCTGTGTTCGTACAAATCGGGATGCGCTGCCAGGAACGCCTGCTGTTCGGCTTGCGACTGCGCCGCCATGCCGTTGACGTAGTGGTGCCCGTTGCGCTCGACATGGGTGATGCCCAGCAGATTCACCAGCGCCAGGTCCTGCTGCACCGACAAGCCGGCCTGCGTCGTCAGGTCTTCACCTGACAAGAAGTAGCGCGTTGTGCCTTGCTGGGCATTCCAGGCGACGCAGCGGGCCGCGTTGAGGATCGACTTGTAGACGCCCTTGCAGGTTTTGGACGAGACGCCGGCATAGCCGCGCTCCCTGGCCCGTACAAAGGTATCGAGCTCGCCATCCGATTCGTCGATGATCACCGGCTTGCCCAGGTCGGCCTGACGCAGGTCAGCCTCCAGCGCCAGCTTGCGTGCAATCGGCTGTTCGATGAACAGAATGGAATCCCACAGCCGACTCAGTGCTGCTCGGCTGCGGATACCTGCCGTCAGTTCGGTCACGCCTTGCGCGTCCTGGTACTGCTCGTTGCCGTCGAGCGAAACGAAGTACGGCGCTGCGCTGCGGTCCAGCACTGCCGCTATGGCTTCGAGTCGCGCCAGGTCGGCTGCAATCTGCCCGCCGACCTTGAGTTTGAAGTAGCTATGGCCGCAAGTCCGGATCACTTCCTCCAGCGTTTCCGGCAAGCCATCGCCGACGCGCTCTTTCAGGTCGGCTTGCGTGATGGCATCCAGCATGCCCACCGTATGGCGTGCCTCGATCTGCCGCGCCGGCGCCAGAGCGCGCAGGAAGGTGTTGAAGTCCAGGGTGTCGAACTCTGCCCGGCCCAGTCCGATACCCGGCAGATTGACTTGCATGGCGGCGTAGAACGAAACGTTGCAGCCACGGCACAAGGCATCGAGCAGCGCACGGTCGATCAGGGCTGGGCCATAGCTGGCCAGCAGCGGGTTGTAGCCCTTCGCCGCGCTCTGAAGCAGATGCGCATCGTAATGCCGGGCGAAATGACCAAAGGCCGTCGCCGCCGAAGCATCGCCCAAGTAGGCTTCGCGCGCCAGTAGCAGCACATCGCGCAACTGATCGAAATTGTCTTCGTTACTGAGCGCCAGGTTCTTGTCGAACCACTTCGGCGCCATCATCTCGGCCGCCGCGCCCCAGGCGCTGCGACCGTCGGCGAACTCGATGCGTGCTCGCACAAACGCCTGCGGACACTGCGTGAGCGTGACAACGCCAAAACGAAATGGCAGACGCAGGACCACCGGTCGCTCATACAACTCGATCTCGCGCACGGCAAATTTCAATGCCTCAGCCATGCGCCGCCAGCCCTTCCAGAATGCCCTTGAGGTAACCCATCGAATGTGCGGCGCAGCCCATGCCGTCGGGCACATAGTCGAAGGGCTCGACCGCGACGATGCCCTGGTAATGGCCGCTGGCCTGCAGCCGCAGCAGCGATTGCAGAATAGGCGCGAACTGCATTTCGCCCTGGCCGGGTCCGCGCCGGTTTGGGTCATTGACTTGCACATGAGCCACATGGCGGCTGGGTATCCAGCGCTGCATCAGTGCCTGCACCGGTTCGGCTTCCATCTGGCCGGCGGCGCTGCAGTCGATCATGGTTTTGAGAGAAGGAGAATTGACCTGGTCGACGATGCGCGCCGCCTCGGCCACGCTGTTGATCAGATCGGTTTCACGGGTCGATAGCGGCTCGACGCAATAGACCACAGCGCACTCGTGCGCAGTCATCGCCACTTCAGCAAAACACTCGGTGGCGCGCGCCAAGGCCTGAGCGTGAGTGCAACCGGCCGGCACCGAACGCTGTTTCGGCGACCCATGCACCAGATAGCGGCCACCCATCAAGGCGCACAGTTCGATGAGTCGGCGCATCACCGCTACGGTTTGCCGGCGCACCTGATCTTCGGCAGCGACGATGGACAGCCCGGCTGGCGCCACCAGAAGCCAGTGCAGCCCGAATATTTGCAGGCCGTGATCTGTAGCGATACGGCGAAAACCAGTCGCGGCAGCGTCACTGATGTGCATCGGATTTTCAGCCAGCGTGAAGGGTGCGACTTCGATGCCGTCGTAGCCCATCGCAGCGGCCGCCTTGCATTGCTCGGCAAAGGGCATTGGCTGCAACACCTCATTGCACAGCGCGAATTGCATCATGTGAACAGCGACTTGATGCCACCGCTGATTGCTCCCGTCACACGCCGCAGACCGGTCTTGAAACCCGGCACGTAGAGCAGGATCGTGAAAATGGTGACGCTGGCGAAGGCGATGCTGATGGGCCGCGTGAAGAACGGCGCCAGGCTGCCGTCGGACAGCACCAAGCCGCGGCGCAGACTCTTGTCGAGCAAGTGGCCCAGCACCAGGCCCAGCACCAGGGGCGCCATCTCATAGCCGCGCCGGCGCAGGAAGAAAGCGCCGACGCCGATCGCCAGCATGGCGTAAATGTCGAACAAGCGCGAGGCGGTGGCGAAGGCGCCCACCACGCACAGCAGGAAGACGATAGGCATCAGCACCGCGCGCCGCACGCGCAGTACCAGCAGCAAGGGCCGCACACCGAACAGGCCGAACAGCAGGATGGTGATGGAGGCCAGCGAGGTCATCGCTACCACCTCGTAAATGAACTGCGGATGCTCGATCATCAGCATCGGCCCGGGCTGGATGCCGTGGATGATCATGGCGGCCATCAGCACGGCCGACGGCGCCGAACCCGGAATGCCTAGCGCCAGGCAGGGAATGATGTGGCCCGGGATGGAGGCCATGTCGCCGGTCTCGGCCGCCATCAGGCCATCGATCGAGCCTTTGCCAAACTGGTCTTTTTCCTTGCTGACGGCCTTGGCGGCCGCGTAGGACATCCAGGCGCCCGCATCCTCGCCGACACCCGGCAGCAGCCCGGTCATGACGCCGATGACGCCGGAGCGCAGCACGGTGCGCCAGTACTGCACGATTTCACGCCAGCGCGGCAGCACCGAGTCCTTCATGTCGATGATCTTGCGCTCGATCGGGTCGGCCAGCGTGGTCAGCACCTCGGCCAGGCCGAAGGCGCCGACCAGCGCCGGGATCAGCGCGATGCCGCCGGCCAGATCGTCCCAGCCGAAAGTGAATCGGTCGTAGGCATACAGCCCTTCTTGCCCGACCTGCGCGATGAACAGGCCCAGCAGGCCCATCAGCCAGCCCTTGAGCGGATCGGCTCCGACAATGCTGCCCGACATCGTGACGCCGAACAGCGCCAGCCAGAAAAACTCGAAAGCACCGAACTGCAAAGCCACTTCGGCCAGCGCCGGCGTGAACGTGGCCAGGCACAGCACACCGAACAGCGTGCTGACGAAAGCGCCCGAGGTCGCAATGCCGATGGCGCGACCGGCCTGGCCTTTGAGCGCCAGCGCATAGCCGTCAGCGCAGGACGCGGCGTTGGCCGCGGTGCCCGGACTGTTGAGCAGGATGGCGGTGCGCGAGCCACCGTACAGTGCACCGACGTAGGAGCAGATCAGCACCAGAATCGCGTCGTTGGTCTGCAGCTTGATGGTCAGCGTGGTCAGCAGCGCGATGGCGAGTGTGGCCGACAGCCCCGGCAGGATGCCCATGACGATGCCGACGAAAGCGCCACCCAGGCCATAGGCAAGCGTTGTGACGTTCATGAAGCCGAGGTAGGCGTGGCCGAGGTCGTACAGTCCTTGCAGCATCAGGTGCTTTCGAAATTCGAATCAGGGCATGCGCACCAGGAACAACTCCTGGAACACCAGATGGGTAATGACGGAGGAACACAGGCCGATGGTCAGCGCCTTGATCCAGGCCCTGGGCGTCAGGCGCCGCTCCACCGGGTCGCGGCTCATGCGCTGCAGGATCAGGATCGAGCTGGTCACGTAGATCGTTGACGCCAGCCAGAACGGCAGACCATGGCCGATCAGCACGATACCGTAGCCGAGGCACAGACCGGTGACGATCCAGATGCGACGCCGTTGCTCGCGCAGGTCGGCGCTTGGCGCGGCGGCGCAATAACGCAGTGCGCCGCGGCGCCAGCTGCGCAGCGCCAGAATGCCGCCGAGCAGGATCATGACGATGCCCAGCAGGCCCGGCAGCAGGCCGGGAACCGTGTAGGGGTTCACGCCCTGGCGTTCCAGCCGGTCCATCGTGATGGAGCCGATCAGGATCGCGACGCCGAGCGCGATCCAGCCCAGTCCATCGGCCCAATCGGACCGCGGGTCCATTTGCGCCTCAGCGCTCAAGGCTTGGGAATACCGACCGTGTCGGGCGAGACCTTGGCCTTGCCGCCTTCAAACAGCAGCCAGGCGTTGGCCTGCACGGCCGGGAATACGGCTTTCTGTGCGGCGTCCCCATACAGCGGCCCGAACAGCGCACCACGGCTGGCGGCGTATTTCTTCAGCGCCTCGCTCTTTGAAATATTTTCGACCCAGATTTTTTCCACGGTCTTGACCACCTCATCCGGCACGCCCTTGGGGATGAAGATGCCGAAGTAGTTGGCCGGCGCGCTAAAGCCGGGCAGGGTTAGCGAGAGCGGCGCAATGCTGCCGTAGCCTTCGAGCTCGAGCGCCTTGTCACTGACAGTGGCGAGTGGACGAATGCGCTTGCCGCGGATCATGTCGGCCTGCTCGACCGCCAGTTGCGTGGTGACGTCCGCTTCGCCCGATACCGTGGCCACGACGGCCGGGTTGCCGCCGTCATAGGTCACGTGACGGTACTTCACGGCGGAGAACTTGCTGATCAGCTCCATCGCATTGTGGCCGGCCGATGTGACACCGGCGGTGGCGACGCTGATCTGACCCGGCTTGGCCTTCATCGCGTCCAGCAGTTCCTTGGCGTTGTTGTACGGCGTCTTCGGATTCACGCCAATCACCTGGATATTGGCGACGTTGAGAAACAGGTTCCAGTCGGTGATGCGGGTCTTCAGCGAGCCCAGCGTTTCATAAGCACCGAGGTCCTGTGCTGCGCCGGCGGCCCAGGTGTAGCCATCCTTGGTGGCGTCGAGTGCACTCTTGGTGCCGATCGACCCGGAAGCGCCAGGCTGGTTGATGACGACGATGGTCTGGCCCAGCACCTTTTCCATCTCCGCCGCCGTGATGCGCGTGACCTGGTCGGTCGAGCCGCCGGCGGCCCAAGGCACGATCAGGTTGATCGGGCGTGTTGGTTTCCACTGTTGGGCCAGAGCGGGCGCGGCACAAGCCAGCGCTAGAGCGGCAACGGAAACGGTTTGAAGGAAGTGACGTTTTTGCATGTTTACTCCGGTGAATATGCCAAAAATTTATCGGTCTGACTGTAGGGGCTGGTGGGGCAACTGTCAACACCATAAGCACAAGCTCAGTGAACACCTTGACCGGTTTAAACCTGATGAGTGACAATGATCAACATGGTTAAAGACCTCCCTCCATGCGTGATTGTCTGTGCGGCTGAACGCGCGCCGTCATGAGTATTCTTTCAACCGTTTGCCCGCGCCGCAACCTGTCCATCCGCGTTAGATTGCTGTTGCTGATGGCCGTTGTCATTGTGCCTGCTATCGGGCTTTTGGCCTGGCACATCGCAGACGAAGCACAACAGGCGCGCGAGGACGCCTACGCCCAGGTGAAGATCATCGCCGACGATGTGGCAGCCGATCTGGCGCTCACACTGCGCGACAATGAGGAACTGATCAAGCGGATCGCTGCCGAATATCGTGGCAATCCACCGATGCAGGCAGCGGGCTTCAGTCCTGACCAGTTCATGCGAATGCATCCGCAGTTGGTCAACCTCGGCGTGCGCGATCTGCATGCCAATCTCATCTTCTCCCAACTGCCCAATCCAGTCAGCGCCGATCAGGAGCTCAAATTCCCTTGGGGTCAACAGGGTTTGCGTAGCGAATCGTTCGTGGCCGGGGATGCCTTCTTCGGTTCGCTGAGTGGTCGCTGGGTGACCATGCTGACCTACCCGGTGCGCGGCGACGATGGCCAGCGTTCCGGCTTTGTCAACATGCCGCTCGATTTGCTGGCGCTCAATCAGCGCGTCATGTCGGCGGTTCCCAAGAATGCCGTCGTTTCGGTGTCCGGCGCGCAAGGCAAGCTGCTGCTGCGTTCGGTTGATCCACAGGCGTGGCTGGGCAAATCGATTCCTGTCAACTCGAGCCAGCAAAGAGCCGGCCGGCATGAGGGCTTCATGTCCAACAAAGGCCTGGATGGCATCACACGCTTGAACGCCTTCGTTAAGGTTCCCGGCAGCGACTGGCTGGTGGTTGCCGGCCTACCCGAAGACGAAGTGCTTGCTGGCTATCGGCAAGCACTGATCGGCGGCATCGGCGGGGGCAGCGTTGCTCTGCTGCTGCTGGTGGCGCTGGCCTGGTGGCTGGCCGAGCGCATTGCGCGGCCGATACGCGAGCTTGCGGCAACCGCCGGGGAGGTCGCCGGCGGTGACACCGCCGCGCGCGCCCACATCGCCGGCCCGGCCGAGGTGGCCGAGGTGGCGCGCCAGTTCAACCAGATGCTCGACATCGCGGACCGGTCGCGCCTGTCGCTGATGCGTGCAGCCGAAGAACTGCAGGCCAGCGAGCAGCACTACCGGCTGCTGATCGAGAAGTCGCTGGCCGGCGTGTATGTGTCGCGCGATGGATTTTTCCTGTATGCCAATCCACGCATGGAGGAGATTCTCGGCTATGGTCCGGGCGAGCTGATCGGCATGAGGATCGACGATATGCTGCTGGCCGAAGACCTGCCGCTGCTGCAGGCAGCGCGGGCGCAATTGCGGGTCGATGCGCCGGTAGCAACTTTTTCAGGACGACTCCGGCGCAAGGACGGGACCATCGTCGAACTCGGTGTCCAGGGGATATTGGCGAAGTACGATGGTGAGACCGCCGTCATCGGCATGGCGCAGGACATCGGCGAGCGCAACCGGGCGCAGGCCGAGATCAAGCACTACATCACCCGCCTGGAGCACTCAACGGAAAGCACTCTGCAGGCGGTAGCCCTGATGGTGGAGCAGCGCGACCCCTACACCGCCGGGCATGAGCGCCGTGTCGGCGACCTCGCCGCTGCCATTGGCGCCGAGCTGGGCCTACCCAGTAAAACGGTGAAGGGCCTGCGCCTGACCGGCTGCGTGCACGACATCGGCAAAATCAGCGTTCCGGCGGAGTTGCTGTCCAAGCCTGCAAAGTTGTCACCCCTCGAATTCGAGCTGATCAAGGTCCACGCCCAGGCTGGGCACGACATACTGAAGGACGTAGATTTTCCCTGGCCGTTGGCCGAAGTGATTCTGCAACACCATGAGCGCCTGGATGGAAGCGGCTATCCGCGCAGTCTCAAGGGCGAAGCCATCATTGCCGAGGCGCGCATTATGGCGGTGGCCGACGTGGTGGAAGCCATGTCCTCACACCGGCCTTACCGCCCGGGACGGGGCATGGAGGCGGCACTGGATGAAATCGAGAAAAACAGTGGCACCTTCTACGACCCGCAAGTGGTCGAAGCCTGCCTGCGCCTGTTCCGCGAAAAGGGATACACGCTGCCGGATTGAATTTGCCAAACCAGGTTGCAGGTTACCCCAACCAGCGCTCGCGATGCTGCGTTACAAAGTCGTCATCCACCAGATGCGGGTAATCGGCGCAGACGCGGTCTAGCTCACTGGCCTGACCGCTGCTCAAGCCTTCTTTCGGGTCCAGGCACCAGATGCCTTGCAGCAGGCCTTGGCGGCGCAGCACCTCGTGGCAGCCGGCGATGCAGCCGTGGAAGTCGTGCGCGACATCGAGCAGGGCGCTGTTGCAGTCGGTCCCCTGGGCATCGAGTGCCAGCAACCCGGGCGTGATGTGGCCGGTGGCGACGGCCGCATGAATGCGCTCCAGCAATTCCACCGCGCGCTTCGTCCAGACGCTCCAGTGACCGAGCAAGCCGCCCTTGATGCGCAGCGTCACCGTAGCACCTTCGCGCATGAATGTGAACGGCGCCAGCAGGTCGAGCACGATGTGATCGTCGTTGCCGGTGTAGAGCGTCACCCGCTCCTCGGCGCGGGCCGCCACCAGGCCACGAATCACATCCAGCGTGCGATAGCGGTTGAAGGGTGCCATCTTGATTGCAACCACGTTGTCGATCTCGGCAAAACGCCGCCAGAAGCCAGGGCTCAGAAGGATGCCGCCCACCGCTGGTTGCAGGTAAAAACCCACCAGCGGCATCACCTCGGCCACGGCGCGGCAATGCGCCACCCGTTCGTCGGGCCCATCTTGCCGCCGACCCCCAACACCATGATGTCACCGGGCACGCTTTGCAGCTCGCGCACCAGCGCCTCGGATGGCCGGCTCATCACTTCGTCGAGCTGCGAGACGTCCTCAATCCGATTACGGTCAGCCAAATCAAGTTTGACCGTGACGGGTCCAGCGAATCGTGGCTTCGCAGCAGAAGTTGCTTTCATGGCGTCAGTGCGATGCTTGTATCAGTTCCAGTGCTTGCGCAGATGTCAGTATCGGGGTTCCCTCAAAGGCTGACAACGAGAGCAAATCATCGTCACCCGACACAATCACGTCAGCATGTGCCGCGATGGCCAGTGCCAATACTGCATCATCGTCGGGGTCACGGCACACCGGCTGAATCAGGTTCGGTGGCTCCACCACTTCAACCAACAAGCGAAGCTGCGCGAGCATGTCTTGGCGCGAGGTAGTGGCGCGTGTCAGCAGGCTATCGAACTTGGGCCGCCCGATTACCTCAGCCAGTTCCGCCAGCAGCGTCGGGCTACTGATCAAAGTCACTGTACCGTTGCGGGCCTGTTCCAGCAATGCATGGGGGGTGCCGCGCCACAACAAGGCAGACAACAGCACATTCGTGTCAAGTACGACGCGCAGCACGAGCAGCCTTGACCTCGGCATTGATCTCCTGTGTCGACATCGGCTCCACACCAGCGGCCGCTACCCTGTCGGCAATCGACAGCAAGGAGTTGGCCGCTTCGCGCTTGCGCAGTGCCTCATTGAGCAAACGATCCAGCGCCTGCGGCGTCAACAGGCCTGCCGCACGCGCCGCACGCGCCGTGGTGTCTGGCAATTCAATCTGGAACGTGGTCATGAGGGCAACATTGGGTTAGTTGAAAGCGTATGTGGCATTGTATTGACAGACACGATACACAGCAAACCGCGACCGGCATAGCGCTTCGAATGTGCTATTTATTCAAGAGCAACTAACGCCAGTTCAACGGGGGCTGCAGCTGATTTGTACTATTATCCTCCGGTGCCAACAGCATCAGCCACATGCATGGTTCTGTGGCATCAATCAAACCCGCCGATAGAAAAGAGTACCCGAGCACTTGGATTTAATTTCAGGACTGGTTTGCCAGCAATGACGCCTATGCGGCGTACCAGGCACCGCTGCGGGGCTTTGAGGTGCGCTACGTTGAGGCCGATACTGAGTTCGCCCGTTTCGGTTTGGCCAGTCCTGCTGAACAAGCTCAACTGCTGCGTGCCTACGTGGAGCCGGACGTTCTGGTGTTGGACGATCTGTTCCGGGCAAGGCGCATCGCCGGTCAGCGCAGAGGTGCTGCAGGCCATCCGGGGCAGTCTGTGGCAAACTGATTTGACGCGAGGGGGAAATTGCATGTGTGCCGGCAAGAGGAGGCAAGATTGATCGCTTTGGCCGCTATCCACACAGAAACCAGATTCTT
>JBBQZA010000050.1:0-16498 GCA_038208175.1 Burkholderiales bacterium
AGGGGTTGAATATGCTCTCGAATATGCGACTGTGCGCCAATGTGCCGGGTCAGTGGGCGATTCAGACGGCACTCGGCGGCTACCAAAGCATCAATGACCTGGTGGCCGAGGGGGGGCGTCTGCGCCGACAACGCGACCTGGCCTACGAATTGATCAGCGCCATACCCGGTGTCAGTTGCGTCAAGCCGACCGCGGCCTTGTACATGTTTCCGCGCCTGGATCCTACGGTCTATCCGATCAAGGACGATCAACAGTTCTTTCTGGAATTGCTGCAGGAAACTCGCGTCATGCTGGTTCAGGGAAGCGGCTTCAACTGGGCGGCACCGGATCATTTCCGCATCGTGTTTTTACCGCATGAAGATGATCTGCGTGAGGCCATCGGCCGTCTTGCCAAGTTTCTTGAAAACTATCGCAAACGGCACAGCAACTGATATACCAACCCATCCATATTTATGAAACCGATTCAAGTAGGCCTCCTTGGCGCAGGTGTTGTGGGCTCCGGCACCTTCAATGTGCTGCGTCGCAATCAGGAAGAAATCAAACGCCGTGCCGGCCGTGGCATAGAAATCAGCATGGTCGCCGATCTGGACGTGGCGCGGGCGCAAGCCCTGGTCGGTGCGGGCGTCCAAGTGGTCAGTGACGCGCGTGCCGTGATTGCCAGTCCCGAGATTGATATCGTCATTGAACTGATCGGCGGATACGGCATTGCCAGGACTCTGGTGCTGGAAGCGATTGCCGCCGGCAAGCATGTGGTGACGGCCAACAAGGCCTTGCTGGCAGTGCATGGAACCGAAATCTTTGCGGCGGCCTCTGCCAAAGGGGTGATGGTGGCTTTCGAGGCTGCAGTCGCTGGCGGCATCCCCATCATCAAGGCCCTGCGCGAAGGCTTGTCGGCCAACCATATCCAGTGGATCGCCGGCATCATCAATGGCACCACCAATTTCATACTGTCCGAGATGCGTGACAAGGGACTCGATTTTGAAGTCGTCTTGAAAGAAGCTCAGCGGCTCGGGTATGCCGAGGCCGATCCGACATTTGATATCGACGGAATCGATGCCGCTCACAAAGTGACCATCATGTCGGCTATCGGCTTCGGTATTCCGGTGCAATTTGACAAGGCCTATGTCGAAGGCATCACCCAACTGGGTGCTGCCGACATCAAATACGCCGAGCAACTGGGTTACCGCATCAAGTTGCTAGGCATCACCAAGCGTCGCGAAGCAGACCCGAAGAGGAATACGGCGGCCGGCATTGAGCTGCGCGTGCACCCCAGCCTGATACCAGGCAAGCGATTGATTGCCAATGTGGAGGGGGCCATGAACGCCGTCATGGTTCAGGGCGATGCAGTGGGCACCACCTTGTACTACGGCAAGGGCGCCGGTTCCGAGCCTACGGCCAGCGCCGTGATTGCCGATCTGGTCGATATCACGCGCCTGCATACGGCAGACCCGCTCAATCGGGTGCCGCATCTGGCGTTCCAGCCCAACGCGATGAGCGATTTGAACGTGCTGCCGATGAGCCAGGTGGTGACGAGTTACTACCTGCGGCTGCGCGTTGCCGACGAGACTGGCGTGCTGGCCCGGGTCACCGGCATTTTGGCGTCTCTTGACATCAGCATTGATGCGCTGTTGCAGCGCGAGGCCGACGAAGTGGGTGGCGAGGGTGCGACCCAGACCGATCTGATTATTCTGACGCATGACTGTGTCGAAGCCCAAATGAATGCCGCCTTGGCGCAGATGCAGCAACTGCCCACGGTACTGGCTCCCATCATTCGTATTCGCAAGGAAGAACTGGCCTGATGAAGTACCGCTCGACGCGCGCCCCGCTCGGCGATCAGGCTGGCCGTAAACGGTTTTGCGAAATTCTGCTGGAAGGTCTGGCTCCAGACGGCGGACTTTATCTACCCGAGCATTACCCGCAGGTAGACGCCGCGGTGCTGGGACGTTGGCGCAATGTTTATCAGCAGCAGGGCTATGCTGCGCTGGCATTCGAAGTGCTGTCCCTCTACATCGATGATATTCCAGCCGCGGATCTGAAAGCCATTTGCGACAAGACCTATACGCAAGCTGTTTTTGGCAGCCGCGAGATCGTGCCGCTGAGGAAACTGGAGGACGCTTCGACCCTTGGCGCGGGAACGGCGCTCTACCTTGAGGCCCTGTCCAACGGACCGACACTGGCGTTCAAGGACATGGCGATGCAGTTGCTGGGCAACCTGTTTGAATATGAGCTGGCGCGGCGGGGTGAACAACTCAACATCCTCGGCGCCACCAGTGGCGATACCGGTAGCGCTGCCGAATATGCGATGCGCGGTAAAAAGGGCGTGCGTGTCTTCATGACCAGTCCGCTGGGTCGCATGAGCCCGTTCCAGCAGGCGCAGATGTTCAGCCTGATGGATCAGAATATTCACAACATTGCGGTAGAGGGTGTTTTCGATGATTGCCAGGACATGGTCAAGGCGGTTTCGAATGATCTCGATTTCAAGCGCAAATACAAGATAGGAACGGTCAACTCCATCAACTGGGCGCGCCTGATGGCTCAAGTCGTCTACTATTTTGCCGGCTACTTTCAGGCCACTGACATCGCCCCCACGCTCGGCACTGGCATGTCCTCGCTGCCCCCCGAGGGGGCCCTTTCGCCTAGGGGCGGCCCGTCGGCGAAAGCCGGTCTTCCAAGAGTCAGTTTCACGGTGCCATCGGGGAACTTCGGCAATGTCTGTGCCGGTCACATTGCGCGCATGATGGGCTTGCCCATCGCTACGCTGGTGGTGGCCACCAATGAAAATGATGTGCTGGATGAGTTCTTTCGCACCGGCATCTACCGCGTGCGCGGCAGCGCCGATACGCACGAGACATCGAGTCCGTCAATGGACATTTCCAAGGCGTCGAATTTCGAGCGCTTTATTTTTGATCTGTTGGGGCAGGATGGCGCGCGCGTCAAGGCCCTGTTTGAAGCCGAGCTTGGCGCTACCGGTCGTTTTGACTTGAGCGCCGAGCCGAAATTTCAGAATGCGGCGACGCAATACGGTTTCACAAGTGGCAAGAGTACGCACGCAGACCGTTTGAGAACCCTACGGGCCACTTTCGAGCGCTTTGGCATGATGATTGACACCCATACCGCAGACGCGCTGAAGGTCGCTGGTGAGAATCTGCAACCGGGCGTGCCGATGATTGTGCTGGAAACCGCTTTGCCGATCAAATTCGCGGCGACCATCGTCGAAGCCCTGGGACGCGAGCCTGATCGGCCGCTCAAATTTGAAGGTATCGAAGCGCTGCCCAAACGTGTCACGCGCATGGCGGCTGACGTGAATGCCGTCAAAACTTATATTGCGCAGCATTGCCAATGAAGGTTGTTGGCTTTGCAGGTTTTTCCGGTTCCGGCAAGACCACACTGGTCGAGCGACTGATTCCCGCCTTTCGACTGAAGGGATTGCGCGTGTCGGTCGTCAAGCACGCACATCACAGCTTCGATGTTGACCATGTGGGCAAGGACACCTACCGGCATCGCGAGGCCGGCGCCTTTGAGGTGGTGGCGGCATCTGACCGGCGCCTGGCCCTGATGCGTGAGTTCGAGCAATCGGTGCCGCTCTCGGTACATCATTTGATTGCTGAACTTTACGAGGGCGTGGACTGGGTGCTGGTGGAAGGCTTCAAGGACTCGGACGTGTTGAAAATTGAAGTGTGGCGCGCACTCTCCAACAAGCCGGCCCGTTATCCGGACGATGATTTCATTGTTGCCATTGCCACCGATTCCGCAACCCATTTGCCCGTTCCCACCGGGTTGCCGCTGCTGGACCTTAACGATGCCGAGGCGGTGGCGAATTGGCTGATAGACAACGAAGTCCGATTTCACTACCGTCCGGAGATTTTTGCATGAGTGACGCGGCCGGCCCACGCAAGTCGCTACGCTCACTCGATGATGCCCTGGCTGAATTGCTGCAATTTGCCACTGCATTGACTGAGGTGGAGGTGCTTGACACATTCGATGCCGACGGTCGTGTATTGGCGCAGGATCTGGTGTCCGCCTTGCAGGTGCCGCCGCAAGACAACAGCTCAATGGATGGTTATGCCGTGCGCTGCGCTGACCTGTTGCCCACCGCTAGTGTGTTGCCGGTGACGCAGCGAATTGCGGCTGGAAGCGTCGGCGTGCCCTTGCAGAGCCTCAGTGCGGCCCGCATATTTACCGGCGCACCGATTCCCGCGGGTGCCGACGCGGTCGTGATGCAGGAAGACTGTGAACCGCTTGATGGCGACCAGGTTCGCATCAAGACCCTGCCGACACCGGGTCAGTGGATTCGGCGCGTCGGCGAAGACATCACTTGCGGTTCCGTTGTGCTATCAAAAGGAGAGCGTATAACGCCAGTATCACTGGGGCTTGCAGCCAGTATTGGCATGAGCCGCATGACGGTTGTGCGGCGACCGAGGGTCGCCTTGTTCTCGACCGGTGACGAACTGGTGATGCCCGGTACGGTGGCGCCCGGGCAAATGAAACCGGGGTCCATTTACAACTCGAACCGGTTTTTCCTGCAGGCTTTGCTGAAGCGCTTCGGTTGTGAGGTGAGCGACCTGGGCATTGTGCCGGACCGCCTGGAGGCTACCATGCTGGCCCTCCAGCAGGCGGCGCTGGGTCATGACCTGATTCTGACCAGCGGCGGTGTGTCGGTCGGCGAAGAAGATCACATCAAGCCCGCCGTACAGGCTTTGGGCTCACTCGATTTGTGGCAAATTGCCATCAAGCCGGGCAAACCGTTTGCCTTTGGGCGAGTGCAGGGTGCGCACTTCATCGGCTTGCCCGGCAACCCGGTCTCGAGCTTTGTCACTTTCCTGCTGTTGGTTCGTCCGTTTTTGCTGAAACTTCAAGCTGCCAACCAGATCGGTGTCCACGCTATCGCCTTGCCGGCCCATTTCACGTGGGCCAAGGCCGACAAGCGGCGCGAGTTCTTGCGCGCAAGACGCAATGCCGCGGGCGGGCTGGACTTGTTCGCGAACCAGAGCTCGGGTGTTTTGACTTCGGCCGTCTGGTCTGACGGGCTGGTCGACAATCCGCCCGGGCAGACTATTGGATATGGCGATACAGTGCGCTTCATATCGTTTGCGGAGGCGTGGGGATGAAGGTCAGCATCAAATATTTTGCGTCGATTCGCGAAGGCGTCGGCCAGTCCAGCGAAACGCTGGAAACCTGCGCGGCCACGCTGTCGGCACTGCGTGACGAATTGATCGCCGGCGGCGGCAGTCGCGCCGAGAGCCTGGCCCGCGGCCGTGCCGTGCGCATGGCGCTGAATCAGGTGATGAGTGACGAATCGGGAATCCTCTTTGAGGGGGCCGAAGTCGCTTTTTTCCCGCCGGTCACGGGTGGTTGAGAATTTGATGGACACGCCATCCCCTTCAAAGGCGCGGGTTTGCATTCAGGCCGCCGATTTCGACCTGCGTTTGGAAGTCAACGCGCTTCGTGCGCAGGACCCGCGTGTCGGTGCTGTCTGCACTTTTGTGGGCACCGTGCGTGATCGTCAGAGCGGCACGCTGGGCAGCGTCAGCAGCATGGAGCTTGAACATTACCCCGGCATGACCGAAAAGGCGATCGACGCCATGATAGACGAGGCAGATCGACGCTTCGATATTTACGGCGCCCGCATCGTTCACCGGATCGGTCTGCTCAAACCGCTGGATCAGATTGTGCTGGTGGCGGTGACTTCGGCGCATCGGCGCGAAAGCTTTCAGGCCTGCGAGTTTTTGATGGACTATCTGAAGACCCAGGCGCCGTTCTGGAAAAAGGAGAGGACGGCGCAAGGTGATCGCTGGGTCGATGCCCGCGTCACGGATGACGCGGCACTGGCGCGCTGGGGTCTTGTGGCGAGCAACTCGGCCGGCGCTTAATTCAAATAGGGGGGTCGCTCGGCAGCGGCAAACGCATCGGCCGCGTTGCCGCCTTCGTGCCTCTTCTCGCTGGTCAAACGAATGCCCCAGTCTGCCTGTTGCAGTGCGGTTTCGAGCAGATGCATAAAGCCATGCAGCAGATCCTGCCCGAGGATCACTTCAAAACCACGCTTTTCTTCCAGACCAGGAATATTTTCTTCAAATTGAATGCGCAGTGCGCCGTCTTTGCCAGGCGTCATGTGCACTGTGGTGGCGAGCAAGGGCACATTGCCGATCGGCAGGACTTCGGCGCCGGACTTGAAAGGTGTGGCGAAATCAGCCTGTTGCAAGGATTCCTGTTTCCTGAATTGCGTCAAGGCCTTGCGGTCAGCGCCATCATGACTGGCAAATTGCGTCTGGCTTGTGACCAGATCTGCGCTCACCTCAAGGATGCCGGGGAAAAGATTTCTGACCATGCGCCGCGTCAGCCAGAGGCGGAGTTCCTCCCCGGCATGGGTATTCAGGCGCACCAGAATCCGGTCCTGTTCGATCACATAAGTGGCCTGCAATTGGTGAATCGTCATGCTTTGATTTTACCCATGGTCGTCAAGGCGCTTGGGGCTTGAAATGTTGCGACCCAGCCCAAGTTGAACGTCAGTCGAAGATAAAGGGCATTGCCATGCGAATCGAAAAACTGACCACCAAATTTCAGGAAGCCCTGAGCGAGGCTCAAACACTGGCGCTGGGCAAGGACCACGCTTACATAGAGCCGGTCCACGTCTTGAGCGCGATGTTGCGCCAGGAGGATGGACCCAAAGCCCTGCTGCAACGCGCCGGGGTGAATGTGCCTGGCTTGCTGAGCGCGGCCGAGACGGCGATGAACAAGCTGCCTGAAGTACAGGGCCAGGAGCAGGTACAGATCGGACGCGACATGGTCACGCTGCTGCAGCTTGCGGAGAAGGAATCGATCAAACGCGGCGATCAATTCGTGGCCAGCGAATTGTTCCTGCTGGCCTTGACCGACAGCAAACAGGATGTCGGCCGCATGGTCAAGGAACACGGACTGACCCGCAAGTCGCTGGAGGCGGCGATCGATGCCGTGCGGGGCGGCCAGAACGTCGACAGTGCCGATGCCGAGGATCAACGTGAATCGCTGAAAAAGTACTGTCTGGACCTGACCGAGCGAGCCCGCCAGGGCAAGCTCGACCCGGTGATCGGGCGTGACGATGAAATCCGGCGTGCCATTCAGGTGTTGCAGCGGCGTACCAAGAACAACCCGGTGCTGATTGGTGAGCCGGGTGTTGGCAAGACGGCCATCGTCGAGGGCTTGGCGCAGCGCATTGTGGCCGGAGAAGTGCCTGATTCGCTCAAGGGCAAGCGTGTCTTGTCGCTGGATATGGCCTCGTTACTGGCCGGTGCCAAGTTTCGTGGTGAGTTCGAGGAGAGGCTGAAAAACGTGCTGAAGGATCTGGCCAAAGATGAGGGGCAGACGATCGTCTTCATTGACGAACTGCATACCATGGTCGGTGCCGGCAAGGCCGAAGGGGCGATGGATGCGGGTAATATGCTGAAGCCGGCCCTGGCGCGCGGTGAATTGCATTGTGTCGGTGCCACCACCCTTGACGAGTACCGCAAGTACATCGAAAAGGACGCAGCGCTGGAGCGTCGTTTCCAGAAGATCCTGGTCGGCGAGCCCAGCGTCGAAGCCACCATTGCGATATTGCGCGGCTTGCAGGGCCGCTACGAGACGCACCACGGCGTGCAGATCACCGATCCAGCGATCGTCGCTGCGGCTGAACTCAGCCATCGCTACATCACCGACCGTTTTCTGCCGGACAAGGCCATTGATCTGATTGACGAGGCGGCTTCCAAGATCAAGATCGAGCTCGATTCCAAACCCGAGGTGATGGACAAGCTCGACCGCCGTCTGATCCAGTTGCAGATCGAGCGCGAAGCGGTGCGGCGCGAGAAGGATGAGGCATCCCGCAAGCGCTTTGCGCTGATCGAAGAAGAGATCGGCAAACTGCAGAAGGAGATTGCAGACCTGGACGAGGTCTGGAAGGCAGAAAAGGCCCAGGCCCAGGGTTCCAAAGCAATCATGCAGGAGATCGAGAAACTGGATTTCGAAATCAAGGAACTCACCCGCAAAGGCGATTTCAACCGGGCTGGCGAGTTGCAATACGGCAAGTTACCCGGTTTGCAGAAACAGCTTAAGGACGCGCAGACCCAGGAAGCTGGGAGGGCCAAGAGTGCCAAGGACGGCGGCCGTCCGCAATTGCTGCGCACCATGGTCGGCGCCGAGGAGATCGCCGAGGTGGTGAGTCGCTCCACCGGCATTCCGGTCTCCAAGATGATGCAGGGCGAGCGTGACAAGTTGCTGCTGATGGAGGAGAAGTTGCACCAGCGCGTCGTCGGCCAGGACGAAGCCATCGCTGCGGTGGCCAATGCCATTCGCCGTTCGCGCGCCGGCTTGTCCGACCCGAATCGTCCCACCGGCTCCTTTCTCTTTCTGGGCCCGACCGGTGTCGGCAAGACGGAACTATGCAAGGCCCTGGCTGGTTTTCTCTTTGATTCAGAAGACCACTTGGTGCGCATCGACATGAGCGAGTTCATGGAGAAGCATTCGGTGGCTCGCCTGATTGGCGCGCCACCCGGCTATGTCGGTTACGAGGAAGGTGGCTATCTGACGGAAGCGGTGCGTCGCAAACCGTATAGCGTGCTGCTGCTTGACGAGGTTGAGAAAGCGCACCCGGATGTCTTCAATGTTTTGTTACAGGTGCTTGACGATGGCCGCCTGACCGATGGCCACGGTCGGACCGTGGATTTCAAAAACACAGTCATCGTCATGACCAGCAATATCGGTTCCCACATGATCCAGAGCATGGTGGGACGGGACAGCGAGGACATCAAGGATGCGGTAACCGATGAGTTGAAGAATCACTTCCGGCCCGAATTCCTGAATCGCATCGACGAGACCGTTGTATTTCATGCACTGGACGCTACACACATTGCCAAGATTGCCGCGATCCAGATTCAGGTGTTGCGGGAGCGACTGGCAAAGATGGATCTGGTACTTGAAGTTACGCCGACGGCGCTGGCTGAACTGGCCAAGGTGGGTTTTGACCCGGTGTTCGGTGCCCGGCCCTTGAAACGGGCGATCCAGCAGCGCATTGAAAACCCGTTATCGAAGTTACTTCTCGAAGGCAAGTTTGCACCGAAAGACGTGATCCCGGTCGACGTCGATCCGATCCGTGCGCCGGGGCGCTTCACTTTCCAGCGTGTTGTGCACTGAAATCATGAAAAGGCTGCTTTTGTTTGCCGTCGCTGGCAGTCAGCCAGGTGGCCAGCGTCAGCTCATCGTGCAGCGCGGTCGGTAGCAGGTAGTCGTATTCGCCACGCCGAATCGCCATCGCGCGGTCAAGGCGCTGATAGTCGGCCAGACTGAGCCCGAGCGCTTCCGAGTGAGCCCAGCCAATCTTTTCACACCACTGCACATAGACCGCATTGTTGGTGTGATTCACGCCGTCGATATCGTCCGCTCGCGGCAGGGCCGGCAAGGTAAAGGGGTGCGCACAGTCCCAGACCATCGCCGGACCTTCTCAGGCGGCGTTCTGCGTGGCTTGTGCCACTTCATTGGCACCCTGCGCGGCGCCGCTTTGCGGCACGCTGTCGCCGCAGCGATCCGTCACCTTGGCCAGTTGCTCGGCCAGGCGTTCCGCAGCTTGTGCGTCGGTGCCGATCCAGACGCCATGGGTCAGCGTGATGTGTGCCGCCGCAAAGGTACCGGCGCCAGCGCACAGAATGGTGCGGGTCGGCGCGTCTTGTGACACCAGTACCAGCATGGCGGGTGCCACTGCTTGCGGCTTCAAGGCGTCGAGTACCGTTTGCGGCATCAAGCCCTCGGTCATGCGGGTGGCTGCGGTGGGCGCCAGGCAGTTGACGCGAATATCATTCTTGGCCCCTTCCAGAGCCAGCGTCTGCATCAGGCCGACCAGCGCCATTTTGGCGGCACCATAGTTGGCCTGGCCAAAGTTGCCATACAAGCCGGTGGAAGACGTGGTCATCAGGATGCGGCCATATTTCTGCGCGTTCATCAGCGGCCATACCGCTTTGCTGCAATTCACCGCGCCCATCAGATGCACATCAACGACCAGCTGAAAATCAGCCAACTCCATCTTGGCGAAGGTCTTGTCGCGCAAAATGCCGGCGTTGTTGACCAGAATGTCGACCCGCCCCCAGGCGTCGACGGCCTGCTGCACCATCGCTTGCACCGCTGCGTAGTCGGTCACGGAAGCCGCATTGGCGATGGCTTCGCCACCGGCAGCCCTGATTTCGGCCACTACCGCTTGGGCGGCGCTGACCGAGCCACCCGAGCCGTCACGGGCAGCGCCCAGATCGTTGACCAGAACTTTGGCGCCGCGTGCGGCCAGAGCCAGTGCATGTTGGCGACCGAGGCCACCACCAGCGCCGGTCACAATGGCCACGCGGCCTTTGAAATCAATTGTCATGTGTTTACCCTAGGTTGAAGTAGTCGCTGACAAAAAGTCGGCTTACGCTGTACTAACCCCCGACCTGCGAGGTCCGTTTCTCGGTTCAAGGATTGAGTACCTTCGCCACCGGGTTGTGGCGCAGCCTGAACGCATCCGGCATGCCCGAGCCCAGCAAGGGCCGCAGGTAGAGCCGGAAGGCGTCGGTCACATCGGTGCCACTGGCGCTGATGAATTCGTCCTCCATGACACGCGTCTTGCCGGCTACGGCTTCGAGTGCGAGCAGTTCGTAGTCGACCGAATAAAAGCCGGTGCGCTTGATCGCGACCGAGCCGTTGAGGCTGCCCCACATCGCAAACTGAACCGCTTTCTCTCCGACCTCCCGCGCCTCACGCTGATCGACGTCAGAAACGCAGCCGATGAACGAGCGCTGCAGATAACCGAAAGTGTCACCACGCACGCGCTTGATCTTGAGTTTGGACTTGATTTCTTCGCACAGCAGATCGGCCAGCGCCCCATTGCCCGAGAGTTGCACATTGCCGTGGGCGTCGTGTTCCAGATCTTTCGCCAGCAGACTGGCAATCGGTGCACCACTGGCGTCATGAATGCCCTCGGATACCGCGATCACGCAGCGCCCGTAACGCTCGTAGACGCTCTTCACATCGGTCAGAAATTTCTCCAGCACAAAGGTCCGTTCTGGCAGGTAAATCAAATGTGGACCATCATCGGGAAACTTTTTTCCCAGGGCCGACGCTGCTGTCAGGAAACCGGCGTGGCGGCCCATCACGACGCCGACATAGACACCGGGCAGGGCAGCGTTGTCCAGATTGGCGCCGGCAAAGGCCTGCGCCACAAAGCGCGCTGCCGACGGGAACCCGGGCGTATGGTCATTGCCGACCAGGTCGTTGTCAATCGTTTTCGGGATGTGAATGGCGCGCAATGGGTAACCAGCTTTTTGCGCTTCCTGACTGACGATGCGAACCGTGTCGCTGGAGTCGTTGCCGCCGATGTAGAAGAAGTGCTCGATTTCATGGGCCTGCAGCACCTTGAATATTTCCTGGCAATAGGGCAGGTCAGGTTTGTCGCGGGTGGAGCCTAAAGCGGAAGAGGGCGTGCTGGCGACCAGTTCCAGATTGTGATGCGTTTCCTGCGTCAGGTCGACAAAGTCTTCGTTGACGATGCCGCGCACGCCGTGGTGCGCGCCGTAGATGCGCTCGATCGACGTAAAGCGTCGCGCCTCCATGGCCACCCCCACCAGCGATTGGTTAATGACGGCGGTCGGGCCGCCGCCCTGGGCCACAAGTATTTTTCCGGATGCCACAAAAATTCTCCTGTCAGAATGAGTCAGCTACCCGGCGAGTTTAGCCTGCAGTTGGACTCTTTCAGCGAGTTCCAGGATGCACTTTATACTGCGCGTCGAGGGTGACAATTCATAAAGCAACCAACGAGGTTTCCATGACCATCAACGTAACAATCGATCTTGGCTATGAGTTTGAAGTCAAAGCCAGTGCCGCCGAAGTGTTTGAGGTTCTTGCCGATGTGCCGACGTCAGCCAGTCATTTTCCCAAGGTAGACAAACTGGTGGACCTGGGTGACGGCGCCTACCGCTGGGAGATGGCCAAAATTGGCATTGCCCAAATCAGTCTGCAAACCATTTATGCTTCCAAGTACGTTTCAAACAAGGCCAAAGGAACGGTGGTCTGGACGCCCGTCAAAGGAGAAGGCAATGCGCTGGTGTCGGGCAACTGGAAGATCACCCAGAAGAAAAAATCCACCCAGATCGTGCTGCAAATCAATGGTGAGTTGACGATTCCATTGCCGGGTCTGATGAAGATGGTGGTCGCGCCAGTGGTTGAGTCAGAGTTCGAAAAGATGATCGAGCAGTACATCGCCAACCTGACCAAGCGTTTTGGTGGCGAGGTCTGATCTTCTGATCTGAGAGACCTGTGCCCAATCCCGTTGGCATAGCGCCGGGCGATCTGCCCTTGCCTTGTTTTTACCGTTGGGAGCGCGAGCGCGCCAATCAGGTTTACCTGACGCAACCAACAGGAGATGGTGCGGTACAGGACATCACCTGGAGCGAAGCCGGCAATCAGGTGCGCCGCATGGCGAACTGGTTGCAGACTCAGGGCTGGCCCGCAGGCAGCCGTGTCGCCGTTATCGGAAAGAACAGTGCACACTGGATTCTCGCCGATCTGGCCATCCTCATGGCGGGCCATGTGTCGGTTCCGATCTACCCCACTTTCAACGGTGAAGCGCTGGCCTACATCATGGCGCACAGCGAGGCGCGCGCCTGTTTTGTCGGCAAGATGGACGAAATCGGCAATTTGCAGACCGGTCTGGCCAGCGCTTTGCCGTTGATTGCCTTGCCACTGGCGCCCGCGCTCAAGGCCATGCAATGGGATGACCTGATTGCTGGCAGCGATCCGATGCAGGGTTCGCCAACGCCGGACGGAGACTCTATTGGCACCATCATCTACACCTCCGGCACGACCGGAAAGCCCAAGGGTGTGGTGCATACTTTCAACACCATTGCCTGGGGAATCAGCAGCGCGACCCGCCGTTTCAGCATGAGCAGCGAGGATCGTTATATTTCCTACCTGCCGCTGGCGCATGTCGCCGAACGCATGCTGATCGAGCAGGCTTCCTTGCGCTATGGCGGTCACATTTTTTTCGCCGAATCACTGGATACTTTTGTGCAGGACCTGCAGCGCGCGCGACCGACCATCTTCTTCTCGGTGCCGCGTCTGTGGGTCAAGTTTCAGCAGGGCGTGCACGCCAAAATGCCGGCGAAAAAACTGGCCAGGCTGCTGGCTCTGCCACTGGTCGGGTGGCTGGTCCGACGCAAGATTCTGAAGGGTCTCGGGCTGGATCAGTGCCGGATCGCGGCCGGTGGCGCTGCACCCATGCCGGCTGATGTGTTGCACTGGTATCGCAACCTTGGACTCGATCTGGTTGAGGTCTACGGCATGACTGAGAATTGTGCGATATCGCACGCCACCTTGCCGGGTAATCCCAGAACCGGCACGGTAGGCTTGCCCTATGACGGCGTGGAACAGCGCATTGACGCTCAAAGCGGTGAAATCCAGATGCGCAGCCCGGCGCTCATGAAAGCCTATTACCGCGAGCCTGTGCAGACCGCGGCTGCGATGACAGCCGATGGCTGGTTGCGCACGGGCGACAAGGGCGCCATTGATGCCGGGGGTTACCTCAGTATCACCGGACGCGTCAAGGACATCTTCAAGACCAGCAAAGGCAAGTACGTGGCGCCGGCTCCGATCGAAGACCTGCTCGTCATGCACCCCGATGTGGAGGCCTGCGTCGTCACCGGTGCTACGCTGACGCAACCGCTGGGTCTGGTCATGCTGTCGCAGGACGCCATTGCACGCAGCAAATCCAGCGCAGGCAAGCAGAGCTTGAGCGAGTCCCTGAAGGCCCATCTTGAGGCGATCAACGCCCGGCTTGAGCCGCACGAGAAGCTGGGTTGTCTGGCCGTTGTCAGCACAGCATGGACACCGGAAAACGGTTTTGTTACGCCCACCCTGAAGGTCAAACGCAATCGCATTGAAGATGCGTTTGCAACACGTTACGAGGAGTGGTGCAGCGAAGGCAAACAGGTGGTGTGGATCGGGGACTGAACGGCTCGGCTGATAATCCACACCTTAGTGAAACTCGTCAGCCCAGAAACTACACAGGATCATCGCAATGCATCGTGTCGCCATCAGTAGCAGTGGAATCTATATTCCGCCTGAAGTCATTACCAACGAAGAACTGGTCGCTTCATTCAACAGCTTTGCGGAGCAGGAAAATGCCACCCATGCCGCTGAGATAGAGGCAGGTACGCGCCAACCCATTCCCAAATCCAGCGTCGAGTTTGTCGAAAAAGCCTCTGGCATCAAACGGCGCTACGTGATGGAAAAGTCGGGTGTGCTGGATCCAAAACGCATGCGCCCGCGCTTCAAACCGCGAGCCGACAACGAGATTTCCTTGATGGCCGAAATTGGCGTTGCTGCTGCGCGCGATGCACTCACGCGCGCCGGTAAGCAGCCGGGTGATGTGGATGGTGTCATTTGTGCAGCAGCCAATATGCAGCGCGCCTATCCGGCGATGGCGGTGGAAATTCAAACCGCCCTCGGTATCAAGGGTTTTGGTTTCGACATGAATGTGGCCTGTTCCTCGGCGACTTTCGGTATCGAAATGGCCGTCAATGCGATCAGATGCGGCTCGGCTCGCGCCGTGCTGGTGGTTGATCCGGAGATTACGTCGCCGCATCTGGCGTGGAAAGACCGCGACTGTCATTTCATCTTTGGCGACGTCTGTACCGCGGTTTTGCTGGAGCGTTTGGAGAATGCGCCGGCCGGTGCCTTCGAAGTCATCGGAACCCGTTTGCTGACCACGTTTTCCAACAACATCCGCAATAACGCCGGCTTTATGTCGCGCAGTGAAGACCGCGACCCGGACGACCGCGACCAGTTGTTTTATCAGGAAGGACGCAAAATCTTCAAGGAAGTCTGTCCGATGGCCGCCGAACACATGACCAGACATCTGGCCGAGCTGGGTCTGACACCCGACGGAGTGCGTCGCTTCTGGCTGCACCAGGCCAATCTGTCGATGAACCAGTTGATCGCCCGAAAACTGCTGGGGCGCGATGCCACGGCAGATGAAGCGCCGGTGATTCTGAATGAATTCGGCAACACCGCTTCAGCCGGTTCGATCATTGCCTTTCATCGGCATCATGATGACTTCAAGACCGGAGATGTCGGTGTCATCTGTTCCTTCGGCGCCGGCTACTCGATTGGCAGCGTCGTGCTGCGGCGCACCTGAGCGCGCTCAGCTCAGGGCGCGCTTCAACCGGATCAATTCCACTCGGGTCGTTCCCTTTGGCACGGTCTTGATGCTGCTCATTTCGCGCTTGAAACCTGCCAACTCGTGAAAGCGCAGGGCGCGCTCGTTGCCCAGTGCCAGCCACAGCGTCACCGTGCTGCAGCCCTCATCCTGCAAACCCTCACGGGCCGCGTCCCACAGCGCCAGCCCGACACCCTTGCCCTGGTGTGAAGCGCTGACCTTGATGTTCCATATTTCACCTGTGGTGGGGGGCGTACCTTTGTCGCGGGAACGGTCGAAGCCGACAAAGCCGACGACCTGTCCGTCTATGACGGCCGCGCAGATCTGCGGCTCACAAAACTCGATGGCTTCGCGCCAATGGGCCTGGCTGGCGTGGCTATCAATGTCGGCAATCGCCTTGGCGTCGCGCAGCGTGGCGGGCCGAACCTCATAGGTGGTCGTACTGGACATGAAAAAGAATCCGGGTCAAACCGAACAAATTAGTGGAATTGAATTGTCGCCGCATAATTGCGCCGCATGAACCTCATCGAATCCCTGTTGCTGGCGCTCAAGGCGCATGGTGCACGCCAGATCTTTGGCATCCCCGGTGATTTTGCCCTGCCTTATTTCCGGATCATCGAGGAGTCGAAGATCCTGCCGCTCTACACGCTGTCGCACGAACCGGCGGTTGGCTTTGCTGCCGACGCTTCGGCGCGCATCAACTGCGCGCTGGGTGTGGCGGCGGTTACCTATGGTGCCGGTGCGCTGAACATGGTCAATGCGGTGGCTGCCGCCTTTGCCGAGAAATCGCCTCTGGTGGTGCTGTCGGGCGGGCCCGGCAAAGGCGAATCCCGTTCCGGCCTGCTGTTGCACCATCAGGCCAAGACACTTGATTCGCAGTTCCAGATCTACAAGGAAATCACCTGCGATCAGGTACGTCTGGACGATGTTGAACGGGCGCCCGCCGACATCTCCCGGGTGCTGGCCAATTGCCTGCGCCGCTCGGAGCCGGTCTACATCGAGATTCCGCGAGACATGGTGGCGCTGCCGTGTGCAGCGGTACCGGCCGAAGTGTCATTGGCACCCGATCAGGACGCACTCAACGCCTGCGTCGACGAAATTCTGGAACGCCTTGCCAAAGCGAAGGCCCCGGTGCTGATGGCGGGCGTTGAGGTTCGACGTTACGATCTGGAGGCCAAGGTCGCCAGGCTGTCGCGCTGTCTGGGCATGCCGGTGGTGACCAGTTTCATGGGACGCGGTCTGCTGGCGCACCAGAACGCTCCGCTGGCAGGCACTTACATGGGCGTGGCCGGCTTTGCGGAAGTGACGCAACTGGTC
>JBBQZA010000051.1:0-16491 GCA_038208175.1 Burkholderiales bacterium
GCGCTTCAGGGTTTCCGGTTTGACGGCCTCGGCGCGATACAGCTCATAGCCCTGCAACAAAACGGTCTTGATGCCGTACACATACGGACTGTGCGGGTCATCCATCTGCTCGCATTTGGCATGGTGCTTGCGGTGAATCGAGGTCCACTCCTTGGTCACCTGACCAGTGGTCAGCCAGAGCCAGAAACGAAAGAAATGCGAAGCCAGCGGGTGCAGATCGAGCGCGCGGTGCGCCTGATGCCGGTGCAAAAACACCGTCACGCTGATCATCGTGACGTGCGTCATCGCCAACCCCAACAGCACGATTTGCCACCAGGCCAGATCCCATGAACCGTGCGCCAGCCAATCCAGCACGGCGCTGCTGGTAAATCCATCAGATAAGAACATACGAATACTTTTTTCCAACAATTGCTTTTGGTGAATCAAACCCTCTGCCAGACGGCAGCAAAAAAGCCATCGGTCTGATGCCGATGCGGCCACAGCCGCAGGTAACGCTGCCCATTGTCGCCGCCACTGCACAGTGTGGCAGCCGCTTCAACTTTCAGACCCGTCAGAATTTCAGCCGCATCCAGCGGCTTGAACTGCGGGTTCGCTTCGGAAAACGCCTGGGCAATCGCTTCGTTCTCCTGTACCAGCATACTGCAGGTGGCGTAGACCAGGCGACCCCCGGGTTTGAGCAAACGCGAGGCGCTTTGCAGAATCGCCGCCTGGCTGAGGGCCATCTGCTCGACTTGTGCCAGATTCTGTCTCCACTTCAGATCAGGATTGCGCCTTAAAGTTCCCAGACCGGAACAGGGCGCGTCGACCAGTACCCGGTCGATCTTGCCGGAAAGACGCTTGACTCGGTCATCGCGTTCGTGGGCAATCGCCGCCGGATGCACATTGGACAAGCCACTGCGCGCCAGACGCGGCTTCAGGGCATCGAGCCGGTGCGCCGAGGTATCAAAGGCATAGAGGCGCCCGGTGTTGCGCATGCCGGCTCCGATTGCCAGCGTCTTGCCGCCAGCGCCGGCGCAAAAATCGACCACCATCTCGCCACGCTTGGCGTCCAGCAGCATGGCCAGCAGTTGCGAGCCTTCATCCTGCACCTCAAAAGCGCCTCGCACAAAGGCATCGAGCTTGTTCAAATTGGGCTTGCCGGCAATGCGCAGACCCCAAGGCGAATAAGGCGTGGGGACGGCCTTGAAGCCGGCCTGGGCCAACTCTTTCTGCACATCGGCACGCTTGGCGTTCAAGGCGTTGACGCGTAAATCCAGGCCGGCACTCTGGTTCAGACTTTCCGCCAGCGGCCAGAACTGCGGCCCCAATTGATCTTTCAAAGGCTGCACCAGCCACTCCGGCAGGTTGTGCCGATGCCGCTCCATCAAGTCCGCCGGGTTGATCTTCTCGCACTGATCGAGCCAGTTCTTTTCCTGCTCGCTCAAAGCGCTGCGCAGAAAATCACCGGGACCAAAAAAACCCAGAATCGCCAGCCGCCGCTCCTTGGCTCCGCTGCCCGACGGCGCGCAGTGATCGAAAAACAATTTCTTGCGCAGGACCTTGTAGACCGTGCCCGACAGCGTAGCCCGTTCGCGCGGCCCCAGGCCGCGGTTATCGCGGAAGAAGCGCGACACGATGGCGTCGGTCGGATGGTCGAATTTGAGGGCCAGACGAACCAGTTCAGAACAGGCGTCAAGCAGGGCTTTGGGGTGCATAGGGGAGCAAGTTCAAGAATTATGTAGGGGAAGAGACTTCTGCTGCTTCAGCAAAGGTCCAACCGTTGCCAGCGACAAGAACAGGGTCAGTGGCTGCTCCGCAAATGCAATAAATCCATGGCGGATATAAAAGCTCGCAATCTCGGCATCTTTGGCATCAACGATCAAGGCATAGGCAGCGATTTCCGCTGTACTCGCTTTTCGCAGCGCATCGGCCAATAAAGCTGCCCCCAAGCCTTTCTTTTTGAATTGCTGCGATACAGCCAGGCGTCCCATACGCACAGCCGGAACTGTGGGATACCGAGGCAACTTCCTGGAAAGCTCAGTCGGCAAATCTGTCAACGCAATGCTCGCAGACGCCAAGGTGTAATACCCTGCCACTTCACCCTGACCATTGGTCGCCACAAAACATGCGGCCACACGCCTTTTGATGTCCTGCTTGACCTGCTGACGAAAATAGCGATCCAAAGGCTCCGATCCGCAGGTAAAGCCAGAACGATCAATCTCTGGATCGAGCGGATGAACCCTGAACGGTGCCGTCATTCCCAATTGGCTGAAGGAGTTCAGACCGCTAAAAGCTTGCTGCTTTTGGCAAATGCGCGCTTCAGTGTTGCGTTAGCCTTGGGAGGATCAATCAGCGCTTGTGCAAAAATGGTTTGATCAGTCACAACCAGACGCACCAACTCCGCTTGTTCAATTGCTTGAGTGGCCGCCTGCTGGAGTGCGTGGACCACAAAATCAGTCAATGTCCGCCCCTGTAGCTCAGCTGCCCGCTTTACCGTCACATGCAAATCCGCGCTCACTCGAGCCTCGAGCCTGGCAACGACCGGCTTGTGCGCTTTGACCAAAGGCTTGGCGCGTGACTTGGCTCTGGCTTGAGGTTTTTCGGTGGCGACGGCGGTCATTGGAATACTCATTGCGGGACTGAATCGAAGGGTTGCCGCGAATTGTACGGCAATTTGCCGGAAAGCAAAAAGAACCCGGCAATCGCCTGCGGATAAATCAGATGCTCCTGCGTCAGCACGCGCGCCGCCAGCGTCTGTGCCGTATCGTCCGGCAATATCGGCAGCACCGCCTGCGCCAGAATCGGGCCATGATCGAGCTCTGCCGTCACCTGGTGCACGCTGACGCCAGCCACCTTGCAACCGGCATCCAGCGCCCGCTGATGCGTGTGCAAACCCGGAAAGGCCGGCAACAGCGAGGGGTGGATGTTGAGCAGGCGTCCGGCATAGCGGTTGACGAAGCCGGGTGTCAGAATCCGCATGAAGCCGGCCAGCACCACCAGCGCCGGTTGGCCGGCGTCGTCGTAGCTGTCAATCAGCTTCGACAAGGCCGCATCAAAGGCTTCACGCGTGGCAAATTTCTGGTGTTCCAGCAGCGCCGTCGCAATGCCCTGCTCTGCTGCAAAAACCAGACCCCCGGCACCGGCCTTGTTGCTGATGACCGCCGCCACGCGGGCGCCGAATTTGTCGTGCCAGGCGTCGCGCTCGGCCGTCCTGACGATGGCCGCCATATTGGAGCCGCCGCCAGAGATCAAAATAACGATGTTTTTCATACCGGACCGAATTATGACCTTGACCCCAATCGAAGCCCTCGTGCTCGGCACGCTGATGGAAAAGGCACGCACCGTGCCCGACAGCTACCCGCTGACGCTCAATTCGCTGCTGCTCGGCTGTAACCAGAAAACCAGCCGCGAGCCCTTGATGGAACTCGGCGAAGCCGAAGTCGCCAGCGCCCTCGACAATTTGATCAGCGCCGCTCTGGTGCGCAGTGTCAGCGGCGGACGCAGCGCGCGCTACGAGCACAATTTTCAGCGCGGCGTCGGCGTTTTCGAGCAGGCCGCGGTCTTGCTGGGTCTGCTGATGTTGCGCGGTCCGCAAACCGCTGGCGAGCTGCGCCTGAATACCGAACGCTGGTACAAATTTGCCGACATCTCTTCGGTTGAGGGCTTCCTGGAAGAACTGCAGGACCGCTCGGTCGAGAAAGGCGGAGCGCTGGTGGTCAAACTGGCGCGTGCGCCTGGCACCCGCGAGCAGCGCTGGGCGCACCTGTTATGCGGACCAGTGGACAGCAGCCAGATCGGCGAGTCGGCGGGGTCGAGCAGCCGGGGCAATTCCGAGCGCCTGGAGCGACTGGAAGCCGAGGTAGCCCAGTTGCGAGAAACGGTGGAAAAGCTGTGCCATGAGTTGGGCGTGTCACCACCTGGACAGACATAATCGAACGACCGTGCTAAAACCGCGGAACATTTGGAGGCTCCTGTATGGATTTGGCATTTACCCCTGAAGAGCAAAAGTTTCGCGCCGACATTCGCGCCTGGGTGCGTGAAAACCTGCCGGCCGATATTTCACACAAGGTGCACAACGCGCTGCGACTAAGTCGTGACGACATGCAGCGCTGGGCCAAGATCTTGGGCAAGAAGGGCTGGTTGGGTCACGCTTGGCCAAAGCAATTTGGCGGCCCCGGCTGGAATTCGGTGCAGAAGCATTTGTTCGAGGAAGAATGTGCGCTGGCTGGCGCACCGCGCGTCATACCGTTCGGCCCGGTGATGGTGGCTCCGGTCATCATGGCTTTTGGCAACGCCGAGCAACAGCAGCGTTTTCTGCCCGGCATCGCCAGCGGTGAAGTCTGGTGGAGCCAGGGCTACAGCGAGCCAGGCGCTGGCTCCGATCTGGCTTCGGTCAAGTGCCGCGCCGAACGTCAGGGCAATAAGTACATCGTCAATGGCCAGAAGGCCTGGACCACACTGGGCCAATACGGTGAATGGATTTTTTGCCTGGTGCGTACCAGCAACGAAGGCAAGCCGCAAACCGGCATCAGCTTCCTGTTGATCGACATGAAGTCGCCTGGCGTGACGGTACGCCCGGTCTATCTGCTGGACGGCGAGCCGGAAGTCAACGAAGTCTTTTTTGACAATGTCGAGGTGCCCATCGAAAACCTGATTGGCGAGGAGAACAAGGGCTGGACCTACGCCAAGCACCTGCTCAGCCATGAGCGCACCAACATTGCCGACGTCAACCGCACCAAGCGCGAACTGGAGCGCCTCAAACGCATCGCCAAAGCCGAAGGTGTTTACACCGACACGCGCTTTCGCGACGAAATTGCAAAACTTGAAGTGGAAGTGGTGGCGCTGGAAATGCTGGTGCTGCGCGTACTCGCCGCCGAAAAGTCAGGCAAGCAGTCGCTCGACATTGCCGGCCTTTTGAAGATACGCGGCAGCGAAATCCAGCAACGCTACAGCGAACTGATGATGCTGGCGGCCGGCCCCTACGCGCTGCCGCTGATTCATGAGGCGATGGAAGCCGGTTGGCAGGGCGACGCGGTGGGTGCGGCCCACTGCGCGCCGCTGGGCTCGACTTACTTCAATATGCGCAAGACCACAATTTACGGCGGCAGCAACGAGGTGCAACGCACCATCGTAGCTCAGACCGTTCTCGGTTGACACCGTAGAACGGTCTTCGCTGGCGCGGCAATACGGCTCCCCCGCGCCCCCTGCGGGAGGGGGTTCTAGCTAGATGAATGCAGGAGAATTTCATGGACTTTGACTTCAGTGATGATCAGGAACAACTTCGCGACGCGGTGCGCAAATGGGTTGACAAGGGCTATGCCTTTGAGCGTCGGCGTGCCACGGTAAAAGCTGGCGGGTTTTCAAAAGAGGCTTATCAGGAATTGGCCGAACTCGGTTTATGCGGCCTGTACATTCCCGAGAGCCACGACGGCATGGGCATGGGTCCGGTGGAGGGCATGATCGTGATGGAAGAGTTGGGGCGCGGCATCGTGCTCGAACCCCTGGCGCAAAGCCTTATTGCCGGCGCCGTGCTCAGCGGCTATGCGCCGGATGCCGTGAAATCGCAGTGGCTGCCGCAGATTGCCAGCGGCCAGGCGCTGGTGGTGCTGGCGTATCAGGAGCGCGCCGCGCGCTACCGGCTCGATATCTGCGCTACCCAGGCGACGCAAGCCGCAGCGGGCTGGAACCTGTCCGGAGCCAAGAGCATGGTTCCGGTCGGTGATCAAGCCAGCGCTTTCCTGGTTCCGGCCACTGTGGATGGCACGCTGGCGCTGTTCCTGGTCGAGCGCGCTGCCAGCGGCGTCAACTGCCGCGGCTATGGCACGCAGGATGGTGCCCGGGCGGCAGAATTGACGCTGAAAAATGCCAGCGCCACGCTGATCAGCCCGGACGGCCTCAGCGTGCTGGAACACGCGGTGGACATCGGCATCGCCGCCACCTGCGCCGAAGCCATCGGCGTGCTCGACAAGACCATGGCGATCACCGCCGAGTACCTCAATACACGCAAGCAGTTCGGCGTCTTCATCGGTACTTTCCAGGCCTTGCGGCACCGCGCTGCCGACATGAAAATGCAGCTGGAACTGGCGCGCTCCATGAGCTACTATGCCGCGCTCAAACTCAATGCGCCGACCAGCGAGCGCCGCGCAGCCATGGCGCGGGCCAAATACCAGTTGGGCAATTCAATGCGCTTTGTCGGTCAGCAGTCGGTGCAGCTGCATGGTGGCATTGGCGTCACTGACGAGTACATCGGCAGTCACTATTTCAAACGCCTGACCCAGATGGAAATGACCTTTGGCGACACCCTGCATCACTTGGGTGAAGTAGCCAACCGGATGCAGGACACGGCAGGTGTGTTTGCGTGAGACACTGAGCGCCATGAAGGCGCTCTGCCTCTTTAGCGCACCAGCCGGACCAGAATCCCCGGACTGTAGCGGCTGCTGGTGCTGACGCTGCCGACGACGAAATCGACGCTCCAGGCGAGAGATGGAATGCGCACATCCGGACTCGAAGTCCAGTAGACGGCATTCGGCGTCAGAGGAAAGGCGTTGCCATCAATCGCCGGTTCGAAACGGGTGGTGTCGACCAGGCTCGACAACTCCTTTACATTGGGCAAACGCCAGCCGCTCTGGGTTTTGGCATAGGCCAGCGCCTGTTCGTGGGTAAAGCCCTTGACGGTTCCGCTGCAGACGCCAGCGCTCCAGCTTTGCCCCTCGCTGCAACGCCGCCACATCAGTCCCGACTGGACGTCGGTGACTTCGGCACCGGTGCTTGAATAGATATAGCGTGCCTGTGCCTGCACCTGGCCAGCGGCCCCCAGGCAAGCCAGCACCGCAACCGCTTTCAGCAGGCCCGCAAGATCGACTTTTTTAAGAATAGTCATCGGAGTTTCCTTCTAGCGCACCAGACGCACATAAATGCCGCTGCTGGCATTGCTGTCCGGTACCACGCCGCCCTTGATGAAATCAACAACCCAGACATTCTTCAGATTCGGCGCATATTTGGTGACCGAATAGTAAGCACCTATGCGGGTATCCGGGAACCAGTTGAGATCGATGGCGAAATAGAGATCGAGCGAACCATAATTCACCAGGCTTTGCAGTTCACCGCGAGAAGGCAGCCGCCAATCGCTAAAGCCGCACAGCGCTGCCGTGTTGGTCGTGGTTACCAGGCCATTGGCCTCCAGATTCCTGGCATCGCCAGGAAACGCCACCAACACCGTGCTCTTGCCCTGCCACAACAAGCCCGTGACGTTGTCCCTGACACAATCGGTCTTGGCAAAAGTGCCCCAGGTGCTGTAGCTCAACCCCGCTTGACCGTCGCTGTTATCGGCACTGGTGACGTCACGGCCTGTCATGCCGTCCTGTTTGTCATTCAGCGCAATCGCCGTCGGACTGACGCAACTCACCAGCACGTCGCTGCCGGCCACGTAGCATTGGCCGGAGTTGATGCCGCTGTCGGTCAGCAGATTGATGGTGGTGAGCGGCGGCAGCGGCGTTGTTGGCGTCTGCGGGTTCGACGCTCCGGCGGCAACCGCAACCGTCTGCTGACCCAGCCACCAGCCGTTGTTGGCCAGCGTGTCGGTGTTAACTGTAACGATCTGGTTGCCCGCCACGCCGCCCGGTGTACAGGCGGCCGAGAAACCGCTCGCCGTGCGGTTGACAGGCGTTGCGCAGGTGCCGCCGGCCATCGACAGGAGGGCCGTCAGCGGCAGATAGAGCCCGGTCACGGTGAAGCTGGTGGGTTCGCCGATGGCGGCCGCAGTCGGCGTCATCGTCACGAATAACGGTGTCTGCAGCGTTGCCGGCGTCTGCCCCTCGCCACCAAAGCAGGCGGCCAGGGTCAACGCAGTCAGCACCGTCCACAGCCCTCTGCCACGGCGCCAGCGGCCATCGCTCATTGCTTGCAAGTCTTTGTCCATAAGGCAAATTATCTCCCAATAATCTCAGGCCAGCAGTCGTGATGACCTTGGCACATGGGCCATCAAGAATTGCATCTGGTCAGCCAGAATGCGGCGGTTGCGCAAGATGAAGTCTTCCCACAAACTCGGTACATAGGGCGTGTACAGCAGAGGCATATTGGCCTGCTCTGGCGTGCGGTGACTTTTGCGGTGGTTGCAGGGGCGGCACGCGGTGACCACGTTCATCCAGCTGTCAAGACCATTCTGGGCAAACGGAATGATGTGCTCGCGTGTCAGGTCTTCCTCGCCAAGATAATCGCCGCAGTAAGCACAGATATTGCGGTCCCGGGCGAACAATTTATGGTTGGTCAGCCCTGGCCGCAGCTTGAACGGATTGATATTGGGCACGCCGCGCGTGCCGATGATGCTGTTGACGGTGATGATGGACTGCTTGCCGGTCGCCGCGTTATGGCCACCCCGGAACACTGCCACCTCTGCCCCCATTTCCCAGCGCACTTCCTGCGCGGCGTAATGAATCACCGCCTGCTCAAGCGAAATCCATGACTGGGGCAGCCCCTGGGCTGACAGCTTCAAGACCTTCAAAACACGCCTCCTGCAAATTGCAACATAAAAAGCAACTGTCTCTGGCAAACGGGTTGCAAAGACCCAGTCTGCTGCTGGGTGACAATATACCTTGTTTTTGTGACAAATTGACTTACGGCGCCCAGCTAAAAAGCGTAGGCTGCTATCAAAACGATAACGATGCAATGAAAGTTTTTCGCGGTTTTCACCACCCCGGCCTGAATCCGGCCTGCGCCCTGACGATCGGCAACTTTGACGGCGTGCACCGTGGCCATCAGGCGATGCTGGCGCTGCTCAACAGCGAGGCGCAACAACGCGGCGTTCCCAGTTGCGCGCTGACTTTCGAGCCGCATCCGCGCGACCACTTTGCTTCGATCCGTCAGCAGCCGGAACTGGCCCCGGCGCGCATTGGCACCCTGCGTGACAAGCTGCTCGATTTGGCGCAGTGTGGCGTGCATCAGGCGGTGGTGCTGCCGTTTGACGAGCGATTGGCAGCACTGAGTCCGCAGGCCTTCATCAAAGACGTGCTGATCGCCGGACTCGGCGCCAGATACATTCTGGTGGGGGATGATTTCCGCTTCGGCGCCAAACGCGCCGGCGATTACGCGCTGCTTGATGCGGCTGGTCTGACGCACGGCTTCGACGTGGCCCGCATGAACAGCTACGAAGTGCATGGCTTGCGCGTGTCGAGCTCCGCGGTGCGCCAGGCGCTGTCGGAGGGCCGCATGGACGATGTAGCAAGGCTGCTGGGTCGGCCCTACCGAATTTCGGGACACGTGGTACATGGCCGAAAACTGGGAAGGCAGCTCGGTTTCAAGACCCTGAACCTGCGCTTTGCCCACTGGAAACCGGCTGCCAGCGGCATTTTTGTGGTGCTGGTTCATGGCCTGACTGCGACACCGTTACCCGGGGTGGCCAACATGGGGATTCGACCTTCGCTGGATCCGAACGATATCAATGGCGGGCGCGTGCTGTTGGAGACGCATTGCCTGCAGTGGCCACAGGCGCTGGGCGCCGAGGGTGCCTACAGTAAAATCATTCGCGTGGAACTGCTGCACAAATTACACGACGAGCTGAAATACGACGGACTTGACGCCCTGACACGCGGGATACGGCAAGACTGCGATGACGCGCGCGCCTGGCTCGCCACACGAATTTGACGGGGCAAATCGACGCACTTCGCCCCGCGTCCTGTTTGTCTCACACCGGGCTGCAAAGCCGGGTCCGTTCCCCATCCGAGATCGAGATTTGTCATGACTGAAAAAGTTGATTACCGTAGCACTCTGAATCTGCCGGACACACCGTTTCCGATGCGTGGTGACCTGCCCAAGCGCGAACCACTCTGGGTCAAGGAATGGGAAGAGAAAGGGATCTATCAGAAGCTGCGGCAATCGCGTCGCGGTGCCCCCATGTTTGTGCTGCACGATGGCCCGCCCTACGCCAATGGCCATCTTCACATGGGGCATGCTGTCAACAAGATCCTGAAGGACATGATTGTCAAGGCACGTCAGCTCAAGGGCCTGGACGCAGCCTACATTCCGGGCTGGGACTGCCACGGTCTGCCGATCGAGAACGCGATCGAGAAGAAATTTGGCCGCAATCTGCCGCGTGATGAAATGCAGGCCAAAAGCCGCGCCTTTGCCACCGAGCAGATCGACATCCAGCGCAGTGAATTCAAACGTCTGGGCGTGCTGGGTGACTGGGACCATCCGTATCGGACCATGGACTTCAGCAACGAAGCGGATGAAATTCGTGCCTTCAAGCGTGTCATTGAACGCGGTTTTGTCTATCGCGGCCTGAAGCCGGTTTACTGGTGCTTTGATTGCGGCTCCTCCCTGGCCGAGTTCGAGATCGAATACGCCGACAAGAAATCGCAAACGCTGGATGTCGGCTTCCTGTGCGCCGAACCGGTCAAGCTGGCCGCAGCTTTTGGCCTGAACACACTGGACAAGGATGCGTTCGCCGTGATCTGGACTACCACCGCCTGGACCATTCCGGCCAATCAGGCGCTGAACCTGAATCCTGAACTCAGCTACGCGCTGGTGGATACCGAGCGTGGCCTGCTACTGCTGGCCGAGAGCCTGGTCGAGTCTTGTCTGGAACGTTATCAGCTTAGCGGCCGCGTCATTGCCACGACGCCCGGCAAGAACCTGGCTGGCATCCATTTCAAACATCCGCTCGCTCATGTGGATGCCGGCTTTGATCGCTTCAGCCCGGTCTACCTGGCTGACTACGCGACCGCTGTCGATGGCACCGGTCTGGTCCATTCCTCACCGGCTTACGGCGTGGAAGATTTCAACAGCTGTCTGGCGCACGGCATGCGCTATGAGGACATGCTCAATCCGGTGCAGGGCAACGGCTGCTATGCCAGCGACTTCCCGCTGTTTGGCGGACAACACATCTGGAAAGCCTGTCCCGTCATCATCAACACGCTGCGCGACGCTGGCCGACTGTTCGCCACCAGCGATTTGATCCACAGCTATCCGCATTGCTGGCGCCACAAGACCCCGGTCATCTACCGCGCGGCGGCGCAGTGGTTCATCCGCATGTACGAGGGCCCTGGTGTCTTCACCAAGGACAAGGCGCCGAAATCGTTGCGGCAAATCGCGCTGGAGGCGATCGAGGCCACGTCTTTTTATCCGGAAAACGGCAAAGCCCGGCTGCGTGACATGATTGCCGGTCGGCCCGACTGGTGCATCAGTCGCCAGCGCAGCTGGGGCGTTCCGCTGCCGTTCTTCCTGCACAAGGACAGCGGCGAACTGCATCCGCGCACCATGGAGATTCTGGACATTGCCGCCGACATGGTGCAGCGCGGCGGTATCGAGGCCTGGAGCAAGGCGACAACCGAATCAATTTTGGGCGCTGCCGATGCCGAGTTTTACAGTAAGAGCAACGACATCCTGGAAGTCTGGTTCGACTCCGGCACCACGCACACCACGGTCTTGAAGGGTTCACATCCGGGCTGCGGCCACGAAGAAATTGACCCTCGCACAGGCGCTCCAGGCCCCGAAGCCGACCTCTATCTCGAAGGCCATGACCAGCACCGCGGCTGGTTCCACTCCTCGCTGCTGACCGCCTGCGCCATGTATGGCCGCGCGCCCTACAAAGGCATTCTGACGCACGGCTTTACCGTCGACAGCAAGGGTCACAAGATGAGCAAGAGCGCCGGCAACGGCGTCGATCCGCAGGAGACCTCGAAGAAGCTCGGCGCTGAAATCATCCGCCTCTGGGTCGCAGCCAGCGACTACTCGGGCGACATTGCCGGCGATGACAAGATTCTGGCGCGCGTCGTCGACACCTACCGGCGCGTGCGCAACACACTCAAATTCCTGCTCGCCAATGTCAGCGACTTTGACCCCGCCACGGATGCTGTATCACTGGATCAGATGCTCGAGATTGACCACTACGCCCTGAGCCGCGCCGCCGCTTTGCAGGCCGACATACTGGCGCATTACGAGGTCTATGAATTTCATCCGGTGGTGGCCAAGCTGCAGATCTATTGCAGTGAAGACCTGGGATCGTTCTACCTCGATATCCTCAAGGACCGGCTCTACACGACCGGCGCAAGCTCGTTGGCGCGGCGCAGCGCGCAGACCGCGCTGTGGCAGATCACGCAGGCGATGCTGCGCTGGATGGCGCCGTTCCTCAGTTTTACTGCAGAAGAGGCCTGGAGCGTGCTGGGCGCAGCGAACAAGACCCCGGCCGCTAGCAAAGACTCGATTTTCATGGACTGCTATTGGGCTTTTCCGGCATTGCGCAGCGCCCAGGGCACGGCGAGCGCCGCACTGCTGGCCAAATGGGGGCGTATCCGCGAGATCCGCGACGCCATCAACAAGGACATCGAGGCCTTGCGTGCCGACGGCAAGGTAGGCTCTTCGCTGCAGGCCAACGTGATGCTCACGGTCGGCCCGGATGACCACGCCCTGTTGGCCAGTTTGGGACGCGACCTGAAGTTCGTCTTCATCACCTCGGCTGTGGATCTGAGAGCCGGCGACAGCCTGGCAATCCAGTCCAGCAGTTCCAGCGACACCAAATGCGAACGCTGCTGGCATTACGCAGCGGATGTCGGTGCCGATGCGGCCCATGCCACCTTGTGCGGTCGCTGCATCAGCAACCTGCACGGCGCCGGTGAAGTGCGAGGGTTCGCCTGATGGCCCGCAAATCAAGCTCCAAGTCCGGTGGCCTGTTGTATTGGCTGGGTCTGGCCTTCGTCATTCTGCTGGCCGACCAGTTCACCAAGGTAATGATCCAGGGCACTTACCAGCTTGGCGCCAGCACCCAAGTGACCCCTTTTTTCAACCTGGTCCGGGTCCACAACAGTGGCGCAGCATTTTCCTTCTTGTCGGATGGATCAGGGTGGCAGAGGTGGTTCTTCAGCGTCGTCGGACTGCTGGCAGCAACCCTGATTGTTTGGTTGCTTAAGTCGCACGCCGGGCAACGGCTTTTTTCATTTGCACTGGCTTGCATTCTGGGCGGCGCGCTGGGCAATGTGCTCGATCGCCTGCTCTATGGTCACGTGATTGATTTTCTTGATTTTCACTGGCGCCATTGGCATTTTCCGGCCTTCAACCTGGCCGACAGCGCGATCACGCTCGGCGCGGCCTGTCTGATTCTGGACGAACTGTTGCGCGTGCGCAGAGCGCGCTAGCGAGCGTCACGGCGCCGCGTCAAGCGCCGCCAGCAGGATCAACGCGGCCTCGGTTGTGAATTCATCGCGCTGCATCCACTCCAGCAATTCTGTTCGATCCAGTAACCTGAACTGCGCCACCTCGCCATCCTGATTGAGCGGCTGAACGCGGTCTGGCACGCTGCATCTGAACCAGTCGATTCTCTCCACCACATAGCCGGCGTCATCGCCGTCGGCGCTGGGTTTGCGCAGCGCCACCGATCCCGAGCGACGCAGAATCTGCAGATCGTCCAGACGAATGCCAGCCTCCTCCCAGGTCTCTCGCAACAGCGCCGAATCGATATCGTCGGCGGCTGACACCATGCCGCCCATCAGTGTGTCCCACAGTCCCGGCTCATTCGCCTTGTCGAGCGCACGTTGCTGCACCCAGTACCTACCGTCCGGGGCTTGCCCGACCAAATGGACGGCGCGGGTGGCAATACCCAAGGGGCGTACCACGCCTCGCTCGACCGTACCCAACTGTTGTCCTTGTCCATCCTGGATCGCCAACTGCTCATTGCGCCAATGCTGTATGACGCGCCCGACTTGTGCTTCAAACAAGGCCTGGGCGATTCGCCCAAGCGACGCTGATACCTCGCCCTGCACACGCCACTGCGCGCCCGCGACACCCTGCTCTTTTAGCAGCAATTCAGGGTCAATCGACGAGCCAGGCAAAACGATGGGGTTGAAATAATCGGCCTCCACCGAGCCGATGACATGCGAGCGCCAGACCAGCGGCACGCGCGGCCGCACAGGCGGCTGGTCAGCGCGCGCCAGCAAGGCGGCGCGCCACTGCGGATCTGGCCGGGCCAGGGTCACAGCGTCAGAATGCTGCAGCCGGTGGTTTTGCGCGCTTCCAGATCGCGGTGCGCCTGCTGCACCTGCGCCAGCGGGTAACGCTGATCGATGCGGATCACCACCTTGCCGCTGGTGACAGCCTCGAACAGATCGTCGGCCATCGCCTGTGTCGTCTCACGCGTGGTGATATGCGTAAACAGGGTCTGGCGCGTTACGTAGATCGAACCTTTCGGGCCCAGGATGCCGGGCGCAAATGGCGCCACCGGACCGGATGCGTTGCCAAAACTGGCCATCAAGCCGAACGGCGACAGACAGTCGAGCGACTTGTCCCAGGTGTCCTTGCCGATCGAGTCATACACCACCTTGACCCCTTTGCCAGCGGTGATCTCTTTGACCCGCGCCAGGAAATCTTCGCTCGAATAGTTGATGACAAAGGCCGCACCATGCTCCTTGGCCAATGCGCATTTGGCATCGGACCCGGCAGTGCCTATCACTCGCAAGCCCAGTGCGCGGGCCCACTGGCAGGCGATCAGTCCGACCCCACCTGCCGCCGCGTGAAACAGCACAAAGTCGCCCGCTTTCAAGCCGCCCTGCGGCAGCGTGCGCTTGAGCAGGTATTGCGCCGTCAGCCCTTTCAGCATCATGGCGGCGCCGGTCTCGAACGAAAGGGCGTCCGGCAGCTTGCACACCGTCTTGGCCGGCATGACGCGCAGATCGCAATAGCTGCCCGGCGGCTGGCTGGCGTAAGCGGCGCGGTCGCCGACCTTCAGGTGCGTGACACCGGCACCCACGGCCTCGACCACACCAGCGGCTTCCATGCCAAGCTGCAGCGGCATTGGCATTTGATACAGGCCGCTGCGCTGGTAGACATCGATGAAGTTGAGCCCCACCGCATGGTGACGGATGCGGATTTCGCCAGCGCCAGGGTCACCCACAGTGACTTCAACCAGTTTGAGTTGTTCCGGACCGCCGTGCTGGTCAATACGAATGGCGCGGGAAGAAATGCTTGTCATGGGCAGGGTCCTTGGTTGTGAAACTTCCGTTATCGTGCCACGGATTGGACCAGCGCGCCGTCGCGCCGTTGATCACTGCGCCTGAAAGCCACTGGCCTTGATGATGCGGGCCCAGGTCTGGGCATAGGCATGTTCGCGACTGGCCAGTTGCGGCGCCGACATATAGCCCACCGTCAGGCCCATCGCGGTCAGGTGTTCGCGCACATCGGGCATGGCGATCACTTTGGCCACTGCTTCTGAAAAACGGTCGATCACGGCTTTGGAGGTACCCGCTGGCGCAAAAATGCCGTAATAGGGAATATCCTCGAAGCCGGCCAGTCCAAGCTCGGCAAAGGTGGGCACATCGGGCAATGCAGCCTGGCGCGCGCCGCCCAGCACGGCCACAACGCGCACCTTGCCGGCCTTGTGGTTCTCGATGAAGTCCTGCACCGACGCGACACCGGCATTGATCTGATTGCCCAGCATGTCTGCAATCATCGGGGCGCTGCCGCGGTAGGGCGCGGACTGCAGGTCCAGTTTGTACTTCTCACCAATGACCTTGACCAGGAACTCGGGCACCGAGGCTGGCGCAGGAATGCCGACCGAGCCCTTGCCAGCGCCCTTGCTACGGACCCAGGCGACGTATTCGTTCATCGACTTGGCCGGCGTGCCACCCGATACCGCGAATGCATTGACAAAAGTGGCAAAGCCAGCGACCGAGACAAAATCGCGTGCCGGATCGAAGCCGGGGTTTTTCACGACCAGCGGCAAAATCGAAATCGTATGGTCATGCGACAGAAAAAAGGTCGTGCCGTCGGCGCTTGCCGCCTTCAGCACCTGCGCTGCAATCTGGCCACCGGCACCGGCACGATTCTCCACGATCACCGCCGTACCCAACTGATCCTTCAGCTTCTCAGCCAGTGTGCGGGCAATCGCGTCGGTACCGCCACCCGGCGGAAAACCAACCAGCAACTTGATCGGACCGGTCTGCGCTTGCGCCAAAGTGCCCATTAGAAATGCTCCCAGCGCGAGAGTTTTACACAGCAGACGGGTAATGCGCTGCGATGACGTTCTGACCATTCTTAACTCCGTTAGTAAACAAAGAGGCTCGGCAAATGCCATCGACGGGACTCAAAAGGTGCCCGGGTAGGCACCGCCATCGGCCAGCACGTTCTGGCCAATGATAAAACCGGCGTGCTGGCTGCACAAGAATGCGCAGATGGCACCGAATTCTTCCACATTGCCAAAGCGCTGTGCCGGAATCGTCTTGCGCCGCAGCGCCATCAGCGCCTCCACGGTCTGACCGGTCTTCTGCGCCGCACCCTGCATCGTGACTTTGAGCCGATCGGTTTCGAAAGGACCGGGCAGCAGGTTGTTGATGGTGACGCCCTGGCCGGCCAGCTTGGTGCGTGACAGACCCGCGACAAAGCCGGTCAGGCCACTGCGCGCGCCATTGGAAAGACCCAGGATGTCGATTGGCGCCTTCACTGCGCTGGAAGTGATGTTGATAATACGACCGTAACCGCGCGCCGCCATGCCGTCTACCGTGGACTTGATCAGTTCGATGGGGGTGAGCA
>JBBQZA010000052.1:0-16470 GCA_038208175.1 Burkholderiales bacterium
GTCAAGTCGACCTTCAGCGGGGTCATCGAAATATGGCCCTGCGTCGTGGCATGAAAGTCCGTGCCCTCGGCATCGTCTTTGCTGGAACCGGCTGCACCAATCCAGTACATGGTGTCGCCACGCGGATTGATCTGGGTGATCACCGCCTCAGCCGCATGACGCCGCCCCAGCCGACACAATTTGACATGTCCCAATTCATCAAACGGCAAGTTCGGAATGTTGATATTGAGCAGCCACGGACTGCTCCCAATCAGCTTTTGCTGCGACATCTGAAGCACCAGGTCACGCGCCTTGCGAGCCGCCGCGTCCAGATGAACCCAATCTCTTTCCACCTGCGAAAAAGCAATGGCTGGCACACCAAAAAGATAGCCTTCCATGGCCGCACCCACGGTGCCCGAATAGATCGTATCGTCGCCCATGTTGGCGCCGTTATTGATACCCGATAACACCAGATCAGGCCGGTAACCGAGCAAGCCCGTCAAAGCGATGTGCACGCAATCCGCCGGCGTCCCGTTGACATAGCGAAAACCATTGCTGGCGCGCTGCACGTAGAGCGGCATGTGCAGCGTCAGCGCGTTCGATTTGGCACTGTTGTTCTGCTCCGGTGCAATCACCTCCACCTCGGCCACCTCTTTCAGTGCTTCGTACAGCGCCACCAGACCCGGTGCCTGATAGCCATCATCATTTGAAATAAGAATCTTCATGGGCAATAAAGTTATTCTTCATTGTAGGGGCGCACTCCTGTGGCGGCGCACGTCACGCCTGAGACAATAGCAGCAAGCGCAAGCCTCTATCATTCGCGCAATTTTTTGGAGACTACCGATGCATGCCTGGCTTTGTGAGAACCCTGTGGGCGTTGACGCCCTGACCTGGAAAGAACTGCCTACGCCGCAGCCCAAAACTGGCGAGGTTCTGATCGAGATCAAGGCCGCCAGTCTGAACTTCCCCGATCTGCTGATTGTGCAGAACAAGTACCAGATGAAGCCCGCCCTGCCCTTTGTACCGGGCTCCGAATACGCCGGCGTGATCCAGGCCGTTGGCGAAGGCGTCACGCACCTGAAGGTGGGGCAGCACGTCGCTTGCCTGTCAGGCACCGGCGGCTTTGGCACACACACCGTGGCGCCAGCGGTACTTTGCCAACCACTGCCGGACGGTTTCCCCTTTGTCGATGCGGCCGCCTTCATCATGATTTATGCCACTGCACATCATGCGCTGGTGGACCGGTGCCAACTGAAAGCCGGTGAAACGGTGCTGGTTTTGGGTGCGGCAGGCGGCGTTGGCACGGCGGCGATACAGGTTGCCAAAGCCTGCGGCGCCAAAGTCATCGCTGCAGCGTCAACCGATGCCAAGTGCGAACTCTGCAAAACCATAGGCGCTGACGCCACCATCAACTACAGCAGCGCCAACTTGCGCGACGCCGTCAAGGCGCTGACCGATGGCAAAGGTCCGGATGTCATCTACGATCCGGTCGGTGGCGACTTGGCCGAAACGGCATTTCGCACCATTGCCCGGCGCGGTCGTTATCTGGTCATCGGTTTTGCCGCCGGCCCGATACCGGCGCTAGCGCTAAACCTGCCGCTGCTCAAGAGCGCCTCCATCGTCGGTGTGTTCTGGGGCGACTTCGCCAGGAACGAACCCAAAGCCAATGCCGCCATGATGCAGGAACTGGCCCAAATGTACGCCCAGGGAAAGATCAAACCGGTGATTGATCGCACCATGCCGATGGCAGAACTGAAAGCCGCCTTCGCCCACATGGGTTCACGCGGCGTCATGGGCAAACTGGTGATGGTGAATTAGCGCCAGTTCACGCAAGCCTTAGCCAAAACGTCGTAATGGCGTTGCGCAAACAATTTGCTTGCTTGCATCAAGGCGCAGTCAAAGGCAACAGGCGGCCTGCGGACTGCGTCGGCGTGGCCACTTGAAGCCAGCGCGCCAGCGTGGGCGCCAAGTCGCCGATGCCCACCCTGCTGGGCACGGCTGCAGCACGCACCCAGCGCGGGCCCCACAACATCAGCGGCACATGGGTGTCGTAGTCATACGGCGAGCCATGCGTCGCGCCGCTGCCAGTGCCAAACATCCAGTTCGGCTTCAACGCAAATTGAACATCGCCCGACAAGCCAGCGTGCCATGACCTGCGCATCGGCTCGAACAGCGGCTCACCGCTGCGCTTGCCGTCCAGCAATTCCTCGCGGGTGTAGGCTGCCGCCACACCGGGCTCGGCCAGCAACAGGCTGCGCGCCTGCCGTGCCACTGCGCCGGCGTCCACTTCGCTGCGCATTATCAAAGCCCGGTCCAGCGCCAGCGTACTGGCCGATAAGCCGGCAACCCATTTGCCCGGGCCAAACTCTCGCTCCAGGCCCGCATTGACTCGTGCAAGCAGGGGCGCCGACGCGATCCGTCCGGCGTCACGACCCAACTGGCGGCTGTACTCGGGGGTCGGCATGAAGCCGTGGTCCGAGGTCAAGGCGGCAATGTAGTTGTCGCGCCCAACGGCGGCATCCAGATCCTTGAAGAAGGCTTGCAGCAAGCGATCAATCTGTAAAACATGATCGTGCGACACACTCGACTCGGCACTGAAAGTGTGGTTGACATAGTCATGCCCGGACAGACTCACTACCAGAATGTCGGGCGCATCATGCTGGCCCAGGCCCTCGCCAGCGATGGCAGAGCGCGCAAAATCCAGCGTCAAGGCATCGGCGAACGGTCCCTGCAACAAGGAGCCGTAGAAACGCGCACCCGGCTCCTGTTCCTGCGGCAATCCGTACACAATGGGCAATTCGCTGAGCGAGCCCGGCAGATACGGATCGCCGGCGAGCCCACGCTCATAGGCCGATTTCGGCAGCAAGGCGGTCCAGCTGGCCTTGAAGTAGCGGTCGGCCGGTTTGCCTGCATTGAAGGCTTCGACCCAGGCTGGATGGGCGCTCATGTAGTAGCTGCTGGAGGCAAACTGGCCACTGCCGCGCATGTACATATAGGCTGTGCCGCTTTTGCCGGCAGGCAGGATGGCGCCACGGTCCTTGCCCGAGATAGAAATGACCTTGGAACGTGGGTCGGCACGGCGCAACACATCCCCCAGCGTTTCCGCCAGCAGGTTCTTCGGGCTGGTGCCATCAAGAGGCCGCGTCGGGTGGCCGATGTAACTGGCGGAACGGTCTCCGACACAGTACACCGGCTCACCGCTGGCGGGGTCGCGCCACTCGTTGCCGATGATGCCGCTTCGGTCCGGACTGGCTCCGCTGAGCAAGACGGCATGGCCCGCCGCAGTCACCGTGTAGGCATATTCAAAATGGGCATTGGCAAACCAGGTGCCGCGATCCAGAAAACGCGCGAATCCGTCAGGACCAAACTGGTCGCGATAGCCATCGAGTTGACGCTGCGGCAGACCGTCGACCACGATCAATGCGATCAACCTGGGTCTGGCAGGTTCCGCGGGCGTGGCACCGGCGTGCGGGCTCAAGCTCAAGCCCAGATGCCCTGCCAACAGCAAGGCCCTCACGACGTCGGTAGCAAATGTTCTAAAAAACTGGTTCATCCCCCTATCTTGCCAAAATTCGATATGGCCCTGAAATAATCCAGCATTAACTCGGTTTTGCTTGACTAAAGGCAGAGCTGTCATGGCACAGATTCATTAGGATAGACCTGTTGATTTTTATTTACAGGAGTTCTTCGTATGACTATCAAAACAGTCGGAATCATTGGTGCTGGCACCATGGGCAACGGCATTGCGCAAGCATGCGCGGTGTCGGGCATTGACGTCGTCATGGTCGACATTGCAGAAGCCGCTGTGGCCAAGGGCATTGCCAGCGTCACCGGCAGTCTGGAGCGACTCCTCAAGAAAGAGAAAATCAGCGCCGCAGATCGCGACGCCGCCCTGGCTCGCATCACGGGCAGCACCCGTTATGAAGACCTTAAATCGTCGCAACTGGTGATCGAGGCGGCGACAGAAAACCACGAACTCAAGATCAAGATCCTGAAACAGATCGACGGCATTGTGGCGCCGGAGGTCATCATTGCGTCGAACACCTCGTCCATTTCCATCACCAAGCTGGCCGCCGTCACCAGCCGTGCCGATCGCTTCATCGGCATGCATTTTTTCAACCCGGTGCCGATGATGGCACTGGTCGAGATCATCCGCGGGCTGCAAACCAGCGACGCCACGCACGACGCCGTGCAAGCCATGGCCAAGGCCCTGGGCAAGACGCCCATCACGGTTAGGAACTCACCCGGTTTTGTCGTCAACCGCATCCTGGTGCCGATGATCAACGAGGCGTTTTTCGTGCTGGCTGAAGGCCTGGCAACGCCAGAGGATATTGATGCCGGCATGAAGCTCGGTTGCAACCAGCCGATCGGTCCCCTGGCGCTGGCCGACATGGTGGGTCTGGACGTCTGCTTGGCGGTGATGGAGGTCTACCTGAGCGAATTTGGCGACAGCAAATATCGTCCTTGCCCGCTGCTACGCGAAATGGTGGCTGCCGGTCGGATCGGCCGCAAAGCCGGACGTGGCGTCTACCAGTATTGACTCAACATCGGACTTTGCTATTTAAATCGTAGCTGCTCGCCCTGATTCCACGCTGGCTAGCGGGCCATTCGACTTAAATTTTGTAACTCTGGCGCAGTTGGCGCTTGAGCCGCTTGCCACTCGGGTTCTTGGGCAGACTGTCGGCAAAGATCACCCGTTTGGGTGCCTTGAAATTTGCCATGTGTGGCGTGCGGCGCAAGGCATCTGCAATGGTCTGGCGGCGCACACAGGGGTGAATGTCTGGTGTCATGTTTTCAAATCTCCGGTCAGGCTCTCACTGATCTTTTTCCTCGGTCTGGCCTTGCCGCGGCCCTTCATTTCGCTTCGCCTGACGCCTGCGCTTGCGCACGACCCCATCAAGCTGGCGCTTCATGTCGTCAAAAGCATCGCGCCGGGCAACGTAAAAAAAATCATTGCAGTTCATGCGACTCGTCGTTGTTGGCGTTGATCTGGATGCTTACCGGGGGAAAGCGAGGGAGGAGGTACGGGTTAGCGTTGGACAAACGTGTCACTGGTACATGGTGCAAATCCATGTACTGGTGGCTACACAATGGCTACACGGCGAAAAAGTGCCACCGAGAAAAAAGCCCCTTGCTACTGTTTTTGTAGCTGCGGGGCTAGTGTATATGCGGTTTTAACTGGGGTGGCTGATGGGGCTCGAACCCACGACAACAGGAATCACAATCCTGGACTCTACCAACTGAGCTACAGCCACCACTCGTTGAGATTATACCGACTACCGACTACTTGGTCGGCGCCAACGATACTTCGGCCGTATTGCGCAGCGGGCGTGGCGCCATGATCTCGGCCTTGAAACGCTCTTTCAAGAGGCCGTAATAGGCCTGGTTTTCCGCCGTTGTCCACCATTGGGAGTACTGCGACCGATCCTGCCTGGCGGCCGCCTCAGTGGGCGCTGGCCGAGGCACAATCTTGTTAACCTTGACCACTGCATAGCCCTGCGCACCAAGACTGACGCCGACAAAAACTGGCAAGCTGCCCGTGTCCGCGCGCAACACTGCTGTCAAGATTTGTGGCGCAATATTCTGCGGCTGATCGCGCGCAACAACGACTGGCGCCGACAACACCGCCGAGGCCGGTGCAGCCTTCCAGGCCGCCAGTTTCTCGGCGCCTTCCTTGCCAGCCAATTGAGATGCACTGGCAGCAACCACGCGCTCACGCACGCTGGCACGAACATCGGCAAACGGAATCGTTCTGGCGGCCACGTATTGCGTGATGCGCCCTGCAGTCAATTGACTCGGGGCCGTTTCGATGGCTTCGGTGTTGTGCTTCTTTTCGACCGCGTCCGGCGCAAAAATGGCCGTCAGGAACTTGGCATTGGCCAGCAAGCCGGTAACACCGGTAGCCGGCTTGCGCGTCACATTGCTGGCTGTCTTGATCTCCAACTTGAGTTTGTCGGTCACAGGCTTAAGGCTGTCCGACTGTTCATAGACGCCGTTCGTAAACAGTTCGGCGGTTTCAGCAAATTTGCGCTGCGCCTGTTGCGTCTTTAAGTCTGCCTCAATACCCGCACGCAACTCTTCAAAGCTGCGCTGTATGGGACTTTTGACATCTGTGAGTTTGATGATATGGTAACCAAAATCAGACTCCACAAGCTCACTGACATCGCCCTTTTTCATCGCAAAAACCGCGTTCTCGAACGGTTTGACCATGGCACCTCGAGCGAAGAAATCAAGATCACCGCCCTTGGCTGCGGACCCCGTATCCTGCGAACTTTTCTTTGCCACTTCAGCAAAACTATCAGGCGCCTTACGCACCTCCTGCAGCAACTCTTGAGCCCGCGCCTTGGCCTTCTGGCGATCGGCCGCCGGAGCCTCTTTGGCAGCGTTGATCAGAATGTGACTGGCCCGCCGTTCCTCGGTACCACTGAGACGGGCGGCATTTTGCTCATAATAGGATTTGCTGTCAGCTTCATTGATGGTGATGTTTTTCTTCACCGACTCCAGGTCCAGCACCACATATTCAATGCTGGCTTGTTCCGGCGCCTGAAACAGCGCCTGATTGGCCTTGTAATAAGCCTCCAGTTCCGCTTCAGCAGGATTGATTTTTGACGCAAAATCGGTACTCAAAAAATTGGCAATCTGAACTTCGCGTTGTTCAAAAAAAGCATTTAACGCAACGTCTGCCACACCTGCTGCGGCAAAACCGGTGTTGGTCAAGCCGGTTTCAACCTGACGAACCGACAGGTCACGGCGCACGCGAGCTTCAAAGCCCTCGGGAGTCAAACCCTGGCTGGCCGCCAGCTGACGATAGCGCTCCATGTCCAGTTTGCCATCCGGCAGACGCAAGGAAGCAATGGTCTGATCTTCCTGCAGGCTGCGTGCAAGACGTCCATCGCTGGTGGTCAGGCGGAAACTGTCGGCCGCCTGCGCCAGCACCCGTTCGCGCACAATTCGCTCCAGCGTGGAATAGCGGGCCTCCGGCGAATCGAGCAGTTTGACATCCAGATTGGGCATCGAGGCACGCATGCGTTCTGCTTCTGATTTGTGCGCCGCATCCCATTCGCCCTGAGTCACGTCCTGGCCGCCGACACGGGCCACCGCAACGCCCGTCTCGCTCATGCGGTTGTAACCGTCAATGCCGAACAGCACAAAGGACGGGATGATCAGCATGAACATCAAAGCCATCATGATCTTCGTGTGCTTACGGACAAAATCAAACATGCGCAACTTCTCCAATAGAAAACAAAAAAAGGCGAACGTTTTGTTCACCTTTGCCAGAATGGTGGTGGGTGCTGAGGGGCTCGAATCTCCGACCTACATTTGCCATTGCTTGCATTTAAGTGCACGTGCGAACTATGGTTTGCACTTAAGTTGCAGCAGAGGGGTACAAGAAATGACTCCGTCAAGTATAGCAACGGCAACAAGGTCACCCTCCCCGGCTGAACGTCCTGGCAACTGCGAAGGCTGAAACTCCAAGACTGTCAATAATTTGGCATAGGCGGTGATGCCAGTCACAAGCTTTCGCTTTAACTTCACTCTGCCTTAAGTCTGTGCCATTAGACTGAAATTGAGCGAGGGAAATTGCTCATGTTAGTCTCCAATTGGTTCCACTTCAATGTGGTTGACCCGGCCTTACCCGCTGGGTCTTTTCTTTTAAGTAAAAAGGCCTGTATCGCTACAGACCCTATTTTTACTGGTTTTCATTGGTGGGTGCTGAGGGGCTCGAACCCCCGACCTACGCCTTGTAAGGGCGCCGCTCTACCAACTGAGCTAAGCACCCCACCTTAACCGGCTGTCAATTCAGTGCATCTTTCAAGGCCTTACCCGGACGAAACTTTGGAACCTTGGCGGCCTTTATTTTAATCGCAGCGCCGGTGCGCGGATTGCGCCCCACCCGTGAAGCGCGCTTACCAACGGCAAAAGTACCAAAACCAACCAACGACACCGAGCCACCTTTCTTTAAGGTCGTCTTCACCGCGCCGATGACGGACTCCAGAGCCCGGGCTGCTGCGGCTTTGGAAATATCGGTGTGCGTTGCGATGTGCTCAATCAATTCTGTCTTGTTCACAGTAAATCCTTCTTATGAAAATGGTGTTGATCAAATGTCTCGGAAAAATCTGATGGCCGCTGCGCAGAGTCCCTCAAGCCGTGGCTTTACCGCAGTGCGGACGCGAATTTTAGTCGCTTTTCATCGGCACGCGCAGGGAAACATTTCCGCTATGAGCCAGGATCGCTTCATAGCGCGCCAGTGATCGCCAGTCCGACATCCCGTGTACCGGCCGTGCCACCCAGGTCGGGCGTACGCGGCGCGCCGCTTTGCGGCTCCAGCACGCGCTCAATCGCCGCCAGCACGGCATCGTGCGCACTTTTGTAACCGAGAAAATCCAGCATCATGGCACCGCACCAGATCTGACCGATCGGGTTCGCTACGCCTTTGCCAGCGATATCCGGCGCCGAACCATGCACCGGCTCGAACAGCGACGGAAACTTTCGCTCCGGATTCAGGTTGGCGCTAGGTGCAATGCCAATGGTCCCGGTACAAGCCGGTCCGAGGTCGCTCAGAATGTCTCCGAACAGATTGCTCGCGACCACCACATCAAAGAAATCAGGACGCTGCACAAAATGCGCCGTCAAGATGTCGATGTGAAATTTGTCTACCGACACTTCAGGGTAGTGGCGTGCCATTTCAGCCACCCGCTCATCCCAATACGGCATGGTGATGGCGATGCCATTGGACTTGGTAGCACTCGTCAAATGCTTCTTCGGTCGCGACTGGGCCAGTTCAAAGGCAAACTTCAGGACCCGATCGACGCCCACACGAGACATCACGGTCTCCTGCATCACGATTTCGCGCTCGGTCCCCGGGTACATGCGACCCCCAATGCTGGAATACTCTCCCTCGGTGTTTTCCCGCACGATGAACATGTCAATTTCACCCGGCTCTCGCCGACTGCCGTCGCGTCGGACCACCGGCGCAATGATGCCAGGCATCAGGCGTGCCGGCCTGAGATTCACATACTGATCAAATTCGCGGCGAAACAGCAACAACGAGCCCCACAGGGAAACATGGTCCAGGATTTTTTCCGGCCAGCCCACCGCACCAAAATAAAGGGCATCGTGGCCGCCGATCAAGTCCTTCCAGTTATCGGGCATCATCTTGCCGTGCTTCTCATAGTAGTCCCAACTGGAAAAATCAAAGTGGTCAAACTGCAGATCGATCCCGTACTTGATGGCCGCCCGCTCCATGACCCGAATACCTTCAGGCATCACCTCCCTGCCAATCCCGTCGCCGGCGATCACTGCAATTCTTTTTCTACTCATGGCTGAACCTCTTGAATCAATGTTGGAAATTATCTGTCACGCGGTAACGATGCTGTTGGCAAGGCCCCCGGTTGTCGCACCACCAATGCGACACCCAGCACCGTAATCAGCGTGCCGCTGATGGTGCTCAAGCTGACCGGTTCGGCGAACAGCAGCCAGGCAATGATGGCGGTTGTTGGCGGCACCAGGTACATCAGACTGGTGACCGAGGCGGCTGCGCCGCGCTGAATCAGCAAGTACAGCAGCGAGCTGCCGCCCAGCGTCAGAACCAGTACCGACCAGGCCATGGCCGCCGCAAGTTCGCCGTTCCAGTGCATCGCTTCGCTCTCCATCAAGGCCAAGGGCAAAGTCACCAGGAATGCCGCTGCGAGTTGAACCACGTTGGCGCTACGAACATCACAGGGTTTCAGGAATCTCTTTTGATACAGGGTACCCAGGGTGATGCTGAACAAGGCACCCACCGCAAGCGACATGTTCTGCCAGTTGGCCTCGCCACCCTGCCCGAATTTACTCGACACAACCAGCCACAAGCCGGCAAATCCGAGCACCAGACCGCACCATTGCCGAGCTGTGACTCTGCCACCCGTGCTCGACAACCAGAGCGCCGTCAACACCGGCTGCAGACCAACGATCAACGCAGAAAGCCCGGAGCCCATGCCGCCCTTCACAGCCGCCCACACGCCGCCCAGGTAACAGGCATGCATCAGGACCCCGATGAACGCCAGGTGCGCCCATTGGGTGCGCGTGTCGGGCCACTTGACGCGAGCCAGCACGATCCAGGGAAGAAAGCAGGCGATTGAGAACAAATAGCGTAGCAGCAAAAATTTGAACGGCGGCGCATGCGGCATGCCATAGCGGGCAACAATAAAACCGGTACTCCAGATCAGCACAAACAGCGCCGGCATGGCTCTGATCAGCGCACGATCGCTGTTCACTTCGCCCGAGCCCGGATTTCCGGCAGCGCCTTGCGCAGGTAATAGACCATCGACCATACCGTCATGACGGCGGCAATCCAGATCAGCCAGACACCCCACTGATGGGTATTGATGAGACCAAAAAGCATGCCGTCAAACAGCAGGAAAGGAATCGCCACCATTTGCACCACAGTTTTCAATTTACCAATCATATGTACTGCCACACTCTTGGCAGCGCCAATTTGCGCCATCCACTCGCGCAGCGCAGAAATGGTAATTTCACGTCCGATGATGATGAGTCCGACAAAAACATCAGCCCGCCCCAGATGCACCAGCACCAGCACACTGGCGCAAACCAGTATCTTGTCGGCCACCGGGTCCAGGAAGGCGCCAAAGGCAGAGACCTGGTTTAGCCTGCGGGCCAGATAACCGTCGAGCCAATCTGTCAGCGCTGACAGCACAAACATGCTGGTCGCGATCAGGTTGCGACTGGCCGGTTCGATCGGCAGGTAAAACACACCAACGATCAGCGGGATCGCGGCAATGCGGGCCCAGGTCATGATGGTCGGCGTCGTGAAAAACATGTCATTATTGTGGCATGGCTTGGCGCCATTGTGGGTACCGGAATCAGTGTAGCGCTCGGTATATTTCCTCGGCCAGTTCGCGCGATATGCCTTCCACTGTCGCCAAGTCGTCGATTCCGGCCAGCGCGACGCCACGCACACCGCCAAAGCGCTGCAACAGTTTGGCCCGCCGCTTTGGCCCGACGTTGGGTATTTCCTCCAGCTTGCCGCCATCAACACGCACTTTGGCTCTTTTGGCCCGCATGCCAGTGATGGCAAAGCGGTGGGCCTCGTCTCGAATCTGCGCCACCAGCATCAGAGCCGCCGAGTCCATGCCCAGATAAACCTTGTCGCGGCCATCCGCAAAAACCAGTTCCTCCAGGCCCACCTTTCGACCCTCGCCCTTTTCAACGCCGACGATCAGTGCCAACGGCAACCCCAGTTGCTCAAACACTTCGCGTGCCACCGAAACCTGCCCCTTGCCACCGTCCACCAGCACCAGATCGGGCAGCCTGCCAGCAACGTTGCCCGCTTGTCCGGTCACTTGGGTTTCGTGCAGGCTCTCTGCCAGTTTTCCGTAACGACGCAACAGCACCTGTCGCATGGCGGCATAATCGTCACCCGGGGTAATGCCGTCGATGGAGAAACGCCGGTACTCGGCGTTCTGCATCTTGTGATTTTGAAACACCACGCACGACGCCTGTGTCGCTTCGCCGGCGCTATGGGAGATGTCAAAGCACTCGATGCGCAGATCATGCAGATCTTCCAATTCCAGATCGAGTGCATCGGCCAGGGCCCGTGTACGTGCCTGCTGCGATCCTTCTTCCGACAGCAGACGCGCCAGTTGCAAAGCGGCGTTGGTCTGGGCCATTTCCAGCCACAGTCGACGCTGTTCGCGTGGCTGATGCACGGCAGTAACTTTGACGCCGGACTGGACGGAAAGCGCATCGATCAATTTCCGGTTCACCGGCTCGCTGACCACCAGCGAGGGCGGCACCGGCACCTGCAGATAATGTTGCGCGACGAAGGCCTGCAGCACCTGGGACTCAACCGACAGCACCGGTGCTGTCGACGGGTCATCATCTTCGCTGTAGATGCCGACCGCATCATCGACATGAACCGGAAAATAGGGCCGGTCGCCCAAATGGCGCCCGCCACGCACCATGGCCAGGTTGACGCAAGCGCGCCCGCCCTGCACTTTCACGGCCAAAATATCCACATCGCGATCCGACACATTGTCGACCGACTGCTGGTGCAGCACATTGGACAGCGCACCGATCTGGTTGCGCAGTTCGGCCGCCTGCTCAAACTCCAGGGCTTGCGCGTGCGCCAGCATGCGTTGCTCCAACTGGTCGAGCACCTGTTGCGAATCTCCGCGCAGAAAGCGCTCGGCGTTGGCCAGATCCTGCGCATAGTCTGACTCGGAAATATGCCCGACGCAAGGTGCTGAACAGCGCTTGATCTGGTACAGCAAACAGGGCCGACTGCGGTTGTTGAAAACCGTGTCTTCGCAGGTGCGCAAGCGAAATACCTTTTGCATCAGCAAAATGGCTTCCTTCACGGCCCAGGCGCTGGGATAGGGCCCGAAATAGTGGTGTTTCTTTTCCACCAGCCCCCGGTAATAAGCGACCCGCGCAAACCTTGAACTCAGGTTCGCCGAAGCGCCGACACCTGTGATCTTCAGGTAGGGGTAACTTTTGTCGTCCCGAAAAAGTATGTTGTATTTCGGATTGAGTGTCTTGATCAGGTTGTTTTCCAGCAGCAAGGCCTCGGCCTCGGAGCGCACCACCGTCGTTTCGAGTCGGGCGATTTTGCTCACCATGTGGCCGATACGGGTGCCGCCATGGTTCTTCTGGAAATAACTAGCCACCCGTTTTTTCAGATTGATGGCTTTGCCCACATAAAGCACCGCACCGTCTTTATCAAAATAACGGTAGACGCCGGGTAGCGCTGGCAGGCCAACCACATCGCTCAGCAACTGGGCCGAGTACTGCGGCAGCGGCGGGTTTGAATCAGGCAAATCGGGCATAGGTGGGTATTGTGGACAATCTCCGACGTGAAGACAGCATACCTCTGGGACATTTTTTGCCGCGTCATCGATAATTTTGGTGACGTCGGCGTCTGCTGGCGACTGGCGACTGGCTTGGCAGCGCGCGGTCAAAAGGTGCGCTTGTGGGTCGACGATCCAGCTGCGTTGGCCTGGATGGCACCCGAAGGTGCCGCCAGCGTCGAGGTGAGGCGCAGGGAGCAGCCCTTGCGAACTGAAGGTTTGACCCCGGGCGATGTCCTGCTGGAAGCCTTTGGTTGCGACATCGATCCCGGCTATTTGACGGCTTTCGCAGCGAAGGTGGCCGGCGGACAGTCGGGTCTGTGGCTCAATCTGGAGCACCTCAGCGCAGAGCCGTATGTCGAGCGTTGCCACGCGCTGCCCTCGCCGGTGCTGGCTGGACCGGGTAAGGGTCTGCCCAAATATTTCTTCTTTCCCGGCTTTACCCCCACAACCGGTGGCCTGCTACGTGAGACTGATCTCACCGCACGGCAGACGAGCTTCGATCGCGAAGCCTGGCTGCGCGATCTGGCCATCGGTTTCGGCGGCGAACGGCTGGTTTCCCTGTTTTGCTACGAACCAGAGGCTCTGGGGGAGTTACTGAAACAACTCGCTGCCGACCCTCTTCCAACGCGCTTGCTGGTCACTGCGGGGCGGGCGGCGGCCGCGGTCAAGACCTGCCTGCAGACCAAGGATCGTGAGCAGCCTGGCTGGACAAAACATGACAAGCTGCTCATTTCGTACCTGCCGTGGCTGAGCCAGAGCGACTTTGACTGCCTGCTGTGGTCCTGCGACCTCAATTTTGTGCGCGGCGAGGATTCAGTGGTCCGGGCCCTCTGGGCCGGCAAACCCTTTGTCTGGCAACTCTATCGGCAAACTGACAATGCCCACCGAGCCAAGCTCGAAGCGTTTCTGAACCTGCTGGACGCACCCGCCTCGCTGCGCGCTTTTCACCAGGTCTGGAACGGGTTTGGTCAGGCTGCGCTGCCGACGCTGCAACTGAACGAATGGCAGCCCAGCGTCTGCCGAACCCGGGCGCTTCAACTGCAGCAGGACGACCTGGTGACAAAGATCATTCAGTTTGCCGCGAAAAACCGTTAAAATTCAACGCTTTGCAAAATTCGACCGGATTGTTGTCCGGTCCCTGCAGTTCTTGCCGCCCGTTATGCGGCCAACCTTCAAATCTTTTATATGAAAACCGCTCAAGAAATTCGCGCCGGCAATGTCATCATGCACGGCAAAGACCCGATGGTCGTCCTGAAGACCGAATACAGCCGCGGTGGCCGCAACTCCGCCACGGTCCGCATGAAGCTCAAAAGCCTGATCGCCAACTTCGGCACTGAAGTCGTGTTCAAGGCTGACGACAAGATCGACCAGGTCGTACTGGACAAGAAGGATTGCACCTACACTTACTTTGCCGACCCGATGTACGTCTGCATGGACGCCGACTTCAACCAGTACGAAGTCGAAGCCGAAAACATGGGCGACTCACTGAATTACCTGGAAGACGGCATGGCGGTCGAAGTGGTGTTCTATGACGGCAAGGCGATCTCAGTTGAGTTGCCAACCAGCGTCGTGCGTGAGATTACCTGGACCGAGCCCGCTGTCAAGGGCGATACCTCTGGCAAGGTGCTCAAGCCAGCCAAAATTGCCACTGGGTTCAATGTCGGCGTGCCGATCTTTGTAGCGCAGGGCGACAAGGTTGAAATCGACACCCGCACCGGCGAGTACCGCAAACGCGTCTGAACGCCTGTTCACCGCGCCAAAGAAAAGGCTCCTGTTGGAGCCTTTTTTGTGGCGCAAAATTTCGGTGTAGGCTACGCTTATGAGCAAGGTGATTTTGGAACCGTCTACTGCCGAGCCACCGGTATCCATCGGTGCACTGCATCGCAAGCTGGCCGGCCAAGTGTTTGTGGAGTTCTGATGACATCAAGGCCCGTGTCAAAACCTGTGTTGCTGTGTTTTGAAGACGAACAGGAGAGCGCTGCACGCATTGCGCAGGCCGGTGATCTGGATACCATCGTCATTGAGCGCCATCGTTTTCCCGATGGCGAACTCAAGCTGCGCTTGCCGCCCCAGTTGCCGGCGCAGCTTGCGATCCTGCGAACCTTGAACGACCCGAACGAAAAATTGCTTGAATTGCTGCTGGCTGCACAGACGGCACGCCAGTCAGGCGCCCAGCAACTGACACTGGTGGCGCCCTACCTTGCCTACATGCGCCAGGACATTGCCTTTAAACCGGGAGAAGCTGTCAGTCAGCGTATCGTCGGCCAGTTTCTGGCAACCCTGTTTGACACCGTCATTACGGTCGATCCGCATCTGCACCGGGTGGCCACGCTGCATGAGGCCCTGCCCGCTGCCAATACCCTGGTGTTGAGTGGCGCGCCACTGCTGTCCGATCTGCTTGCCACGCACAGAACGCATCCGCTACTGGTGGGTCCGGACGAGGAATCGGCCCAGTGGGTCGCCAAAGCGGCCAAGCGCCACGGCTTTGACCACGCCGTGTGCCGCAAGGTTCGAAGCGGCGATCACTCGGTGCAAATCGAGCTGCCAAAGGCAGCGGTTGCCGGACGCCAGGTGGTGTTGCTGGACGACGTGGCCAGCACCGGCCATACACTGGCCGAGGCGGCGAAATTGTTGCTGGCGGCTGGCGCAAGCTCGGTCGACGTTGCCGTGACGCACGCACTACTCGCAGAAGATGCCATTGCCATGCTTCGGTCGATTGGCGTGAGCGCGATCTGGAGTACCGACTGTGTTAAGCATTCAAGCAATGCGGTCAGCATGGCAGCACTTATCGGACAAGCTTTGGTCCAGCTCCAGAGCGCCGCCGCGGGCCAATACAGCGACTGAAGTCAATCGCTTGTTTTCTGGATCAAGAACACTGTTTAGCCTATCTTGCCGATGCGGGATTCGGTTCCCTTGACCAGTTTGCCGATATTCCCGACGTGGCGGTAAATCAGCAAGATCGACATCACCGATATCGACAACAGCACACCCTTGTTCAGATACCAGATCGTGCCATCGCCAAAAATGTAGAAAGCCGGTGCCAACACGGCAGCGGTCAGCGAAGCCAGCGACGAATAGCGGAAGAAATAGGCCATCAGCAACCAGGTGATGCCGCTGGCCAGACCGAGGACCCAGCTGAGTCCCAGCAGCACACCAAAAGCCGTGGCGACACCCTTGCCACCGACAAATTTAAAGAACACCGGGTAGAGATGACCGACAAACGCAGCCAGCCCGACCAGCGCCATGGTCCCCTCCTCCATGCCATACGGCTTGCCGAACCACCTGACCAGCATCACCGCCAGCCAACCCTTGGCCGCATCCAGCAACAAGGTCACGATGGCCGCCTTTTTGCTACCCGAGCGCAGCACATTGGTGGCGCCGGGATTCTTGCTGCCGAAAGTGCGGGGGTCTTTCAAACCCATAAATCGGCTGACAATGACGGCAAACGACAGTGATCCGATCAGATACCCCACCAGGGCCGCTACAAAGGGAAAAAAAGATTGCATCGAGTTCAAAAAATTCTCCTGCAGTTGCCTCGAACTGGGGTACGAGGTTGCTATTTTGCCAGTCCCGGCATGGTGATCAATCAAGCAGTGCGCAGTTCACCGTCTTTGCCCTCAGCAGCGCGAGGCACACCTGC
>JBBQZA010000053.1:0-16236 GCA_038208175.1 Burkholderiales bacterium
AGAACACCGACATGGCCCGGCGACACTACAGGCGGTCCTGCGATGGCGACAGTTGACGGATCAAGATGCGTGGTGCGGTCTTGCAACAGACATGCATTCGCCCACGCCGTGCCCAGCGCAAACACCCACAACACCAGCATCGCCGAAGCGAAGCGGCGCTTGTTGCGGGGGATCGTGAAGAGAGTCATGGGCAAGGTAGGCGACCGTCGAATGATAGGTGGACTACGGCCCGCGTTGTTGATACAGATCAGGCCAATGCTCCAGTAGGGTTCGGATCACGCTGTTAAGCTGCGCGGCATGAATCAGGTAGACAGATCGATGATGGCCCCTGACCGACTGACGATCGGCCGCTTGGCCAAAGCTTCCGCTGTCGGCATCGAAACGGTGCGTTACTACCAGCGCCGGGGCTTGCTGCCGGTGCCTCGCGCGTCGGGCGCGGTACGCTACTACCCGGTCGATCTAGTGCGGCGAATCGGATTCATCAAGAAAGCGCAGACACTGGGCTTTTCGCTCAAAGAAATCGCCACACTGCTCGACCTGGCCGACGGGCGCAACCGCAGGGCCGTGCAGTCGGTTACCGCCGCGCGCCTGGCAGAGGTTGAAACCAAGCTAGCCGATCTGACCCGGATGCAAGCAGCTCTGGCGGACCTGCTTCATCTGTGCCGCATGACCGGTCAATCGATTCCCTGTCCGATCATTGACGCGCTGGTCGAACCCGCCGGGGCGGACTGATAAAGGATGATCATGAAAAGCGATGCGGCGCTTGAGTCGATGAAAGCTGACGATCTTCATTCAGCAACGATGCAATTGGCCCATGGTAGAAATCTGACACGCCAAGACTTTATTTTCATCAAACCCGAGCGAAGTTCAATTCCGTCGCGTTCTGTCTTTCTGTGAAGAGGGGTAACAGACCATGGCTGTCGCGTTCAGTTCAGATATGCGCCGGATGTTCCCCAGCCGAGCCCTGGAGCCCATGATGAGTGTATGGATAATTGACCTTCCCATGGTGTCAAGGTTCATATTCGGTGCCTCGGCAGCTATTGCCGTCTCTGGAGTGCGCAGGACGAATGCCAACATGAACATCGGACAGGCCGCCAAGGCGGCCAGCGTGTAGACCAAGATGTTCCGCCACTATGAACTGATCGGCTTATTGCCACAAGCCGGCCGCAGCGATGCGGGGTACCGCCTGTATGGCCAACGCGACGTGTCGGCGCTGCGTTTCATCCGCCAGTCGCGCAGCCTGGGCTCTTCGATGCCCCAGATCGCCGACTTGATCGGCATGTGGGGCAATGAAGCGCGATCCAGCCGCGAAGTCAAGGGTATTGCGCAACGCCATCTGGCCGATCTCGAAGAGAAGTTGCGCGAAATCGCCCAGATGAAAGAAGGCCTCGAAAAGCTGTTCAATGCCTGCAACGGCGACGATTTGCCGGCGTGCGCCATTCTCGACAATTTGGCGACCGACAGCCCGGCGCAACCGCGCCACCAGGCGAAGATCGTCAAAATGCCGCGGCGCAGTGGGCATGCTATTCACGAAAATTGGCAGTCTGAAACTGCGCCGTCCAGCAGCCACCTGGACCTGATGGCATGGATGCGCGGCGTCAAGCACATCCATGCCATCGACGTCAGCTGAAGTGACCATGTGCAACCGCCGGTCGTTGATTCCAGTTCAATTTCAAAGCTTCTAGGCATTTGCCTCAAAGCGCGCTCACCGCAGCCAACGGAATTTCCGTTTGAACCTAGTCACTAAACGAGGTTCGGGGCGGTGCCGAATGCCTAAATTTGCTAGTTCAGGTGAATGGCGAAGTGCGCGTGATATCACCCAAGCGCGGCAAAGTATCGAAGGGACGGCGCCCACTCTACAGGTGCTTCTTGTAGAACGCCCACTGCAGCCGCGCCAAAATACCCGTCACAGCGACAATCAGATCCGCGCACAATTCCCATGCCACAGACCCTGGCCAGACCAAAAGCGCCACACTGCCCAGCGCAAACATTACCATTTGCAGGTACTTTGCCCGGTGGTACAGGCTGGCCGACTCCCTCCCTCCGCAACACCTTCGAATCGCGCGCCCGGCCAGTCCATCGGCTGTACCCACCGCATACAAGAGCACCAAAAGCGGGAAGAACCGCGTGAGCGTTGCAAAACGCACGCCCAGCAACTGCGTGGCGACCATCGCGGTCTCGATCGCCTCGCGATTGGCCAGATAACTACGACGTACCACCGTGTCCGGAATCGACAGTGAAGCCTCTTCGGCGAAACGCAGCCCCATGTCATGGATACCGGTGGCCTCGAACACCAAGCCATAAAAGGAGTTCGCCGGCCCGGTGATCTCCCCTGCACCACGACCCTGCCGTGCGGCGAGCATGATGCCATGTCCGAGATCATCCGCCAGAATGCTGCGCAATGTGTTCAGACCATCTGGCCAGACTCGCAACACGAACACCCAGTCGATGCACCACGCGACCAACAAGATCCCCACCACTCCCATCCCCAGTGCGAACGCCAGCGTCAACGGGCTAAGCAGAACACCGGCCAAAGGACCATCGTGGAACGACGCGTTCTTACTTGCCACGAACCTGCTCCGCTTGCTGATCGTCGTCCGGCAGATTCCAGGGCCCATTCAGTCGGTCGCGTAGTGCCTGCCCGATCTGTTCCAGGCCCTCGGGCATCAATGGGTCGTGTTCGGCGCTGGGCAGTGGCATGCGGATCTTGTACAACTGCCCACCGTGGATCAAGGCAAAGGCCTGCCCCTTAGGCAACTGCACCAAGTCGGTCGGCTCCAGCATGCGGGCGCTCTGCGGCACCAGGCGGTCCTCGTTGCGACTTGCAAAGTCGGTGAATTCACCAGGATCATTGGTATCCGACACCGACGACGAAACGATGGTCGACACCACTTGAACCTCCGGCAGTTGGTCGGTCAGCAACTCGGCCGTGGCCACCTCCTTCACCCGCAGCATGATCAACGTGTTGAAGTTGCCCGCTATCTGGCCGGCTTTGGCGGGCGAGCCGATGCGGGCTTCCACATCCGACCAGGTCTGCGTGTAGGCCGTCACCTGGAAACCCGCCCCACCGGCCTTGTTCAGCAGCGGAATGAACTCGTCGCCGATCAATTCGTTGAACTCGTCGGCATGGATGGCGATCCGCCGCGCTTTGACCTCCCCCGGAAAACCCCGACCGTGTCCAAACTTGTAGATGCTTCCCGCGACGCTGGTGAGATCGGCGAACATCGAATTGCCCACTGCCCCCGCCACTTCGTAGTCAGAGAGTGCATCGAGACCGACATAGACGATCCCGCCCAGGTTGATCACCGAAGTCCAATCGAAAACCGGCCGCCAATCGGTCGGGTCGTCCAGCGCTGGTGACAACAGCGCCGCAGTGCGGCCGGTGGTTAGCTTTTCCATCAGCGGCAGCAGCGAGGCCACCAGCTTGTCGAAATGGCTCTTCTCGTAGTTCAGGGTAGACGCCAGCGCATGGGCGATCGGGTCGTAGAGCTTGCGGCGCCGGGCATACTCGACCAGGCTGACAGCTCGCACACCGCGCGACTGGAGGCCCTTGTCGAGGCTCTTCTTGTCGATCGCCATCGACTGCAACTCCTCACGCCAGCCGGCGGCGGCCGACTCCCGGTCGAACCAGTGCTCGAAGTAGTCAACCAGCAGTGGCTCCACGTCGGACGCGTACCGGTTGATCTCCTGATAGTCGGGCTTGCGCCCCAAAGCCACCAGCGCTCGCGCCATCACGTTGACGAAACGCCAGACAAACTCCTTGAACGCGGCGGACTGCCCTTCTGAAGGCAACTGGCCGGCGATGCGTGTGGCCACCTCAGTGATGCGCGAGAAGCTGCCCACCGGGTTGTAACGCGCCGAGATCTCCGGGTGTCCCAGGTGAAACATGAAGAACTCACCCAAGCGCCCTGCCCGCTCGGCTTCGGCATAGACGCGGCGCAGCAGATCGATGTCGCCCTTGGGGTCGAACACGATCACCACCTCGCCGCGACGGATGTCCTGAGCGATCAGCAGTTCTGCCAGACGCGTCTTGCCTACACGCGTCGTGCCCAGCACCAGCGTGTGTCCGACACTGTCGGCGATGTCCATCCATACATCCATCTCGTTGAGCTCGACACCGTGGATCGCAGGATCACCGCCCAGGCCCGTTGGTACCGCGACGGGCGGGCGCAGCTTCGCGAACAGTTCAACAAGCAGACCTTGCTGCAAAAAAGCCTGGTTCTCTGGGCGTCGGGCCTCGAACAGTCGCTGGGTGTGACGCTGGTCCCAGTGAAAGCCTCGCCCCAGAAAAAGCCGCTCGGCCGACCACGGAATCTCGGTCGAGGTCACCGCGTAGTGGCGCTGACGCCTCAGGTTGGCGCGGTAGCGCAGGGTTCGCAGGCCGGCCGCGCCCCGCCAAGCGGCGTGCCCCATCAATGCACCGGCAAGCAGCCAGTCCCAAGGGCGGCTCAGCAGGAAAAGCCCTGGCGCCACGAGCACCGCCCCCGCGCCGAGCGCAGACACACAGGACGCGCGCAGCTCGTACGCCGGGCGCAGCAGGGCTTCAATCGGATAGGCCATCAGGTCGGCGCGCCTGCAACATCCACCACACGCAGCAAAGTCGGGTCAATCGCGGGCAGCCGTTGGAAGAATCGCTGCGGTTCACGGATTACGATGCCATTGATCCGGGCCATACCCTGGTCGGATCGCTTGCGCTCGTAGCAGAGGATGTTCACGCCGCGCTCAGCGCGCAGGTGCCAGCCCTCACGCAGGACCTCGCGCTGCACACGTTTGGCGGCATCGACTGCAGGTTCGGAACCCGCGACCTGTTGCTTGGCGAACTCCCGAAAGATGCGTGGTGAGGCGAGCAACAAACCTTCCGCCACCACGTGCACGAGTGCGTCCGGCGCATTGACAGCCAAGTTGCCACTGATAACACCCTGACTCAGCCACGCCATGAACTGTCGGGCCAGCGCGGATTCTTCAGGCTTCAAATCCTCCAGGAATTCGGGGGTATGCACAGGGGGAACCGTCAGCGTTGGTGGAGCACTCGCCACGCCAACCGATGCCTGCACTGGCGGCGCAGGTCTGACCGACAGAGCCGGAGCGGATGTCCGGTTCGTCGCATCACGCCCCACCAACGCACCGATGGCACCGGCCTGCTCTGCACGGCCAGTCAGGCATGCGCGCAGTTCGACCATCAGCACTGGATCCTCCTTGAGCCAGTCCTGGATGAGCGCAGGCACGTAGCGATTGAAGAGCTGTAGCGCCAGGCCAGGATCTACCGGATCTGGCCACATCTCCGTCGGCAGGGATATGACGACGTATGCGTGCGCTCCGCAGGCCCGCATAGAACCCATCGCAGGGTTCCAGCAGGCTGGCGGATCGGCGCCTATGGATAGCCAGACCCGGAAACCCTCACTGACCCGAACCACGTCAAGCAGCAGCGCTGCCACGAACACCGAATAGGTCCAGCGATGGGCTTGTTCGCCGATGACTTCCGGCGCCGCACCCCGTGGCAGGATCTGTCCCCGTCGGCGGTCGAGCACCCGCAGCGCCGTGGTCAGCCCAAGATGCAGTTGGCCACCCGGCCGCCCGAACCGACCCGATCCCAATCCTCTCACGGGCAGCATCTGCACGAATTCCGAATAGCCATCGATCAATGGTCGCGCCGCCAGTGCGAACACCTCCGCGGGAAAGGCCAGCTTGATGCGCAGGACGCCGATGGCGTTGTCCAAGCCCAGTCGGTCGATCAACGCCTGCCCATCCAGCACCGACTGTTCAGCGCCCAGCATCGATGCCACGCCGATCGAGGTGGTGGGCATCCGCAGTCGGTCATTGTTGTCGGCGCGCGTAACCGTCGCGCGTCTATGGTCCATTTGGGTCATGCAACCAGTATTTCGCGCGTGCGGGCAGCCGCCAGCGGGACCGTGGCCAAGGCGAAGCCCTGATTCGGTCTTGACACCGTGCGCATCACGCGCCTTCAAATCCTTGCCTTTCGGTCACCCCAGCGCAACACCGCCGAAACGTCGATTCGACCCTTTTCATCCACTGGGATTTCCGAGGGAATCAGGACCTCAGCCAGGCCCCAATCGACGCTGATTCACAGCCCACTCCTGCCTACGATGACTCCCAGACGCGCTGTGCCGACCGCGGCCAGCGCCCATGTCACCGTGCGAGGAGTTCCTGTTGTCCAAGTCGATGCCTCGTAGTCCCCGGATCGGGTGGACCATCGCGATCAGTCTGATCGCGGCGTCCCCCGCGCATGCCTGCTGGGATCAAGCAGCCGCTCGCTACGGCGTCAGCTCCGAACTGCTCTACGCCATCGCGCGCACCGAATCCGGCCTCGATCCGCAGGCCGTCGGCCACAACCGCAACGGCTCGCGCGACATCGGCCTCATGCAGATCAACTCCGCCTGGCTGCCACAACTATCAAAGCAGGGCATCGCAGAGCGCGACCTGTTCGACCCCTGCACCAGCATCCATGTCGGCGCGTGGATTCTCGCCGGCAACGTCCAACGCCTGGGCTACACCTGGGAGGCCGTCGGCGCCTACAACGCTGCGAGCCCTGCTCTGCGGCGGGCCTATGCCGAGCGGGTCTACCGACAAGTGCACCGCCAAGTGATCAAGGCGAGCACGCCGCCCCAGGCCAGGCCGCCCTCTGTTTCCTCTACCCGGCCACTCCTCACGGCGAGCACGCAGTAGCGGCTGCACATGCCCGCATTCACCCCCGACCGCTGATTTCACCCAGAAAGGACTTCTTCATGAACCCATCCCGCCGCCTGGCCCACTTCGCCTTCGTCGCACCCGTGGCACTTGTCCTGGCGCTTGGCGCCAGTTCAGCCTTCGCCGGTACCACCGGGGCCGAGTTCCAGACCATGTACACGACGCTCTTGAACTGGGCGACCGGCTATCTGGGCAAGGCAATCGCCGTGGCCGCCTTCATCCTGGGCGCCGGCATCGGCGTGGCGCGTTCCTCGCCGATTCCGGCACTGGTCGGCGTGGTGTTCGCGCTTTTCATGGTGTATGTGCCGACCATCATCGACTCGATCATGACGGCGACGATCTGAGGTGATTCGCAGGTCTTGAAGCCATGAATGACGCCTCGCTCGACATCCCGCGCCGGCTCAACGATGCGCCCCGCATGTTCTGGTGGGAGATCGACGTCGCGTTGATTTTCCTCGGCACGGTGCTGGTCGGCATGGTGGCTGGCTTCTTCATGACCGGCTTCGCCTTGGGGCTTCTGTTGGCTTGGAGTTTCGGCAAGGCCAAGTCGGGAGAGCATCCGGCGTTCGCGCTTCACCTGCTGTACTGGCACCTGCCGGCGCCCATCACCGGGCTCAAGCGCACACCCCCATCGCACCAGCGGGAGCTGCTGGGATGAGGCTGGAGTTGCTGCGCTCCGACATTGCAAGTAGCCGGCGAGCCGCGACCTTTCTGGCCGCGCTGCTCGCTGCCTCCCTGCTCACCAACGTCGTGCTGTCCTTTCAGACCGTGCGCCTGTCCGGCCGTGAACGCGTCGTGTTGGTGCCACCCACGATCAACAAGACGTTCTGGGTCGACGCCGAGCGGGTCAGCGCCGAGTACCTGCAGCAAATGGCATATTTCCTGATGCAGCTCACGCTGGACGTTACGCCCCAGAGCGTGGACCACCAGGCCAGCGTGGTGCTGCAGTACGCGGCGCCCGCATCCTTTGGCGAGTTGCGAGCAGCCATGGCCGCCACCGCCGATCGATTGAAGCGCGATGGCGCCTCGACGCTCTTTAGCACCCGTGACCTGGTCGTTGACGAGGCCACGCAGCGCGTGGGCGTGCGCGGGCAGCTAACCACGTTCGTCAGCGACCGGCGCGTCTCGGAAGTCTCGAAGGCCTACGCCATCGAGCTGCAGTACGCCGGCGGCCGAGTCTTTCTGAAGGCATTTCGCGAGGCCAATCCCAATGATCCCCTGGAAACCCAGTCCCTTCCTGCTGGCACTGCTGCCGCTGCTGCTGCTCGTTGATCCCGCCCACGCGCTGCAGATCGTGGATGCGCAGGACGGACAAACGGTGCTGGGCAAGATCTCGCGCAAGGATGTCACCCGCATCGCGTTCGAGCGCGGGCGTGTGCGCAAGGTCACCGGTAGCGCCGGCGAGTTCATCCTGGAGAAGGACGACGAGAAGGGACAGATCTTCGTGCGCCCTGTCGACCCTCAAAGCACTAAGCCGATCAACCTGTTCCTCATGTCCGAGCGCGGCACCGTCGCGCTTTTATTGCAACCGGTCGACACCCCAAGCGATTCGATCGTGATCCGCGAGCCACGGGGTAGCAGCGCGGTGCCCTCGCGCATGGAGGCCAGTGGCCGGCATGTGCGCACGATCAAGAATGTGCTGCTCGCACTGGCCGACGACGCCCTGCCTGAGGACATGCAAGCCAGTGAACCGGCGCGCGATGTCGCCCTATGGCCCGGCACCCGCCTCACCTTGCAGCGGGTGCTGCTGGGTACCGGCGTGGTGGGCGAGAAATACCAGCTCACCAACATCGGCAGCACCCCATTGGCGCTGGCGGAGAGCGCGCTCTACAAGTCCGGCGTGATGGCGGTCAGCGTGGAGCAAGCCAGCCTGCGGCCCGGTGAGGGAACGAATCTTTTCGTGATCCGGGAGCGCAAGAACGATGACTGAAACTGTTCCCAGTTCTGTGTCCGCGGCGGCCGCCGTATCCGCTGTCTCCGTAAAGCGCCGCCAGTACCTGCTGCTGGCCGGCATCGGCGCGGTGATCGTCATCGGCACGGTGTTCTCGGTGTCGCTCACCAGCTCTGGTCCGAACAGCGAACGCCAACCCAGGCCGAAGTCGACCAACATCCTGTCGCCCGGTGCCCAGGTCGATCCGCGCGATGCCTGGCGCGGGCAAGCAGATGCGCAGCTGCGCGCGATCGAGCTCAAATCGCGCGAGCTCGTGCAGCGCGACAAGGAAATGGAGGGTCAAACCCGAGAGATGATCGAGCGGCTGCGCAAACTCGAAGGCGGCGCCGGTGCGGGTTTTGCGAGCAACGGCCTCACCGCCCTGCCGCCGCCTCCGGTCCCGGCGCCTGCGACCCGCCCAAACTTTGGCCCCGATACGCCAGATGCCTACCCCAGCAGTGGCGGGCCCCAGCGTCTGCCACTACCTCCTCCGCCACCCCCTCAGGCGACCCGCCCAGGCAGCTTCGGCCCGACGCCGGTACTTGGCCCCAACGCCGGGTCCACCGGGCTCGCTGGTGCACCGTCTGGAATCGTCAGCATCACGCTGGCCGACCCAGCACCCGCCACCAAGCCCGGCGCCGAGACAACAGTCAAGCCCGGCGCGCCACGCGACACGCGTCGTTACATCCCCAGTGGCGCCTTCACGCGGGCGCTGCTGCTCGGCGGCCTGGACGCCCCTACCGGCGGACAAGCCCAGCGCAACCCGCAGCCGGTGCTGATGCGCCTGATGGACAACGCAGTTCTACCGAACCAGTTCCGCTCCAAGGTCAAGGAATGTTTTGTGGTGGGCGCTGGTTACGGCGACGTCAGCTCCGAGCGCGCCTACATCCGCACCGAGTCGCTGTCTTGCATCACACGCGACGGCACAGCCATCGACGTACCGGTCAAGGGTTATGTGGCGGGCGAAGACGGCAAGGCCGGCATGCGTGGGCGCCTGGTCTCCAAGCAGGGCCAAATCCTGGCCAACGCGCTGTTGGCCGGAGTAGCCAGCGGCATCGGCCAGGCCTTCACCCAGAGCTCGACCACGATGTCGATCTCACCTCTGGGCACCACCAGCACCGTCGATGCCGGCAAGCAACTTGGAGCAGGACTGGGCACCGGTGTGGGCAAGGCGCTGGACCGCCTGGCCCAGTACTACATCACCCTGGCCGAGAAGGTCTTCCCGGTGATCGAGATCGACGCCGGACGCACTGTCGACGTCGTACTCACGCAGGGCATCGCCCTGCCGGGCCCGCTGGACGCCGCCACGCAGGACGTTGATGCCTATCCGCAACTTGACCGACGCGCCAAACAACTAAGGAGAACCCAAGATGACGATGAATGAGCCGCCCCCATGGAACGTTCGGACGATGCGAGCCGCTCGCCACCTTTGCGCCCCGTTGTACGCGACGGTTTGCGCCCCGCTTTCCGGCCCGTTTTTCGCCCGGCTTTGCGCGAGCCTGCTGGCAATGGCAATTGCACTACCCTGCGTCGCCCAACCCACAAATGCTGCGACTACTGCTACGCCAGCTACCGGGGCAACAGCGGCGACAACCGCGGGGCCAGCAGCAACGCCCGACACCTCGGCAGCCCCCTTTGCCATGGTCAGCCGCCTGCAGGCGCTGTACCCGTCCACCCGTTTCGGTGCAGTCAATCCGACGCCCTGGCCCGGCGTGTTCGAGGTGGTCATGGGCACCAACCTGGCCTACGTGGACCAGAGTGGCCAGTATTTTCTGTTTGGGCACCTCTACGACATGAAGGTGCAGCGAGATCTCACCGCCGAGCGCAAGGACCTGCTTGCGCGGATCGACTTCGCCACATTGCCGCTGGCCGACGCCATGCAGGAAGTACGCGGCGACGGCTCACGGGTGCTGGCGATCTTCAGCGACCCCGATTGCCCCTATTGCCAAAGGCTCGAAACCGACCTGCAGAGCCTGACCAACGTCACGATCTACACCTTCCTGATGCCGCTGGTGTCCCTGCACCCGCAGGCGCACAGCAAGGCGGTCTCGGTGTGGTGCGCCAAGGACCGCATCGCCGCCTGGCACGCCATTATGTGGCTCGGTGAGAGCGTCCCACAGGCCCACTGCCCGCATCCGGTAGATCGCAACGTGGCGCTGGGCGAGCGACTGGGCTTCAATGGTACGCCCACGCTGATCGCCTTTGATGGACGCGTGCTGCCAGGCGCGGCGAGCAAGGATCAGATCGAGGCCTGGTTGCAGCGGTCAAGCATCGGCGCCCAACAGGGCGCCAACTCCGAGGTTGCACCCGAATGAACCCGAGCACACGGATCGCGGCCATGGGCGTGGCAGTGGCGAGCATGGTCGTCCTGGGCGGCTGCGCCTCCGCCTTGTCCGGCGTCGGGGGCACTGAGGGTTATGCCTGCAAAGCCCCGATCGGCGCCCAGTGCACCTCGGTCTCCGGCGTATACGCCAATGCCAATGCCAATGCCAATGGCAGTGCCAACACCAGCGCCAACTCCGATCTCTTGGAACTCCGCGCCATGCATGAAGCCATCCGGCCGCAAAGCCTGCTGGCCATGCCATCCATCCCGGTTGCGACACAGACAATCCTGCCAGCTTCGACAGGCGCAGTCACAACGCTCCAGGCCTCTGGCGTGTTGGATGAGGCCACAGCGTCTCCGACCCCGCCCGCGCTGCGCTCGCCACCCCGCGTGCTCCGGCTCTGGATTTCTCCCTGGGAAGACGCCGATGGCGACCTGCACGAAGCCTCCTTCATGCACGTCGTGATCGACACCGGGCGCTGGCTGATCGAGCGGGCGCGCCCTGCGCCGCGCTCGCGCCTCGATATTGCAACGCCACCGCTCTCGGCGCCCACTACCCCCGCTACCCCGACGGCCCCCACGGCCCCCACGGCCCCCACCGTCTCCTTCGCCACCCCCTCCGCTTTTACCGAGACCAATCCAGCGGCCGATCTCACTCCCAGCGAGCCTTAACAGAGTCTTGACCCATGCTTCGCAACCTGATCAACGACCTCGAATCGGCCCTCATGAACGCGCGCGCCGCAGATCTGCTGCCACGCCTGCGCGCCTCCCGGGCGCAAGGTCAGGGCGACACCCACAGCCTGTCGCAGTGGCTGCCCTACCGGGCCTACCTGGAGGACCGCCAGGTGTTCGTCAACCGGGACGCGCTGGGCTATTGCCTGGAAGTGCGCCCGCAATCCGGTGCCGACGAGGACATGGCGCGTGTGCTCACCGCACTGTATGCGGCGTCCCCGGCCGGCACCGGCATCCAGTTCCACCTGCTGGCCAGCCCGGACATCCGGGGCACGCTCGGCCGATACGCCGATCTGCGAATGCCAGACGAGGTGATGCCAGAGCTGGACGTCAATTTGCAAAAGTGGGGCCGTGTGGGCCGCCACAGCAACATCCACCGCACCATGGCGCGCCGTCGCGTAGGGCATTATCTGGCCGGAGCCCGCCATTCGCTATTACCCAACCAGAGCTACCTGCTGCGCAACTTCCGCCTGATCGTCAGCGTCTCGCTTCCCGGCAGCCCCGAGAACCTGAGCCGAATTGAGGAGTTGCTGCTGCTGCGCGACGCGCACCGCGCAACCTTGCATGCGGCAGGTTTCCCCTCCCGGTCCTGGACTGCGGGTGAGCTCATCAACTGGGTCTCGGGACTGGTCGATCCGCACCGCCAGGACGGCGAGGGCCTACCCCTGACCTACGACCCGGGGCGGGAACTGCGCGATCAGGTGATCGACCGCTCCACAAGACTATGCATCCGCCAGACCGGCATCGAACTCAGCAACCCGGCGGGTGTAGAGACTCGCGACCTGCGGTTGTTGTCGGTTCGCTCGTTTCCCGCGCGCTTTGCCCTGTGGAACATGGGCAGCCTGATCGGTGACCTCTACCAGGCCACCTTGCAGTACCCCTGCCCGTTCATGATCACGCTGGGTGTACACGTGCTCGACTCGGAAACCACGCGCAACTGGGCCTACCTCAAGGCCGCCCGCGCCACTACCAACGCCACCAGCTACATGGCGCGTTTCCTGCCCGACATGCAGGAACGCAAGCTTGACTGGGACATCGTGCTCAAGGCCATGGACGACGGCCATCAACTGGTCGATCTGCACCACCAGGTGGTGCTATTTGCCCCCAACCGCGACATGGCGCGTGCCGAACAGTCTGCCAGATCCATCTTCCGCGCCCGTGGGTTCGAGCTCTCACGCGACACCATGATGATGACGCAGGGCCTGATCGGCTCGCTGCCAATGACGATGTCGTCCGCCTTCCATGCGGACCTCGAACGCATGAAGCGTGTGACCACCAAGACCTTGGCCAACGCGGTGCACCTGGCGCCGCTCGTCGCGGAGTGGCAAGGCACCGGTACACCGGTGCTGATCCTGGGTGGTCGCCGCGGCCAGGTGATGCAGCTCGATGTCTACGACAACCCGGCCGGCAACTACAACGTAGCAATCGCCGGCACATCCGGCTCAGGCAAATCGCTGCTGCTCAACGAGATCGCGGCCTCGTACCTGGGCACCGGCGCCAGGGTGTGGATCATCGACGTCGGGCGCTCGTACGAGAAGGCCTGCCGCAACTTTGGCGGCAGCTTCATCGAATTCACCGAGAACGCAGGTCTGTCGCTGAACCCGTTCACGTTTGTGGACGACATCGACGAGGACATGGAACTGCTCCAGCCGCTGCTGGCGCAGATGGTCTCACCGCGCGAACCCCTGGAAGGGTTTCAGTACTCCACGCTGGGCGCGGCGATCAAGAAGGTCTGGAAGGCCAAGGGCCGCGCGATGACCGTCACCGACATCCACGATCTGCTTGCCACGGGAAGGCTTGACCACGACAGCAATGTTCAAGGCACCAATGCGCCCGGCACCGACGCGCCAGCCACCGACGCTGACCGGCGCCTGAAGGACCTGGCCGCCATGCTGCAGCCGTATACCCGCGAGGGCGCCTACGGAAAATACTTCGATTCTCACACCACCATCGATTTCAGCAGCGATTTCATCGTGCTGGAACTCGAAGAACTCAAGGCCAAGAAGGACCTGCAGACCGTGGTGCTGCTGATCGTGATGTACCGCATCACCCGCGAGATGTACTTTTCTCGGGACAGAAAGAAGATCGTGATCATCGACGAGGCCTGGGACCTGCTCTCGGGCGGCGCCACCGCCGAGTTCATCGAGGCCGGCTACCGCCGTGCGCGCAAGTACAAGGGATCCTTCATGTCGGCCACACAGGGCGTGGACGACTATTACCGCAACCCGGCGGCCAAGGCGGCGCTGGACAACTCGGATTGGATGTTCCTGCTGCGCCAAAAGCCCGAGTCCATCGAGATGCTGGACAAGCTTGGGCAACTCACCATGGACGACGCCATGAAGCGGCTCTTGCAGTCGCTGCGCACCGAACACGGCGCGTTTTCCGAGGTTTTTATCCACTCGCCTGCTGGAAGCGGCGTCGGCCGGCTGATCGTCGACCCCTACAGCCTGCTGCTTTTCAGCAGCAGGGCCGAGGATTTCGGTGCGTTCAATGCTAAACGTGCGACGGGCATGACGGTATCCCAGGCTATCGATGCCGTGCTGATTGATCGGGGAATGAAATGAAACTGCCCCCACGCTCACTGCGTTCGCTGCCCCATCAATGGGGCCGTCAGCACCTTAGCAACATCCGGGCGGTGCAGACATGACAAGGCGCGACACCGCTTTGCTGATCGCCATCAACACCCTGATCAGTCTGGCTCTGATGGGAGGTGTCGCGGCCTGGATGCAGCGCACGGAGAGACCCACCTTCGGGACGCTGGACGTCGCCGAGCTCTATCGGCTCAAGGAAAGCCAGGTCGCTGCGATGCTGGTCAAACGCGACATCGGCGACACGGAGCGTGCCATGGCGATCCAGCGCGCCGCGGCCTTTGGGGGCGAGGTCAGCAAGCTCATCGAGGCCCTTCCCGCGCAATGCGCCTGCCTGGTGCTGACCCGCGGTGCGGTGCTGGGCCCAAACGCCCAACTGGTGGACCTGACGCCGGACGTGCGCCGCCGGCTCGGCTTATAGGTACGGCCATGAACAACCGTCCTGCGGCACCTCTTGTCACTGCACTCGCGAAGTGGATCGACGTGATCTCCAACTTCACCCCGCAAGCGGTCTGGCGAAGTTTCAATCGTCAGGTCTTCCGTGCGCGGCTGATCCACCACCTGAAACGCTGGACCCTCGTCTACCTGCTGGCAGCCCTGGCCACCATTTGGTTCAACGCGCACTACACGGTGGCCCTCAACGTTTCTGAGAGCCTACCGGTCCGGTTCTTTCTGGTCCACCGCGGTGAGATCCCCAAGCGCGGCGACTACGTGGCTTTCCATTGGCTCGGTGGCGGACCCTACCCGGGGGGTGCCACCTTCATCAAGGTGGTCGCCGGTGTGCCCGGCGACAGCGTCATCCAGATGGATCGAGATTTCTACGTGAACTGCCGCCCCACGGGACTAGCCAAGCGCATGAGCCGACAAGGACTCGCGTTAGAGCCCGGCCCCACCGGCACGTTGCCTGCGGGCAACTACTACGTGCATGCCCCGCACCCGGACAGCCTGGATTCTCGCTACGCGCTCACCGGCTGGGTGTCGCAATCACAGATCATCGGACGCGCCCATGCCCTGTTCTGAGCCCATTCCCAACTGGCACGCACCGCGGTATGCAAACCAGCAACGGCACAACTCGGTTATCGGCGCACCACTGCGCATGTTGATCGCAGCCATCGTCCTGATCGCCAGTCAATGCGCACACGCCCGAGACCTGGGTGTGATCGGACCGGTCTACCCCATCGCTGAGCCCAGTCTGATCGAGATGATCCAGGCCAAGCTACGCCAGATGCAGGCCAATGGAGCACTGGCACGCCTGCAGCAGGACAGCGAGGCACGCATCCGGCGCGAGGTCGAGCAGCCCACGCCGGTGGCCGGCATCACCAAGACCACGCGGGCGCGGACCTTTCATTTTGATCCGAGCATCGAGGTGCCCTACCCCATCCTGGATGCCGAAGGCCGAGTCATCGTAGCGCCGGGCACCCGCGTCAACCCGCTTGACACCGTCTCGCTGCCCCGCCCCCTACTTTTCATCGACGCGCGCGACACATCCCAACTCGACCGAGCACAGCGCCTGCTCGGCGAACGCAAGGGGCAAATGAAACTGATCCTGACCGGTGGCTCCTACTTGGAGCTGATGCGCCGCTGGAAGCTGCAGGTGTTCTACGACCAGCAGGGCCACCTCACCAGCCAGCTCGGGATCCGACATGTGCCCGCACTCGTCACGCAGGACGGCAACAGGCTGCGCATCGATGAACTCCAGTAGCACCACGCTGACCCTTGTGCGCCGCCGCCTCGTCGCTACTGTCGCGAGGCTGGTAGCCCTGGCCGCCTTGATCTGTTCGTTGTTCGCCATGCCCACCTCGGTCTGGGCCGATGGGCCGACCTGTCACGGTCAGTTCATGAACCCGATCACCGACATCTGCTGGAGCTGCATGTTCCCGCTCACCATCGGCTCGGCTACCCTGGTCTCGGACGGCCAACCCGACATCGACAACCCATCGTCTCCGGTGTGCTACTGC
>JBBQZA010000054.1:0-16110 GCA_038208175.1 Burkholderiales bacterium
GTGGATTTTCTGCAGCGGCGTGACGATCAGCAGTTGCAGGCCCAGTTGCTGGAACAAGCGCAAGCCGTACTCGGCCGACTCGTCAGAACCGCGTCCGAAGGCCTCGTCGATGACCACGAAGCGGAAGGATCGCGAGCGCACGGCACCCCACTCCAGCCCGAACTGGTAAGCCAGGCTCGCGGCCAGGATCGTGTAGGCCAACTTCTCCTTCTGGCCGCCCGACTTGCCGGCGGAGTCGGAGTAGTGCTCATGCTCGCTGTCATCCGCGCGCCAGCGCTCGCTGGCGGCGAACAAAAACCAGTTGCGCACGTCGGTCACTTTGGAAGTCCAGCGCCGATCCTGGTCCGACAAGCCATCGCGGCCGCGGAAACGGTCGATGATGGCCTTGACCTGCAGAAACTTGATCTCCGAGTACTGCGCGCCATCGGAGCCGGTCAGCGTGCCTTCGGTGCAGGCGCGCAGCTCGGTCTGAAAGTCGCGAATCTCGGCATCCGGGCTGATCTGCGATTCGAGAACGATGTAGCGCCCCGGGTTGTAGTCGATCTGCGTTAGCGACTCGTTGATGTGGCTGATTCGCTCCTTGATCGTCTCGCGCTCGCGGGCGAGTTGGGCGTTGAAGTTGGCGATTTCGTTGATCGTGTTGACGTTGAGCAGCTCCTTGAAGCGCTCCAGGAAGCGCGGTAGATCATCGCGGTTCAGCTGATCGAGCAGCTTGCCGTATTCGAACGTCGCATCGATGCTGGCGTCGAACTCGGCCGTCTCCAGCTTGAACTCGTCCTTGAACGCCGACATCGCCTTGATGATCTTCTCGGCCAGGCGCTCGACCTTCTTGCTCTCGGCGTCGATGCGATCCTGCAACCATTTGCGCATGTCCTGCTCGCGGTTGTCGCAGGATTCGACGCTCAACTGATGCTCGCCCAGCGCCTCGGCACGCATCGCTTCGAGCCTATCGTTCAGCGCGACCGACGCGACTTCGGGCAGACCGGCATCCACCAAGTCCCTGGTTTGCTGTTGCAAGGCCTGGGTATCGTTGCGCCGTTGCTCTGCCTTTGAGCGCTTGTCCTTTGTGGTCTCGATCTCGGTCTCGACTGCGGTAAGCCCCAGGCTCGCTTCCCGCAGCTTTTCATTGAGTTGCTTGAGCACGTCGGACGCCGATTCCAGCCGTCGGCGCTCATCGCTCAGCGCCTCGATCTCGCTCGCGATGGCGGCCCAGTCGAGCTCCTCGTAATCCGTAAACTCTTCCAGACGCACCAACGCATCGAGCCGGATTTCCAATGCTTTGCGTTCGGATTGCAGCTTGCTGATGAGGCCGCCAATCTGGCCCAGACGTGTTTCCAGCTGACGGAGCTTGGCTTCGAGCGCGGCGAGCTTGGCGGCGTTGGTCCAGCCGAGCACGTAGCGGCTGCGGTCGGTGAGGGCATGCCGGTCGTCTTTTTCGTGGCGCCCGGTCGGGTCCTTGATCTGGCCAGCGCGTGTGATGGCACGGGTCTCGCGTCGGAACTGCTCTTGCGTCATGCAACAGGCAACATCGAATCGATGCGCCAACTCCCGATCCAGCCAGTCGTAGAAGGGCGAATCGGGCTTGATCGACAACTTTCTGACCAGCGAATCGCGATGCAGTTCAGGTAGATCCGCCAGTCGGCGCGGGCGAACATGAAAATAGACCAGTCGACCGCGCAACTGGCTGCGGTCCACCCAGTCGGCGACGTCCTTGTAGTGCGCATCCGGAACCAGCAGCGAGAGGCCGAAGCCGCGCAACAAGCGCTCTGCCGCGCCCTCCCAGTCGCGTTCATCATCATGGACCTGGATCAGCTCGCCGGCAAAAGGCATCTCGTCTTCGGACAGGTGCAAGGCAGCGCACAAGGCGATACGGATCTGCACCTGCTGGGCATCAATATTGCTGCGTTGGCGCCTCAGACTCTCGATCTCGGTGCTGAGCTGCTGATGGTCCTCGCGGCCTTTGCGGAACGTGAAATCGTGCTCGCGTTCCTGGTTTTCGAGTTCAGCGGCCTGCGCCTTGAGCCCGTCGGCGTGCTCTGTCAGGCGCTTGCGCTGTGTCAGAAAGCCGGCTTCGTCTGCGGCGGGCGCTTCGCCGACCTTGTGCATGAGGTCATGGAAGCGATCAGCCTTCAGCTTGCGGCGGTCGCGCTCCTGCTCCTTGCGCTTGATGTCGGCGGCGAGCCGTTCCAGCCGGTCGCCGCCGTTCTCGGCAACGGCGCGCCTGAGTTCATCGACCCGAACACGCTGCTCGTCGCGGCGAGCGTCGAGGCGTTTCACCTGGCCGTCCAGGCGCGTCCACTCGTCGTTGAGGATTTCCATGCGCCGATCGAGCAGGCCAAGCTTCAGGGTGGCGAAGTGCGCGCGCAGCGCCTCACGGCAGCGGCGCAATTCATGGCCTTCGCTGACCAGAGCGCCGTGGCGTTGGCAGTCGGCCACCAGGGGCGAGAGCAGGTCCACCTGGCGCTGCGCCTTGAGCACCGCCTGATGCGCCCGATTCAAGTCGTCGAAGTGCGTGATCAGGGCGCCGATGCGCGGCGCCACGTCGAAGGGCTCGAGCATGTGGCTGCGCACGAAATCGGTGAGGTTGCCGACTGACTTCATCGATACCGTCTGGTGGAACAGCTCCAGCGCCTGATCGTTGTCGATGCCAAAGCGACGCCGGAACCAGGCACCGTACTTGGGAAAACTGTCCTCGATTTCAACGCCTGCGGCCCGCAGCTTCTTGCGCAACTGTCCAATGTCCGAACCGAAGTGGGCGAAGTCTGCGGCAATCGACAGATCGCGCTCGGCACCGACGAAGAAGCGGGCCGGCTGGCCCTGGGCCTCCTTCATCCAGAACACCTGTGCCAGCGTAACCGTCTGGTCATAGCCGGCGTTGTGGAAGACGCCGAGAATCACCGAGTAATTGTTGTGGTCGCGCAGTGAAACCGGCTTCGCAGTACCGGTCACTTCGTTGCGCTCCGACTTGTAATGTCCGAGCACGTAAGAGCGCAGCGTTCGCTCCCTGCTGTCGGCACCGGCGGCCTTGTTGTAAGCAATGCGCTGCGACGGCACGAGCAAGGTGGTGATGGCGTCCACCAGGGTCGATTTGCCGGAGCCGATGTCACCGGTAAGGAGCCCATTTTTGCCGTCAAGCTGCAGCGCCCACACCCGCGCGTCGAAGGTGCCCCAGTTGAAAACTTCGAGCCGCTGCAGGCGAAAGCCCGACAGGGTATCGTCGGCGACGAAGTCCAGGCCCAGGGATAGCGGCTCATTCATCATCGGCGCCTCCAGCATCAGACGCCGCGCCAGCGATCTGAGCTTGATACGCCGCCAGCCGGGAGTCGAAGTCGGCCAGCCACTGGGCGTCGACGAAGGCCTTCAGGATGCGCCGCACCTCGTAGCTGGCCGGGCCTGGCGAACCCTTCAAGCGGCGCAGAAAACCCAGATCGACGATCCGGTTGACGTGCGTCTCGATCTGGTCGATCAGTTTGGCCTCATTGCTGCTCTCGGGCAGGAACACCCGCACCAGTTCGACGATGTCGTCACGCGTCAGCACCAATCGCGTTTCGGCGCCGCCGGCATCGAACTCGGCCAGCTTCTTGCGCAGCAAGGCCAGCAACAAACTGACCGGAAACGAGAGCGGCCGGCGCGCAACAAGGCGCGGCAATTTGGGCGCGGCCTGGTCGTCAGTCGGCTCGGGACGGCTCTTGAGGAAGGCATAGCCCTCGGCTTCGTCGAGTGCCAATTCCAGCCCCAGCACCGACACGAAGTCGCGCACCCGGGCCTGCAGATTGAGCAGCGCACCCCACAGCCGCTCGTCACCTTCGCGGTAGATCACGCCCCTCAGCAGCGTGATCAGCAGCGTCGACAGATCCGCTTGCGGCAACGGTGCGGTCGTAATCAGCGGCTGTTGTTCTTCTTCCATCCCTGGCTTTCGAAACTCATCAGACAAAAATGACCCGCGGCAGGCGCGCCTGCTTGCGCACCGCGGCACCATCGCTCGCCAGGGCTTCCCAGGCGATCAGGTCTGGAGAATTCTCGTCTACCACGGCCTTGAACGATTCGCAGCCCAAGTGCAGATAGGCGATCAGCTCGGCCAAGCCCTGCTGCAACGGCTCGGATTCGATCAATTCACGCAGCGTAATTTGCGAACGTTCCTGCAAGGCTTGGCGAATATGACGGGCGAGGCGCGCCTTGTCCACCACCACCTGCGAATAGAGCGCTGCGGCGTCCATATCGTCGTCACCGGCCAGCAGTTCGATGTTCGCGATCAGCGGCTTTAGCGCGGGCGTGAACAAGGGCCGCTCCATCGGCAGCTCGACGTCGGCAGCGCACTCGGCAATGCGCATCACCTCGCCTGGGGGCGGATTTGCGCGCAGGGCCAGCGCCTTGGCCTCGATAGCGTGCAGGATGTCCATGATGCGGCGATTCTCCAGCCAGGCCTGGTCGTCGAGAAAGCGGCGCAGTTGCTGCGACAGTTGCGCGACCGTGCGCTGCGTATGCTCGCCGGCTTCGAGCCAGTCGTAATGCACACGCCGCGTGCGCGCATCCGGCTTCAGGTCCGCCACCGGCGACAAGGCCAGCACGCGCGCCAGCAGCTTGGTGAGTTCCTCTTGCCGACTGCTCGACATCAGGAAGTCCCAAAATGCGCGGAAACTTTTACCCTGGTCGGAGTCGGCAATCGCATCGCGCTCGCCCATGATCTCTTCGAGCAGCGCGCCCTTGCTGCCTTCCCACAGTGCGATGCGCTCACGTACCCGGCGGTCGAGCAGCCGGAAGTTGTGCTCAACCTCGCGAAAGTCGGTCAGCAGCTCGCGCGCAATCTGCATGAACTGCTGGAAGCGGTCCTTGAGGGCGCTGTCGTCGAGCAGTGGCATGTCGCCGATGCTCACCCTGGCGATCTCGGCATCAATCTCGTCGCGCCGCTTGTGCAACTCGGCGATGCGCTTGGCTGGATCGGATTCGCTGCCCTCGCTCATCTGCTTGAGCAGGTCGAACAAGGTCAACAGACGCGACTCGGTGCCGACGAAACTGCGCTCACTCAGTGTTCCCAGCCAGGCGATGGCCTTCTCGGTGGACGGGGTCAGATCGAACTGCGAATCGTCGGAACCTTGCCGGTAAAACTTGCGCAACCAGCCCTTCTCGGGGCTGGCCCAGTCGTTCAGGTAGTTGAGTGCACTCTTGGGAAAAGCGTCATCGCCGAGCCGTTTGCGCAGTTCGTAGAGTTGGTCCTCCAGCGCCTCGGCCAGATCGGCAGCCGCCATGACGCGCACATTGGGCGCGATGAAGATGCGCTGCAGAAAACTCGCTACCAGCGGCGCATGATCCGAACGCAACAGCCGCCACGCCGGGTGGTGGGTGCGCAGTGCGTCGAGGGTGGCGAAGTCGAGGTTCATGACTGCTGGGATCTCTGCGGCACCAGCGGGTCAGCGCGCCGCGCCCTCGCTCCAGCCACCCCCCAACACCCGATACAGCGTCACCAGATTCTGGACGGCTTGCGTCTGCGTCTGCACCGCAGCCTGCTGCGCGGCAAAGAGCGAGCGCTGCGCATCGAGCACGTCGAGGTAACTGGCGGCGCCGTTGCGGTAGCGCAGCTCGGCCAGGCGGTAGCGGTCCTGCTCGGCCGCCAACTGGGCCTGCTGCGCGCGCAGTTGTTCGCCCAGCGTGGCGCGACCGGCCAGCGCGTCGGCCACTTCCCGGAACGCCGACTGGATCGCACGCTCGTACTGGGCCAGCGCGATCTCGCGGTTGACCTCGGACAGCTTCAGATTGGCCTGGTTTCGGCCAGCGTCAAAGATCGGTTGCAGCAGTTGCGGCGCAAAGCTCCAGGCCAGACCGTTGTCGAACAATTTGCCCAGATCGCTGCTGGCGTAGCCGAGGCTGCCGGTCAGACTGATTTTGGGGAAGAAGGCGGCGCGCGCGGCGCCAATGCTGGCGTTGGCGGCGATCAGTTGCTGTTCGGCCTGGCGCACATCGGGACGCTGTACCAGCACCTCCGAGGGCAGGCCGACCGGCAACTGTGGCAGTCCGCTTGCAGCCGTGATCGGCTGTGCCGGCGGCAAGTCGGCCGGCAGCGACTGCCCGAGTAGCAGCACCAGTGCATTTTCATCGAGCGCGCGCTGGCGCGTTGCCTGTGCCAGCGTGGCGCGGGCCGATTCCAGCAGCGATTCGGCCTGGCGCAAGTCGAGCTGCGAGCTGGCGCCATGGTCGAATCGCAGTTTGACCAGACGCAGCGAGGCCTCGCGCGTGACCAGCGTCTGCTGCGTCACGCGCAGCAGTTCTTCGTCGCCCTGCAGCGAGAAGTAGGCGTTGGCGACCGCTGCCACCAGGCTGATCTGCACCGCCTTGCGCGCTTCCCCGGTCGCCAGGTACTGGGCCAGCGCGGCGTCGGCCAGGCTGCGCACACGGCCGAACAGATCGAGCTCGTAAGCGGTGACCAGCACACCGGCCGTGTAGCTGCTGGAAATGCCGCCGGCAGCGGTCGGCTGACGCGCGCCGCCCAAGCCCGCGTTGACGCTGGGCCACGAGTCGGCGCGGCGGATGTCGAACTGCGCACGGGCCTGCTCGATGTTGAGTACCGCCAGGCGCAGGTCGCGGTTGTTTTGCAGCGCCAATGCGATCAGGCGCTGCAGACGGGCATCAGCGAAGAACTTCTGCCACTCGATGGAAGCGGCAGCTGCGCCCGTTTGTGGGGCACCGACTTGATCCGGGAAGCTGGCCGCGACCGGTGCCGCTGGGCGTTCCAGTGGCGGCGCCATCGAGCTGCAGCCACCCAGCGCCAGCAGCACGGTACCCGCCAGCCCTAGGTGCAGCGATTTCAAAGGACGCAGGCTCATGCTTTGCCCTCCGGTAGCGCGGGCTCGGCTGGTGCGTCAGGGATGGTTTCATGCGCATACATTTTTCGCTGGCGCTCGCTGCCTTTGAAGAAGCGCCGCACCACGACAAAGAACAAGGGCACGAAGAAGACCGACAGCGAGGTGGCAGTAATCATGCCGCCCATGACGCCGGTGCCGATCGCATGCTGGCTGGCCGAGCCGGCACCCGAGGCGACCACCAACGGCAGTACGCCAAGAATGAAGGCCATGGAGGTCATCAGGATCGGCCGAAAGCGCAGATGCGCGGCCTCCAGCACCGCGTCGACCACGCTCTTGCCCTGCGCGTGCAGGGTTTTCGCATATTCGATGATCAGCACGGCGTTCTTGGCGGAGAGCCCGATGATGGTAATCAGGCCAACCTTGAAATAGACGTCGTTCTCCAGCCCGCGCAAACCGGTGGCCAGCGTCACGCCGAGCACGCCCAGCGGCACCACCAGGATCACGGCGAACGGAATCGACCAGCTCTCATAAAGCGCGGCCAGACACAGGAACACCGCCAGCAGCGAGAAGGCGAACAGGAAGAGGGCGGTGGAGCCGGACAGCTTTTCTTCGCGCGACTGTCCGGTCCATTCGAACGCGAAGCCGGCTGGCAGTTGGCCGGCCAGCCGCTCCATCTCGGCCATCGCGGCGCCGGTACTCTGCCCTGGGGCTGGTTCGCCGGCAATGCGCATCGTCGGGTAGCCGTTGTAGCGGATCGTCTGCATCGGCCCGGTCACCCACTGGGTACTGACAAACGCCGACAGCGGCACCGGTTGGCCAGCGCCGTTCAGGGCATTGATCCGGAGCAGATCCTCGGGCTGCATGCGCGACGGCGCATCGGCCTGCACCACGACGCGCTGCACCCGCCCGGCATTCGGAAAGTCGTTCACGTAGGAGGATCCGAGCGCGGTCGACAGCGAGGCATTGATGGCCTGGAAGCCGACGCCCAGCGCGCTGGCTTTGTCGCGGTCGATGTTGAGTTGCAGTTGCGAGGCGTCTTCCAGGCCATCGGGGCGCACCGCCTTCAGCAACTTGCTCTGCGCCGCCATGCCGAGCAACTGGTTGCGCGCCGCCACCAGCGCGGCGTGGCCATTGCCGCCGCGGTCCTGCAAGCGCATGGCAAAACCGTTGGCGCGGCCGAGCTCGGGAATCGGTGGCGGACTGACCGGAAAGATGATGGCGTCGCGAATGCTGGCGAGCGCGCCAAAGGCGCGACCGACCAGGCTCTGTGCCGAATGCGCGGCGCCTTCGCGCTCATGCCAGTCCTTCAGCGTGATGAAGCCCAGACCGGTGTTCTGGCCGGCGCCGGCAAAGCTGAAGCCCAGGATGCTGACCATGCCTTCAATTTCCGGTTGCTTGAGCATGAAGTCCTCGACCCGGCTCATGACTTCGCCGGTGCGGTTCGCGGTGGCCCCGGGCGGTAACTGCACGTTGACCAGGATGGTGCCCTGGTCTTCGTTAGGCAGGAAGGAGGTTGGCAGCCGGTTTAGCAGCAGCACCACGACGCCGATGATGGCGGCGTACAGGAACAGAAAGCGCACGCTGTGCTTGAGCATGCGTGCCACCCAGCTTTCATAGCCCTTGGCGGTGCGCGAGAAGCCCCGGTTGAACCAGCCAAAAAAGCCGCTCTTGGCATGGTGGTGGCCGGCCTCGACCGGTTTGAGCAGGGTGGCGCACAGCGCTGGTGTGAAGGACAGCGCCATGAAGGCCGAAAACAGGATCGAGGTCAGCATCACCGCCGCAAACTGACGGTAGATGTTGCCGATCGAGCCGCTGAAGAAAGCCAGCGGCACGAACACCGACACCAGCACCACCGTGACGCCGACGATGGCGCCGGAGATCTGGCCCATCGCCTTGCGCGTGGCTTCCAGCGGAGAAAGACCTTCGGTGCTCATGATGCGCTCGACGTTCTCCACCACGACGATGGCGTCGTCCACCACGATGCCGATCACCAGCACCATGCCGAACATGGTTAGTACATTGATCGAAAAACCGAGTGCCAGCAGCACGGCGAAGGTGCCCATCAGCGCGATCGGAACCACCAGCGTCGGGATGATGGTGTAGCGGAAGTCCTGCAGGAACAGGTACATCTCCAGAAACACCAGCAGTACCGCTTCGAGCAGCGTTTCAACCACCTGGCGGATCGAGATTTCGACGAAGCGCGAACTGTCAAACGGAATGCTGGCCTTCACGCCGGGCGGGAAATAGCGCGACAGTTCTGCCATGCGTTTCTTGATCGCCTTGGCGGTGGCCAGCGCGTTGCCGGTGGGTGAAAGCTGCACGCCGATGCCGGTCGAGGGTTGGCCGTTCAGGCGCGTGCTGGTGCCGTAGGACTGGGCGCCGAGCTCGACCCGTGCTACGTCCTTCAGCCGCACGGTGGAGCCGTCCGCGTTGGCACGCAGCACAACGTTGCCAAACTGCTCGGCCGAGGTCAACTGGCCGCGCACGACCACGGTGGCGAAGATCGCCTGGCTGGCCACGTTGGGCAGGTCGCCGATGGTGCCAGAGGCCACCTGCGCGTTCTGCGCTGCGATCGCCGCAATCACATCGCTGGAGGACAAGCGGTAACCGCCCAGCTTGGCAGGGTCGATCCAGACGCGCATCGCGCGCTCGGTGCCGAACACCTGCGCCTGGCCGACGCCGGGAATGCGCTGGATCTCCGGCAGCACGTTGCGCGACGCATAGTCGCCCAGCGCGACCGGGGTGAGCGCCGGGTCGTCGGAGGACAGAATCGTGAACAGCAGAAAGTTGGTGCGCGCCTTGTCGACCCGCACGCCCTGTTGCGTGACTACCTGCGGCAGGCGCGGCGCGGCGCGGCTGAGCCGGTTTTGCACATCGACTTGCGCCAGATCGGGACTGGTGCCGGGCTCGAAACTCAAGGTGATCGAGCCGCTGCCGTCGGCCTGGGCCACCGATTCGGCGTAGATCAGTCCGGGTGAGCCGTTCATCTCGCGTTCGATGACGCCGAGCACGCTGTCTTCCATGGTTTGCGCGGAGGCGCCGGGGTAGTACGCCGAAACGATGATCGACGGCGGCGCCACCGTCGGGTATTGCGCCACCGGCAACTGCGTGATGGCGACGCCGCCGAGCACCAGAATGAAAAGGGCGATGACCCAGGCAAAGATCGGTCGGTCGATGAAGAACTGCGCCATGCTGCGCCCCTTATGAGCGTGCAGCGGCGGAAGCCGGTGCTGCAGGCGCTGAGGCCGGGGCGGCTGCGGCCGCTGCCCAGGGCACCGGCTTGAACTTGGCTTTGCCCTGCAGCTTCTGGAAGCCGTCGACAATCACCTGCTCACCGGCCTTGAGGCCTTCCAGCACCACCCATTGACCGTCTTTGGCGGCGCTCACCTTCACCGCACGCACCGTCAAGCTGCCGTCGGCGTTCACCACCTTGACGCTGTCGCCCTGAGACGAGCGCTCCACCGCCTGTTGCGGCAGCAGCATGGCCGCACTGGCAGCGGCCTGCTCGAGCCGGGCTCGCACATACATGCCGGGCAGCAGGACGCCTTTCGGGTTTGGCACTTCCGCGCGCAGCGTGATCTGTCCGGAACTCGGATCAACCGACAGGTCTGAAAACAGCAGCCTGGCCGGCAGGCCATAGACGCTGCCATCGTCCAGCACGATGCGCAGGGTAGCGGCTTCAGTGCTGCCGGCACTCTTGAGCCGGCCGCTGGCAATCGCCGCGCGCAGGCGCAACACGTCAGCCACCGGTTGCGTGAAGTTCACGTACATCGGGTCGATTTGTTGCACCAGCGCCAACTGCGTAGCCTCGCCCTGCCCGACCAGTGCGCCCTCGGTCACCAGCGCGCGGCCGATGCGTCCGGCGATCGGCGAGTTGACCGAGGCATAGTCGAGGTTGATCTGCGCCGTCTGGATCGCAGCCCGGGCCGCCGCGACATCGGCCTCGGCCGCCTTCTGTGCGGCCACGGCGCTGACAAATTCCTGCTGGCTGATGGCATTGGCTTCAACCAGCGGCTTGTAACGCTCGGCTTGCGCCTTGGTCTGCATCACATTGGCTTCGGCCCGGGCCAAGCTCGCCTGGGCGCTGGCCAACGTGGCACGGTAGGGTGCGGCGTCGATCTGGAACAGGGGCTGGCCGGCCTTGACTTCGCTGCCCTCGCGGAACAACTGGCGCTGCAAAATGCCGGCGACTCTAGCCCGTACCTGGGCGACACGCGAGGCCTCGGTGCGCCCGGGCAGTTCGGTCAGCAAGCCGACCGTTGTCGCCGTGACGCTGACGACGCCGACTTCGACCGGCGGCGGTGCCGCGGGTGCCGGTGCCACGCCACTGGGTCCGCAAGCCACCAGTGGCGCGGCCAGAACCGTGCCGGCCCACAGCAGTGGTCGGCGCGCTGAAAAAATGGAAGCCTTCACGACGCCTTGCCACACAGCCATGGAAAACCTTTCGATGAGATAAGCCCGCATCAGGCGCCTGACCGCAGGAGAAGTGGTTGTCAAAGCCCCCGCTTGCGCAACGCCAAAATGAACCGGAGTGAGTGTAAACGCCCTGCGTCATTTCTTCTTGCTGGCCATTGTGGTGGCACTCATGCTGGTCGCCGATGTGCCCGGATTCCGATCAAGCCAGTGGGCGATCTTTACAAACAGTTTCAAAAAAAGATTGCACATGTGATGAAAGTGGGATATATTCCCACTCAATCGAATTGAACAAAATCATGTCCATCCCCGAATCGCGTAGCGATCTCACCCTTGCCGCCGCAGTGCGCGTACTAACGCCCATGCTGCAGTTGTTGCTGCGCGAGGGGGCAACCTACCCGCAGCTTGCCAATGCCCTCAAGAAAGCCTTCCTCGAGGTCGCTCCTGGCGTTCTGCAAGAAAGCTCGGCGAAGGTCAACGATTCGAGCATCAGCACTTTGACTGGCATCCATCGCAAAGATGTTCGCGAGTGGCGCTCTGTTGGCCGACCCCTCCCGCAGGCCAAGGCCTTTGGTGCTGCGATGGACGCATTTACCCGTTGGGCCAACGATCCTGCCTATTGCGATGAGCAGGGACACCCTCGTGTGCTCGATCGATCTGGGGGCGATGGAACATTTGAGGCGCTGGCTACTTCGGTATCGAAGGACGTGCGCCCGCACACCCTCTTGCAGGAGTTACTGCGACTCGGTGTCGCCAAGCGCGTCGAGACCGAATCAGAAGGCGAAGCAGGCAGAGTCGCTTTGTGCGTGGACGCATTCGTGCCCAAGGAAGGCGCAGCCGAGATGCTGCAACTGCTGTCCGATAACGTGGGTGACCACCTCGCAGCGGCCGTTCAGAACGTACTTGGCAGCACACCACCGATGTTGGAACAAAGCATATATGCTGACAGCCTGCGTCCACTTTCCGTTTCAGTGATGAATGATCAAGCACGCAAGATCTGGTCAAAGGCATTTCACGAAATCGTCGCCCAGGCCACAGCATTGAGTCACGAGGATCAGGACCACGCTGATGCGGATCAGCGCATCCGCGTTGGCATGTATTTCTATCGCGGCCCCAACCTCAAGTCGTAACAGCATTCCAGCGACATCCTTTTATTTTTTGGAGTTTCAAATGAACAGAGCTTACCTTTCACGAATCTGGATGACCGTCGCTATGGCCACGTTGTTGTTGCTCGGGGCTGGGTGCGGAGGAGGTGGCGATATCGTTGCTGGCGGCGTCGGCTCGGGAGGCACGGGGTTCATTGCCGGCATAGTGACTGCCGGGCCTTTGAACAAAGGGACCTTAACCGCCTACGCTGTCGCGAATGGCCAAATGGGGCCGCAAATCGGTACTGCTATGACGGATGTAAACGGCAACTACTCCATGTCGATCGGAAGTTACGCCGGAGCGGTGCTGATTCAGGTCAGCGGCGGCAGTTACATTGACGAAGCCACTGGCGTGGTTATGCCCATGGCTGTGGGCGATGTGTTGACGATTGTGATGCCGTCAGTGGCTGCAGGTGCCAACGTCAGTGGCATACAAATTACACCCATCACTTCCATGGCGCAAACGCGTGCAGAGCAGATGGCAGGCGGCATGACGGATGCCAACATCGCCGCCGCCAACAGCGCATTGGGCAACTACTTTTCAGTCGCCGACATCGTGCATGTTCAACCGATGAATCCGCTGGTGCCGGGCTCTGGGTCCAGTGCAGGTACGGATGCCCGTCACTACGGCATTGCACTTGCTGCCATGTCACAGCTCGCTAAATCACTCAATATGGCAAATTCATCGGCGTTGGCGAGCGCACTGATGAGCGATGCATCGGATGGGTTGATGGATGGCAAAAAAGGGGCCATTCAAATCTCCATGTCAATGGGCGGGATGATGGGAAATGCCGCAATGGCATCCAACGCCGGAACCAGCGGCCTGGCTGCGGCAATGACCAACTTCATGAATTCGCCAGCCAACAAGTCCGGATTGACGGCAACGGATATTGCAGTGATGGCGCAAAAACTGTCCATTTCCAACGGAAAAATTTAAACACATTAATTTAGACAAATTAACCTGGAGTAACTTGTGAACACGTATCGAAAACTTATCATCAACGCGGGCCTGACCACAGCAGCCTTATTGGCCTTGTCGGCCTGTGGCGGGGGCGGTGGCAGCACTGCCAGTATCGACATTCCCGTGCAGGGTTCCATCAGTGGCGTCGCCACCAAGGGACCCATGAACAACGCGATGGTCACTGCCTACGGCATTGTTGCAGGTCAGACCGGTGGGCCAATTGGCACGACCAGCACCGATGCTGCGGGCAACTTCACCATGAAGATAGGCAGCTACAGCGGAGCGGTGATGATGCAGGTCAGCGGCGGCAGCTATATCGACGAAGCCACCGGCGTGTCCATGCCCATGGGCATCGGCGATGTGATGACGGCGCTGCTGCCGGCGCTCAAAGCCGGTGCCAGCAACAGCGGTATCCAGGTGACGCCGGTGACTGCCATGGCGCAGTCCATGGCGCAAAACATGAAAGGCGGCATGACCGACGCCAACATTGCGGCTGCCAATAGCGCCATGGGCGCCAACTTCTCGGTCAGCGACATCCTGCATGTGGCGCCGATGAACCCCTTGCTGGCAGGCTCGGGCAGTGGCGCAAGCCAGGATGCACAAAACTACGGCATGACATTGGCCGCGATGACGAAATATGCCCAGACCATGGGCATGAATTCCTCTTCGGCGCTGGTAACTGCGATGATGAATGACGCCAGCGACGGTGTTCTGGACGGCAAGGCAGGTGGCGTGCCGGTGCAAATGGGCGGCATGGCTATTGCGGCTGCACTACCGGCAAGCGCTGCAACCAGCGGCATGGGTGCCGCCATGGGCGCCTTCATGGGTTCTGGGCAAAACAAATCCGGCGTCAGCACGTCCACGCTGATGGGCAAGTTGACTGGGCCCGGTGCCCAGCCTCCGATCATCCCTGTCAATCCCGGCAACCCGACCAGTCCGGCTCCGATGATGAATGGCACAGTGAGCGGTACGGTGTTTGATGGCACAGTCAGTGCCGGCACGATGATGGCTTTTGCCATCAACAACGGTGCCATCGGCGCGCAGATTGCCAGTACAGCGGTTGATGCTCAGGGGCGTTTCACTTTGCCACTGGGCAGTTACGCAGGTGGCCTCATGCTGCAAATGAGTGGCGCGACCTATGTTGACCCGGCGACCAGAACGACGATGACAATGTCGGCCGGCGATGTCATGACCGCCGTGCTGTCAAACGTGAAGGCCGGAGCCAATGTCAGCGCAGTCGTGGTCACACCGATCACGTCGATGGCGCAGATGCGCTCGCAGGCGATGAGTGGCGGCATGACAGATGCCAACATCACAGCCGCCAACGCGGCCATGGGCAACTACTTTATGGTTGGTGACATTTTGAATACCCAGCCATTGAACCCGAGCGTAGTCGGTGCGGCGGCCAGCGCAACACCGGCTTCGCAGAACTACGGCATGGTGCTGGCCGCCATGTCGCAATCGGCGAAGACGCTCAACATGACGAACTCTTCGGCATTTGCGACGGCCATGATGAAGGACGTTGCCGACGGCGTGATCGACGGCAAGATAGCTGGCAGCCAGATTTCCATGTCCATGGGCAAAGCGATGGGTAGCAATGTGATGGGAACCAGCCCAATGGCGTCAAGCGCTGGCACCAGCAGCCTGGCGACGGCAATGCTGGACTTCATGAATTCAGCAGCGAACACCTCTGGTCTCACAGTGGCAGATATGGCCGCGCTGTGGCAAAAATTGAACATTGCAACCGGCCAAACGTAAGTCGGTGGCGATGATCGTGCCTTACTTCCAAAAGTACGCGGATAGGCTGAATGAAGTCAATATCACAAGGCGCCGCTTGGTGTTCTCCGGCAGCGCGAGTCTGGCTTTGGCCGCCTGCGGTGGTGGTGGTTCAAGCACGTCGGCAATAACGCCAGCACCGCCTGCAATATTGACAGCCACTCCAACACCAGTGTCACCGACAGGCACAGTTGGGGTGCTGCCGGTCGCATCCACCTGGCCGGTTTTGCCCACTCTGGCCAGCACGTCGGCAGCGCCAGGAATATTTATGTCGACCCTGACCGCTGCACCAGCCAGTGTCAACTTGATTCCTGGAATTACGACCCAGATATTGGGCTACAACGGGGCTACACCCGGGCCGATCATCGACGTCTACGAAGGCGATCAAGTCAATATTGCTTTCAGGAACAACATCGGAGCCGACAGCACAATCCATTGGCACGGATTGCCGGTGCCGGCCGCACAGGATGGCAATCCGATGGACCCCGTAATCACAGGTAGCACACGCAACTATGCCTTCACACTGCCAGCGGGTAGCGCTGGAACCTACTGGTATCACCCGCACCCGCATCAGACAACCGCAGAACAGGTCTACCGGGGATTGGCGGGCATCTTTCTTGTTCGAAGCCGCACCGATCCACTTGCGTCACTCCCTGAACGCATTGTTTTCATTACGGACCTGCGCTTGGACGCCAATGGCCAGATTGCACCCAACACCGCAACTGACCTCAGAAACGGGAGAGAGGGTGACCAATTGCTGGTCAACGGTGTCAAGGTGCCAGTCGACATGATCGACCCCGGTCGTACCGAGCGCTGGCGTGTGTTCAATGCCAGCAACGCCCGCTACATACGTCTCGTGCTCGACAACGCTTCCATGCAGGTAGTCGCGCACGACGGTTGCTCATTGGCAGCGCCTACCAAGGTGTCCGAGCTGCTGCTTGCGCCCGCACAACGTGGCGAAATCGTGGTGCGCATGCCATTGCAAAGTGCGCAAAAAGTCGTGCTGCGCACCCTGCCT
>JBBQZA010000055.1:0-15899 GCA_038208175.1 Burkholderiales bacterium
GACCGGTGTCGTTGCACAACCGGTGGCCAGCAAGCCGGCGGATGCACCGGTTGCCATGACGAAAGTTCGCCTTGTTAACCTCATTGTTTGCTCCTGACTAAGGGGATTTAACTATTTACAACCGTCGGGAGTGTGCCCGTCCCCCCCCCATGGACTTTGATGTAAGTCAGGAGTTAGCCAGATTCAGGCCGGCCTTGCGTTTTCGATCACAAAGTCGGCAATCCCGAGTAAGTCTGTCAGGTAAAACCAAGCAGGTTCAGAATCGGTATTTGAAGAATCTGGCAAAGCATTGGGTCCATCGGACGCAATACCGATGATGCCTGGCCATTGCGGCCACAATGTGCTGCGTTCCAGAGCCGGGCGCCAGACTTCGATTTTGGGGAAGTCGCCGTGCTTGAAGCCCTCGATCAAAACGATATCGCAGTGCTGCAAGCGACCCAGAAGATAGTCGATGGAGGGCTCGGGCGCGCCACGCAGCTCGTGCATCAAGGCCCAGCGCTCGTTGCCGAGCAATACCACCTCGGTGCAGCCGGCCTGGCGCAACCGGTAGGAGTCTTTGCCAGGGCGGTCAATCTCGATCGATTTGTGGCTGTGTTTGATCAGTGACACGCTCAGGCCGCGCGAGGTGATTTCCGGAATCAGCCGCTCCAGCAGCGTGGTCTTGCCCATGCCGGAGTGACCGGCGATGCCAAATACTTTCATAAGGTGCGGATCATAGGACGCAAGCGTATGGTTGTTGGCGCAGGCATCCGATCGTCGTATATTCGGATTATTAGAATCAAGAGACAAGCCTCATTGGCAACAAACTAATCATGACCAAGAAAAAGCTCTTAGAACCAGACGCCCGCTCCGACCTGGATCGGCCCGAAGAGGTGTTTGACAAGGCGGCCGATCTGTTTCGGGTCATGTCGGCGCCGATGCGGCTGAAAATTATCAGCTGCCTGCACGACGGCGAGCAAAACGTGAGCTATCTGCTCTCCAAGATCAATACCACTCAACCCAATATGTCGCAGCACTTGAACACGCTGTTCCAGGCCGGGGTACTGGGTCGGCGCCGCGATGGCGTTCAAATCCTGTACCGAATCACGGACGACCGGGTGGCGGCGTTGTGCAGAGCGGTTTGTACGCAAGTTGAAACCGAGGGCCAGCCGTAGACCCGCTTGCTCAGGATGAACGGCGTGTGGTGTTTATGCAAAATGTACTATTCCATTGATAAACATATAAGCAAAGATTGATTTAAATCAGTAGAAACCCTGGGAACTCGCAATAAGATAAACCCGTCGTGCTGGTAAGTGCTCTTAACTAGCACACAGGCGTAACGGTTTGTTCAGCGAAGGGATTCTGATGCGAGTTCGATATTTGATGGCTGTCGCGATGGCGGCTATTTTTTTGGTCGCTGCAGCTCCGGCGGTTGTCGCTCCGGCGCCCGCCAAGTTGCTTAAATCGACGGCTGACCATAGCAAATTCAAGGAGCTTGACCGCGAATTTGCGTCCGGCCCCGAGGTCACCAAAGCCTGTCTGAGCTGCCATACCGAGGCCGCCAAGCAAATCCACCTGACACAGCACTGGAAATGGGAGTTCATCAATCCCGCTACCAAACAAGTTCTCGGTAAAAAACACATCGTCAACAATTTTTGTACCTCGGTGAAATCGAATGAGGCGGCCTGCAACAGCTGCCACATCGGCTACGGCTGGCGCGACGACAGCTTCGACTTCAGTTCGCAGGAAAACGTTGACTGCCTAGTGTGTCACGACCATACCGGCAAATACACCAAGCCTTCAGGCTTTGCCGGTTTGCCGGTGACCAAGGACACCGAGTTCCCACCCGGCTCCGGCAAGATCGTCAGAGGCATCAACCTGAAAGAAATCGCCCAGAAGGTGGGACCGACCAAGCGCACCACCTGCGGCGTCTGCCACTTCAACGGCGGTGGCGGCGACGGCGTCAAGCACGGCGATCTGGACACCTCGCTGGAAGCGCCCGGCAAGGATCTTGACGTGCACATGGACGCCAAGGGGCTGAATTTCAGTTGCGCCACCTGCCACAAGACCGATATGCACCAGGTGCCGGGCAGCCGCTACGCACCCACCGCCATGGACAAGGGAGCTGCGCGCATACGCGGCAAAGAGGACAAAACCAATCCGGACACCTGCCAGGCCTGTCATGGACAAGCACCACACAAAATCGTCCGGCTCAACGAGCACACCGCCAAGCTGGCCTGTCAGACCTGCCACATCCCGGCGTTTGCCCGAGGCGGCATCCCGACCAAGATGTCGTGGGACTGGTCAACCGCTGGCAAGCTCGACAAGGACGGCAAGCCGATGGTCGTCAAGGATGACGATGGCTACGACACCTACATGAGCATCAAGGGCAATTTCGTCTGGAAAGAAAACGTCAAGCCCGAATACATCTGGTTCAACGGCACCGTCAAGTACACGCTGCTGGGCGACAAGATCGAGAAGGGCGACACGCCGACGCAGATCAATCGCTTTGAAGGCAGTGCCAGCGACGGCAAATCGATGATCTGGCCGATCAAACTGTTCCGTGGCAAGCAGCCCTATGACCCGATTAACAAATCGTTGGTGGTCACGCATCTGGCGGGCAGTGACGGAACAGCCTTCTGGAAAAACATGAACTGGGAGAAAGCCGTGGCGTCTGGCATGGCGACAGCCCACACCCAGTTCTCCGGCAAGGTCGATTTCATCGAGACCGAGAGCTCGTGGCCGATCACGCACATGGTGGCGCCGAAGGAAAAAGCAGTGGGCTGCATCGAGTGCCACGCCAACGCGGGCCGTCTGGAAAAGATTGATGGTGTCTACCTGCCAGGTCGGGGCCGCGATCACGCGCAGTGGCTTGAGTACGGTGGCTGGGCCATTGCCTTGCTAACCCTGCTCGGCGTCCTCGGCCACGGACTCATGCGCGTCATCTCGCGCAAACGCAACAGCTAATTGGAGCACCCACATCATGTCTCGCGTCTATCTTTTCAAACCCTTCGAGCGCTTCTGGCACTGGGCCCAGGCGGCTCTGATCATCTTCATGCTGCTGACCGGTTTCGAGGTCCACGGTACCTATCGCCTGTTCGGTTTCGCCAAGGCGGTGGATTACCACACCATCGCCGCCTGGACCCTGGTGGGCTTATGGATCTTTGCCATCTTCTGGCACTTCACGACCGGCGAATGGAAACATTACATACCAACCACGAGCAACATCGCCGCGATTGCCAAGTACTACTCGTCCGGCATCTTCAAGGATGAACCGCATCCGTTTCGTCCCAGCCTGAGCAACAAGCACAACCCGCTGCAACGCCTGACCTATCTGGCGATCCTGACGCTGCTCAGTCCGCTGCTCTGGTTCACCGGCTGGCTCTATCTCTTTTACGCCGATTGGGCGGCCTGGGGCTTGAAGGGCCTGCGTCTGGAATGGATCGCGACCGCGCACACGCTGGGTGCTTTCCTGATGCTGGCGTTCCTGATCTCGCACCTCTATCTCGCCACCACCGGGCACAAATTGACGTCGCAAGTCAAAGCCATGGTCACTGGCTGGGAAGACCTTGGCGATGACGCCGTGCCGGTCAAGCGCAGTTAGCTTGGCACACCAAATTTTTACTTTTGAACTACCTAGGAGAAGTTGATGGAGAAGTTGTTTAAGAAGAAATTGCTGGTTGCTCTGATTTCCAGCATGCTGCTGCCATTGGCAGTCCAGGCGTCCGAAGCCGACCTGCTGAAGAAGATTGAAGCCTTGGCTCAGCAAAACGAACGCCTTGCTCAGGAATTGCAGGCGCTCAAGGGGCAGGTCACGGCGGTTGCGGCCAAGACCGACGCAGTGGCACTCGATGACCTCAAAGGTCAGGTCAAGAAGCTGGAAGACAAGTCGCTCGGCAAATGGCTGACCATCGGCGGCGATTACCGCTTCCGTTACGACTACCTCGAAGGGCAAAGCAAAACCTTCACCGATGTGAACGCTACCTTTGCCAATGCGCAGCAGAAGTTGCAGGCAGATTTCTTTGCCAAACCGTCTACCGTGGCCGGATCGTCAAGCTATTTCGGTGCTCCGCAGGCTGGCGGCATGTCGACTGCGGGGGCCTTGAGCGGCCTGATGGGATTTGCGCAGGGCATGAACAGCGTCGCCACCTATGATCAGGCCAACGCCTTCCTCTCCAATCCGATGAATGCGGGCATGGTCCAAGGCATGGGCGCATTTGCCGCCACCGTGCCGGCCTACAAGCCAAAGAACAACAGCCTGTACAGCAACCGCTTTGGCCTTGACCTGAGCGCCAAGGCAACGCAAGACGTCACCGTCAACGCCCACCTGGCCATGTACAAGGTGTTTGGATCGCAGGATGAGTCGGCCGTGACCAATGCCGGCAGCGCACCCTTCTTTGCTGACCGCGTCGGTGTCTTTGACGGAACCTTGAGCCGCGTGCCGTCCAGCAGCTATCTCAATGTGGACCGTGCCTACGCGACCTGGAGCAACATCGCCGACAAGGAAATTTGGCTTTCAGTCGGTCGTCGGCCTTCGACCAATGGTGCGCCAAGCAATTTGAAACTCAATAACCCGCGTCCGGGCAACGGCGGCACGCCCTCTTTGCTGGTGGATTACGCCTTTGATGGCATGACCGTAGGCTACGCGCCCGACATTGACGCGCTGCCGGGAGCCTACGCCAAGATTTGCTATGGCCGGGGCTTCGAGAGCGGATTCAGCAACGCGGCGATGAACTCGCTCGCCGATACCGACATGATTGGCATCGCAGTGATCCCGATCGACACCGACCCGTTGCGCGTCTGGCTGCAATGGAACCGTGGCATCAATATCTTTGATGCACCGACCATGAAAAACACTTACTTCGGCAACACCAGCGCCAAGGCCAACCTCGGCGACATCGATTGGCTCGGCATTGGCTTCATGAGCACCTTCAAGAAAGTCGGCCCGGGCGATCTGCAAGTGTTTGCTGACTGGGGCCTGAGCCGCACGCATCCGAACGGCAATGTCTCGGCGCAGTTTGGTTTTCAGGGGCTCATGACGGGCTCGTTCTTCGGACCTGAAGCACCGACCAGCAAGACCGGTACCGCCGTGGCCCTGGGCCTGCGCTACGACCTGCCGTCCAGGACCAAGCTCGGCCTTGAGTACAACCACGGATCCAAGGACTGGATCACCTTTGCACCGGCGGCCGACGACATGTGGACCTCCAAGGTCGGCACCCGCGGCAATGTTTATGAGGCCTACATGATCCAGGAACTGGACCGCATGCCGATCTCGTCGTACTTCAGTCGCGCTTACTTCCGCCTTGGGGTGCAGCGCTACAGCTTCCAGTACACCGGGAGCAACAACTGGGTCGGCGCACCAGTGGACATCAACAGCGTTGCCGGTCAGATGATGACCACAACGCCGCTGGAAAACGCCACCAATGTCTATGCCACGTTTGAAGTGAAGTTCTGAAATTATTAGGAGTTTAAAATGAAATCAAGATTCTCGACCTTTATCCTGTCCGCCGCGCTCGCACTTTCAGCCGCTGCGCTGTCCGGAAATGCCCTGGCCGCCGACGAAGGCAAGATGGTGGGCCCGGTCACCAAGATCAAGCTGGCAGCCGATGGCAAATCGGCCACCGAAATCCTGAAGGATGCAAAGACCGGCGAGGCTGTCACGTTAACGATCGCCGACGATTTGACGCTGGATAAATTCAAGGACAAACGGATTGTCGAAGGCGACGAGATCCGTGCCCGCTTCGACAAGGATGGCAAGAACACAGCCAAGTCTTTCAAGAAGACAGCCGGTTGCTGAGAAAGGGCATCAATCATGAACACATTGCGCTTCTCCACGGTGGCCCTGGCTGTCATATTGGGCTTTGGCCTGACGTCGGCGACCAGTGCCGAAGAACTCAAGGGGCGGGTCAGGGTGGTTTCCAGCCTTGCGCGCACGATTGCGGTCGAAGTTGAAAACAAGGGTGTAATCCTTTTCAAGTATGACGCCAGCACCCAATTTAAAAATACCGCTTCGGCCAAAGACATCATCCCCGATGAGGTCGTTGCGGTTGATTTTTCCCAGGTAGGACCGGAATACCGGGCCAAGACGGTTACCAAAGTGATTGCACCTCTACCAGCCGGGGTCATGCGTATTGCAGCCGAAGAATTGCAAGCGATGATCAGTAAGGGTGGCGAGAATTTGGTGCTCATCGACTCGCGTCCGACTGGCAGATTCAATGAAGGGCATTTGCCGAGGGCAGTCTCTATTCCGCTCAATGAGCTGGAAAAAGATGCTGAAAAACTGCTCCCTTCGGATCGCGCCAAGACCCTGGTTTTTTATTGCGGCGGGCTCTCCTGCGCGCTCAGTCCGAAATCGGCAGTGATTGCCGTCAAGCTCGGTTTCAAGGACGTGCGGGTCTATCCGGAAGGTGAGCCGGGCTGGAAGAAACTCGAATACCCGACCGAGCCCAGTCTGTCTTTTGTTAAGAGCGCCAACCTGGTTCTGGTTGACCTCAGGAGCGCTGAGAAAGCGGCTGCCGGCTACATTCCGCGCTCCGTGAACATACCGGCAGCAAGCTTGAGCAAGGCCGAGAAACAGTTTCCCGACTGGCACGCGGTGCCGATTGTGTTTTACTCGGACAGCGAAGAAGACTTGAAGCAGGCGCTTGAGTTGTCGCGCGATTGGGAATACAAGAATGCGACGGTGTTCCCGGGCGGCGTGAAGGCGTGGCAGGCGGCCGGTAACGCGCTGGCCACGGGCGTGGTTCCCACCAAGATCAGCTTTGTCAGGAAACTGGCAGAGGGCGAGGTTTCGATTGCGGACTTTGAGGAGAATCTCAAGACCCAGTCGTATCTGGTGATAGACGCCCGCACCTCGGAGGAGTTTGCCAAGGGACATTTCGCCGGCGCGGTGAACCTCCCAGCCGAAGAGATCGCCGGACGCTACGCGGAAATTCCAGCGGGCAAGCCGGTTCTGCTCCACTGTTCCACCGGGACCCGGTCTGAACTGGCTTATGACGTTCTCAAGGAAAAAGGTGTCAAGTCGCGCTACCTGCGGGCCAATGTGGAGTTTGCAGCCGGCAACAAGTTTGCCATCAAGGAGTAGCTGGAGCGCTATCTTTCTTCCGACAGGAAACAGGATGATCTTCAAACGGTATGCGTTGCCTATGGCCTTGTGCTCGGCGCTAGCAACCCCAGCACTGGCCGATGGCGAGCAACTTCTGCGCATCATCGGCCAGGATCGCCAGTTCGTCATCCAGACACCCACCGGAGCGCTTACCATCACCCGAGTCAAAACGCGCTGCGCCGCCGACAAGGGCTTTCTTCAGCCCCTGGTACCCCAGCCCGGTGTCCATCCGGTGACTGAAATCGAGGTGCTGCAAGCTCTGAATGATCCGACAACCATGGTGGTCGACATGCGGGACGAAGACGATCCGCTGGAGGCCACCATCCCCAATTCCTATCACATACCCTACAACGAGCTGGAAGACCGGCTGGATGAATTGCGTTGCGTTCGCCTCTCCAAAACGAAGTGGGACTGCGCCAAGGCCGCCGATATCATCGCCTTCTGCTACGGGCCGATGTGCCTGCAAAGCCCGGCCGGCATTGCCAGCATGGTGCGTTCCGGATTTCCGGTCGACAAGATCTCTTATTACCGAGGCGGCATGATGGATTGGCAGGCACTGGGCCTGACCACCGTCAAGGGCAATCGGCCGACCAGCAAGTAGTTTGGCAAATGTGACGCCGACACCCGATGAGGCGATCCTTGATGGATATTGCATAGTTTCGAAGGCAGCTGAAAATGAACACCCCCTCTCCTGGCGACAATCCTGCGGTGAAACCCTTCTGGCCCGCTTGGGTCGCTGGGGTCGCGCTGGGGCTGGTCTTGCTGCTGACCTTCTATATGACCGGTCACGGCTTGGGTGCCAGCGGAGCGGCAACCCATGTCATTGCCGGCCTGGGGTTAACGCTTGCGCCAATTGCTACCCACGCCAATGACTACCTGGGACCCAAGGTGGCGCAGGGAAATCCGATGGGCTCGTGGATCACCTGGGAAGTTCTGGGTATCGCGATCGGCGCCTTGGTGGCTTCCTTCATGGCCGGGCGCTTCCGGGTGCAGCTCGACGGTGCTCACAGCGTCGGCAAATGGCAGCGATTGCTCAGGGCCCTAGCGGGCGGACTGATTTCCGGATTCGGCGCTCGGGTCTCTGCCGGTTGTACCAGCGGATTGGGCTTGTCCGGGGCGGCCACGCTGGGGATTGCAGCTTTTGTTTTTCTCGGTCTATTTTTTGCGGTCGGGCTGATTGTGAGCCGTCTGGTACGAGGAGTTTGACATGTTCAATTTCAGCACCCTGGGATCGGGCCTCCTTTGCGGCATCTTGTTCGGCTATGTACTCGAGAATGCCGGCTTTGGCAGCCCTCTCAAATTGACTGCGCAGTTCAAGCTCACCGACTGGTCTGTGTTCAAGGTCATGTTCACCGCCATCGTGGTCGCTGCATTCGGACTCTGGATCCTGCGTGCCCTCGGCATCATGGCTCCCGATAGCGCTGTTGTACCCCCCGCACTGGTGATGGCATCGGCGGTCGGTGGCGCACTGGTGGGTGCCGGGTTTGCAATCGGCGGCTACTGCCCTGGCACTTCGGTCGTTGGTATGTGCTCCGGCCGTCTCGACGCGCTGGCATTCATTGTTGGCCTACTGCTCGGCACTTTCATGTTCGCGGGCTTATACGGCCCTTCGATAAGTGCCCTGATGGCGATCGGCGAGATCGTCGAGGGGGACACCTTCACTGAGGCTTATGGTGTCTCTGAACCCGTGATGCTGGCTGTTCTCGGAGTCGCACTTATCGCAGTGTATTTTTTTGGTTCTTGGTTCGAACGTCGAGGTTCAGGCCTCGTCACTGCGCAGCAGGCGTTAACTGGAGCGTGTGAAACAGCCCGTTGATTTCGCGAGGCGGCTGTCGTACCCAAGAAGACGAAGCAGCTTCCAAAAAGACGCACTTCCACCGAAAATTAGCATCAAAACGGGCTGTAGCCCCCGAATTACTTAGGCCAGTAGCTACAAAAAAAGTAGCAAAGCAAACCGCTATGAGCGCCGCACAAAATCCTGCACCCGGTCACACGCCAGCGCGCTGAAGTTTCAAAAACCCCTCCTGCCGTTGCAGGACCTTCCTGCTCTCCATGTCTGCCACACAGCGATATAGCGCTTCGTGTGTGACACCCAACTCAGCGGCCAGGGATTTCAGGCCGGAACTCAAGGGATATTTTCCTTGGCTCCCGTCGGTCTCCAGGAAATGGAGTAATCGATCCTGAACACGGTGCAGCGACAGCCGTTCGCATTGCAACCGAAGGCGCTTCACTTCCCGGTTCAGCATGCCGATCCATCGATTTGAAAAAGCATGATCAGATGTCAAGGCTGTGGCAATTGCCTGAATCGGAATGCCGGTGATCTCAGAGCGGACAACGACCTTGGCATTGCAGTGGTAACGGGAAGATTGCAAGCTGGCTTCGCTGACGATTCCATAGCGCGTGCGCTGCAATACGATGGACTCGCCCTGGATGCCGATTCGCTCAAGCAGCACTTCACCGCTACTGATGAAGAACATGTAACGCGGCTTTTGGCCGGCGGCAAACAAGCACGCACCTTTTGCATAGCTTGAAGTCACGCAGACGGTGCGCAAGCTTTGCGGCAGCAGTTCGGCCAGATCCTGGTGAATTTGAGTAAATGCGGTAGACATGTGATTGGGATCATACCGGCGCAGGGCGCTTTCAACCATACTTGCGTTATTACGGATGAAACAAGACGCCATGAGCAATTCGATTTTTCAACTCGAAGAACAACTTCCCGGGTTTGAGGTTCCGGTTCTGAACGGGCGTGGCGTTCGCGCGGGTGAGCCTGCATGAACATTTCGTCCCAAACCAAACGCCGAGTGGCCCTGGCCGGGCTGGTGCTGTTGTTGCTGGCGGTTTTGCTCTTTGTGGTGTTGCGCTCGGGTCCGCTGGCACCGACAAAAGTGACTGTCACGCAAGTCAAGGAAGGCACGTTCACCCCAGCGCTGTTTGGCATAGGCACGGTGGAGGCACGGCGCAACTGGATGTTGGGTCCGACCCAGGCCGGCCGGGTGCTCAGTGTCAAGGTCGATGTTGGCGACGCGGTAAAGGCTGGCCAACTGCTGGCCGAAATGGACCCGGTGGACCTGGAGCAGCGACTGGCCTCGCTGGATGCCTCGATAGCGCGCGCTGTCAGTGGCCAGGCTGGCGCTACTGCCCAGCAGGCCGATGCACAGGCGCGGCGCGAATTGGCAGCTCTGAACTTCCGGCGCAATCAGGACCTGGCCGAGAAGAACTTCATCAGCGCTGGCGCCATGGAAGCGCGCCTGCAGGAAAAAGCCTCGGCCGAGGCCGCGCTGCAGGCGGCACAGGCCAACCAGAGTGCGGCCGCTCAGGACCTGCAACGCCTGAAAGCCGATCGGGCTGCACTGCTGCAGCAGCGCGCCGCCCTGCGCCTGCTGGCGCCAGCCGATGCTGTGGTGAGCAGCCGTGACGGCGAGGCTGGATCGACGCTGGTGGCCGGACAGGCAGTGCTGCATCTGATTGACCCGAGCAGTCTTTGGGTCAAGTTGCGCATTGATCAGGGCCGCTCGGCCGGTCTGACGACAGGCCTGAAAGCGCAGATCGTGTTGCGCTCCCAGTCCCAAACGCCCTACGCCGGCAACGTGGCGCGACTCGAACTGCTCAGCGACAGCGTGACCGAGGAGCGCATTGCGCAAGTGGCGTTTGATCAATTGCCAGCAGGCATCTCGGTCGGTGAAATGGCTGAAGTCACGCTGCAATTGCCGCCCACCGCCAAGACGGTGCTGGTGCCCAGCGCCAGTGTTCAGCGCCTGGGTAGCGTGAGCGGCGTCTGGCGCATTCAATCGGGCAAACCGGTATTCACCCCCGTGCGCCTGGGCGCCAGCAGCCTGGAGGGCCAGGTCCAGGTGCTGGGTGGCCTGAAGTCAGGCGACGAGGTGGTGGTTTACAGCCAGAAGACATTGAGCAGCGAGAGCCGGATCCAGCTTGTCGAGAGCTTGACCAAAAGCGCCGGAGCCGCGCCGTGATCAGCCTGGCGGGACGCGACATCCTGCATGCGTGGCCCAAGTTTGTTCTCACCGGCATGGGCCTGGGCTTGCTGATTGGCGTCACCTTGTCCATGGCCGGGATCTACCGAGGCATGGTTGACGATGCGCAGGCGCTGCTAAGCAACAGCGGCGCGGACTTGTGGGTGGTGCAGAAGGACACGCAAGGGCCCTACGCCGAGTCCTCCAGCATCCGCGACGATCTGGTGCGTGGCGTGCTCGCCATGCCGGGCGTGGCGCGTGCCGCCAACGTAACCTACTTCACGATGCAGGTGCAACAGGGCAGCGACGAGGTGCGCGCCATGGTGGTGGGCATCGAGCCCGGACAACCGGGCGGACCGACATCATTGCTGGCAGGCCGTCACCTGATGCGCAGCCACTACGAGGCGCTGGCCGATGTCAAGACCGGCTTTGCCGTGGGGGATCGCATCCGCATCCGCCGCCATGACTACACGGTGGTCGGCCTGACCCAGCGCATGGTGTCTTCCGGTGGCGACCCGATGGTGTTCATTTCGCTCAAAGACGCGCAGGAAGCGCAATTTCTGAAAGATAACGACGCGATCCTGAATGACCGAGTGCGTACCGCTGCCAACCCGGCATTCAACCGACCCGCTGTACCGGGCTTGCTGGAGGCGGTGCAGGCGACACAAACCAGCAGCCATAACGTGAACGCGGTACTGGTTCAGATTCAGGAGGGAATGTTGCCGGAACAGGTGGCTGAGCCGATTCGTCGCTGGAAGCATCTTCAGGTCTTTACCCGCGAGGGCATGGAAGAGATCCTGGTGGCCAAGCTGATTGCCACATCGGCCAAACAGATCGGCATGTTTCTGGTGATCCTGTCTATCGTCAGTGCGGCGATCGTGGCCTTCATCATCTACACCATGACGCTGGGCAAGATTCGCGAGATCGCGGTGCTCAAACTGATCGGGACCCGCAACCGGACCATTGCCGGGATGATCCTGCAGCAGGCGCTCGGCCTGGGGGTCATCGGCTTTGTCGTTGGCAAAGTGGCGGCCACGCTGTGGGCACCGATCTTTCCAAAGTTTGTGCTGCTGCAGAGCGGCGATGCGCTCACCGGATTTGTCGTCACGATGCTGATTTGCGCCTTGGCCAGCACGCTGGCGATTCGGGTTGCTTTGAAGATCGATCCGGCAGCAGCCATCGGCGGTTGAGTCAAAGATGCACCATCCGGGCGGCATTGTCATTGAGGGTCTGCGCAAGGTTTATGGCCATGGCGAGACTGCGGTCGAAGCGCTGAAGAGCGTCAATATGACAGTCGATCCGGGCGAGGTCGTGGGGCTGGTCGGCCCATCGGGTTCCGGCAAGTCGACGCTGCTCAAATGTCTGGGTGCCATCATCGAGCCGACCGCCGGTCGGATGGTGCTCGGTGGCAAAGTGATCTATGACGGCACATGGAAAATTCCGGACCTGCGAACCCTGCGCCGCGACAGTATCGGCTTTATATTTCAGGCTCCCTATCTGATACCTTTCCTGGATGTCACCGACAACGTTGCCCTGCTGCCAATGCTGGCCGGCATGGCCAACGGACCAGCGCGCTCGCGGGCGCTTGAACTGCTGAGTGCGCTTGACGTCGCGCACCGTGCCCAAGCGCAACCGTCACAGCTCTCGGGCGGCGAGCAACAGCGTGTCTCCATTGCCCGGGCGTTGGCCAACCGTCCCCCCGTGATCCTGGCGGATGAGCCGACCGCACCGCTGGACAGCGAACGTGCGCTGGCTGTGATGCGAATTCTGAATCAGATGGCACAGCAGTCGCAGACCGCCATCATTGTGGTGACGCATGACGAAAAAATCATTCCGACCTTCAAGCGCATTTACCACATTCGCGAGGGTCAGACAGTGGAAGAGGCGGGTCAGGGCAGGGCGCTGGTCTGATAGCCACCCTGTTTACGCCAACGCAAATTTTGTATAGAAGGAACTACCATGAAGTACAGTTTTATCCCCGCTATCGCGACCGCCTTGCTTATGTCTGGTATTGCGGTTGTTGCCCAAGCACAAGCCCCCATGAGCGCAATGCAGCCCAACATGATGAAGATGGGCGGGCCCTTGATCGATGTGCCCGTCGTCCTGAAAGAAGCCAGGGTCGCTTTTCGTGTTGACCGGGTTGCGCCGAGCGGCGACAACAGCCCTACCTTGCAACAGATCAGCGTGCTGTCTGACAAATTTCGTCAGATGGGCACCGACGCCAAGGTGGTTGCCGTCTTCAATGGCGACGGCGGATTCATGCTGCTTAACGACATGGCCTACAACGAAGTCCGAAAGACCAAAGACGGCAATCCTTATAAAGCCATGATTGCGACCATTCTGTCAAAGGGTGTTGAAGTCGAGGAATGTGGCATGACAATGATGCGCGAAGGCTGGACCAATAGACAACTTCTGCCAGGAGTCAAAGTGAATACAGGGGCCAACCTACGGGTCATTGAACTGGCCCAAAAGAGTTATGTGCTTCTCAACCAGTGACGACACCGCATTGGATTTGCCAACGAGACTGGCCTTGCCTCTCCATGCGAATACTCCAAGTGGGAGCACGTGGTTGCCGGATTACACAGAGAAAGGGCAGGGGGCCAGCCATGAATAGATATTTTGAATTTGGTGAAGCAGTAGAGGGTTACTCCGTTCCGGTGTTCAATGAGCGCGCAGTGCGGGCGGCAGCCGGTCTGCTGCTGGTACCCGCGTTCATCTCTTTCATGAACGCCATGCTGCTGGGTAACTTTCAGCCTACGCGCCTGTTTGTGATGGTATTTTTGTTGGACATGGCGGTGCGCCTGTTCATCAGCCCGCGTTGGTCGCCCAGCATGATCGTCGGCCAGTGGCTGGTGCGCCACCAGCAGCCCGAATGGGTAGGCGCCGCGCAAAAGCGCTTTGCCTGGGGCTTGGGGCTGCTGCTGGGAGTAGGCATGTTTTTTCTGATGGTGATCAACCAGGTGATTGGTCCCATCAACATGCTGGTCTGTGGTAGTTGCCTGGTGCTGATGTTTTTTGAATCGGCGCTTGGCATCTGTCTGGGCTGTAAGCTCTACACGCTGTTCAATCGGGAGCCCGCGCAGCTGTGCCCCGGCGGCGCATGTACCGTGCCGGCGCAGCGCGGCTTGGGCTTGAACGGTGTGCAACTGCTGGTGTTGGTCGCTTTTGTCTTCATCATCGGAGCCGTTTCCCAATCGGTTAGGCACACTGCACCGCAGGCGGTCGTGCCGGATGATGAGGTCAGCTTGATCAGGGACGGCGCATCTGTTGTGACCCAGAGCCCGGCGGAGGCAGAGCGCTGCAAAGTGCCTGAATTTGCCAAAGCCATCGGGCATGAGGCACAGTGGAAACTGCACAACCACTGCCCATGACGAGGCGGGTGACACAGACGGACTGAGTGTCTCCCTACGCAGGCCCTGCGCCTGTGTCGAACTCATCATGAATTCCCGTGAACTTACCCAGAGAGTTGTCCCCCAATGAACACCCCCGTCACGCCTGATACCTCGCACGCCCGCCTTGAGCACATGCCGGTTTCCATGTTTTCCATCGTCATGGGGCTCGCGGGCACCACTATTGCGATTGAAAAGGCAGAACACCTGTGGGCGTGGTCAATTGCGCCGAGTTCCTTTTTGCTGCTGCTCAGCGCTTTGGTGTATGCCCTGGTGAGCGTGGCCTACTTGAGCAAGTTTGTGCTGCACCGCAAGCAGGTCCAGGAGGAGTTCAATCACCCGGTCCGCATGAGCTTCTTCCCGGCCATGTCGATTGGCATGCTGCTGCTGGCCATGGCGCGCGGCCAGATCTGTGTGCCGGAGTAAGAGAGTTTTGCCTGACACCTCGATCAACTTCAATGCAATGAAGATCTACTTTTTGTTTGAGGTCTCTGTGGGTTTGCGTAGTCGATTCAATTTGCTTGTCAATGTGGCGGTCGATAGCGCACCCACGTTGGTATCGACCATTCGCCCGTTGGCATCGTAGAAGAGCGTGGTCGGCAGCCCCATCGATCCGACTTCGCGGCCGAAGTGGGCGCCAGAGTCGAGCAGAACGTTGGCAAGCTCAAGCCCGCTGGCAGCCAAGTAGCGCTTGACCGTCGTGCCATCTTCGCCCTGGTCCACAAAGACAAACTGCACTCCAGTTTCGCGTTGCTGAGCAGCGGCGAGTACCGGCATTTCGTTGCGGCAGGGAGGACACCAGGTCGCCCAGAGATTGATCACCATCGGCTTTCCACCCGCCAGTGCGGCAAGGTCTGCCGGCTCGCCCGAAAGTGTCGTCAACGACACTTTGGGCAGATCCGGTCTTTCCAACTGGCTCAGCAGGGCGGACATCACTCCCCAGGCGAAGGCGCCGGCTGCCAATCCTAGGATCAGTGGTATGCGCAGTGTCGCACGGCGCCAACCATGCCAGAGTGCCACCAGCAACGCAGCAAGCACCCCGGCCCACAGCGAGAAGCCACCGTCACGAATGTCGAAGGCGGACCACAGAGAACTGCGATAAGTCTCGAACCAGATAGCAACGAAGGTAATGCGTGCCACCAACAGCGCTATCAAGGTCATGTCGATCAAGACATTGCCTATGCCCCCACCAATCTTACGTTGTCCAACCAGGTGCCCCACAAACAGCGCTACTACCATAGCCATCATCAGCACCAGTTGGTTAGTCGGTAGGGCAATGGGGCCAAGATTCATTGTCAGCATGTGACTTTGATCATCTAAAACTAACTCCGGTTTGAAACCCCGCCCTTCAGGGCGGTGGGAGCCGACCCCGGCCTGAAGGCCGGGGTTTCGGGGGCGACCGTTTTGGGAGGGGATGCAAACCCCTTCCAAAACACGTTTGACCGACAGGCCTGA
>JBBQZA010000056.1:0-15590 GCA_038208175.1 Burkholderiales bacterium
AGCACGCCGGTGGGGCACCGTTGCTGACGACATTCGCGGAGTTGACGTGGTCTTGGATCAAAACAGACCGCGCCCTGTGGGTCTGGCTGGTGTTGCGGGTGCTGCAAGCGTGGTTGAACCACTGCCGACGCCGCCTTCACATCTGCTTGAACTTCGCCGCGAAGGCGCGGCTGACCGCCAGCCGCTGCTCCCCCCCCAACAGGCTGAGCGACAGGTGCCCGTTCTCATCCTGCCGAGCGGTTTTGACAAACTTCAAATTGACGATGCTGCCGCGGTGAATCTGCCAGAACTGCCCGGGGTCAAGCTGCGAGAGCAATTCGCGAATCGATTTGCGGATCAGCAACTGCTTGGCTTCGAGCACCACCATGGTGTACTTGTCAAGCGCCTGGAAATAGCGCACATCCTCCACCGAAACCAATTGGACTTCATCACCCACCGCGGCTCGAATCCAGCGCAATGGCACCTGTCCGGAATGCGCCGTTCCCAAGCCGACCTGCGCCGGGTCGGTTGCCGCCTGTTCGAGCTGCGCAGCGTCCGCGCGCAGCAGAACTGTGCTGCGCAAGCGCTCGATCGTCCGCGCCAGACGCGCCTCATCGATCGGCTTGAGCAGATAATCCACGGCCGCGTGCTCGAAGGCCTGAACCGCGTATTGATCGTAGGCCGTGATAAATACCACTTGACAGGGATAGTCCATCTGCGCCGCCACTTCCAAACCCGACATCCCCGGCATGCGAATGTCGAGAAACGCCACCTCCGGACGATTGGCCTCAATGAACTCGAGCGCGTCAATGCCGTCGTGACAGACTCCAATGATTTGCAGTTCCGGCCACGCTGCTTCAACGAGTATCTTCAGGTCGGCCGCCAAAAAAGCTTCGTCGTCGGCGATCAGCGCTGTGGGTCTGCGGTTCGAGCTCATGTCGGTAGCTCCATCTGAACGGTCACGCCAGCGCCTTCGTTCTGTCGAATTTCCAGACGAGCGCTTGCGCCATACAAAGCCTGCAGCCGCTGGCGCACATTGTTCAAACCATACCCGTCGCCAGACAGTTCTGCCGTCAAACCCACGCCGGTGTCTGCCACCTCGATCAACATCCGTCGTCCGTCAACTGTGGCCTTGATGCCAACGGTACCGACGCCGCGCTTGGGCTCGATGCCATGCTTGATGGCATTTTCCACCAGCGGCTGCAGCAGCATCATCGGAAAGGGCCGCTTTGTCAGTTGCTCAGGCACATCAATCGACCAATTCAGTCGCGGCCCCATGCGCAGGCCGATGATGTTCAGATAATTACGCACCAACTCCAGTTCATGCGCCAGTGTGGAACGCTCCTCGCGTGAGCGCTGCAGGGTGGCACGCAAGAAGGCATTCAGGTGCACCAGCAGTTTTTCCGCTTTCGGCGGGTCGCTGCGAATCAGCGCCGAGACGTTGGCCAGGGTATTGAACAGGAAATGCGGCTCGATCTGCGCTTGCAGCATGCGCAACTGCATCTCGGAGCGTGATCGGTCCAGCTCGCTGCGGTGCTTCTGCTGCAACTGGAGTTCGTGCTCCAGCCGCGCCGTGCCTTCGCGCGTGAAAAAATAGTAACCCGCACCGATGGCAATCAGCAAGCCGACACCGAGTGCCTGCAGCGGATTCACCGACCGGGCATGAGGCAGGAAGCTGGTGACCAGCGAGGCGATCGACACCCCGGACAGCACGCCAAAGGCGATGCTCAGCGTCAGGCCAAGGCGCAGCTGCGCGGTGTTGCGCGCCAGCCAGACCACGCCCAGCGCGGGTAGCCCGCACGACAGGCCGATGCTTTGGCTGTACAGCAGTTCAATCAGGAAATACCGATCGGTACCCAGCAGGGTCAGCAGTGCCGCCACCGCTGTGTTGAACAGCAGCACGAAGACGAGGTAGCCGGCAAGGCGGGTCATGAAATTGCTGCCCATGGGTACGTCATTGTGCGCGACAGCATCAGCGTGCCGCCTTGGCGCCCATCAGACTCTGGATCATGTCCCTCAGTTGCTGCACCCTGGCCGGTTCGGCAACCGGGACTGTCGAACGATCGGCACTGGCAGCCATCCTCGCCAGGGAGGCTGATGTGCGCGCCAGCGCGCTGATATCCGCAGCCAGCGCCTTGCCCTGGCAATGGGTCTGGCGCGGCGGCTGCGTACCTGATAGAAAGTACTCGGCGACGAGACGATCGACGCAGTCCACCCCGTACGGCACCACCACGCCATGGGTGTAATCGTCGCCATCGACCTGGATCAGACTGGCGTTGGGCAGTGCTGCAAAGGACGTCAGCGCGCCCTCCAGCGGTGTCTGGGGGTCGAGCTCGGTCTGAAGCATCAGGATGCCGTCCGCGCGACTCGCATCCAGCAACGCCGGGCGGGTCACAGCCGGGCCGCCCCAGTAAAGGCAGGGATAGTCGGTCCACTGGCCGCCACCAAGCGGGTAGCGTGCCGCATAGCGGTTATTCAAATCGACCCAGGCATCCAGGCCCAGGCGCATCGGTGCGTCGTTGCAGGAGATCGTGTAGGCCATGGCAGCACCGGCCACCAGCTCGACGCTGCTGGTCTGGTGACTAAGCCTGGCAAAGTAGCTCTCCTTCAACGCCAGTGCCAACTCGTGCGCTTGCGCATCCAAATCGGACTGTGGGACGAACGTCGCCTTGGCTATCAGCTCGCTGACCGCTTGCGCGTCCACCCCCGGGGTCTTCAGCATGGGTTCAAGCACCTGCGCAGAACGCAGTGTGAGCGCGGCGCTATCCGCTTTGGTCGAATTACCCAGAACGTCCATCAGCATCTGCGCGGTGGCATCCTGCAAGTGCAATGGCAAGTCGCGCAGCAGTTGGCGTATAGCCGCGGCGTCGCTGCCGAGCGCGAAGAGGCCGGGGTGGCGCGCCGCGTAAGGTGCAATCACATCGTCGAACACGCGCTGGTAGCCCATCGACTGCGTGATGTAGGTCTCTTCGAGGCCGGTGGTGAGATCAACGACGCCGGTCAGCAGCATGCGCCCAACGCGCTGCGGAAACAGACTCGCGTACCAGGTGCCTAGCCAGGTGCCGTAGGATGCACCGTAATAGTTGAGTTTCTCGTCGCCGAGCAGATGGCGCACCAGGTCCATGTCGCGTGCGGTGGCGTCGGTATTGATGAATGGCGTCAGCGGATTCTTCTTGCAGGCATCGGCCTTGAGCTTGGCGTTGAACAGCATGGCCGCAATGTTTTCAGGGCTGCGGTCGGCAGCCGGGTTGGCGACAAAGCGCAGTTGCTCATTGGAGCCGCAGTACAGCCGCGTGCTGGCACCGGTGCCGCGTGGCGAGAAGCCGATCAGGTCGTAGCTCTGCGACATCTGTTTGAGCAACTGGCTGCTGTCATGCGCCGGACTGGCATTGGCCCACACGCTCCACAGATCGGCAACCAGCGGCGCCAGCAGCAAGCCATCGCCGCCTGGTCCGCCCGGATTGAACAGGATGGCGCCTTGACGCTGCCCTCCCGGCTCGGCACTTACCCGCAGCAACGCCACCACCACTTCGCCGCGCGACGGGTTGGCGTAGGCTAGCGGCGCGCGCATTGTGGCGCACTGGGCGCGCCCTGCGAGCCTGGTCAGCGTATCCGCAAAGGCTGAAGGAACAATGCTCGGGTCGCAAGCCTGCCAGGCCAGCTTCTGAGTCTTGAAGCTGGCCAGCGGATCGCCACCACTGCCGCCGCAGGAGACCAGGCCGGCACCGGCTGCCATCAGGCCTGTCAGAAGGCCGAGTTTTCGCAAGCTTGTCATCTAAAACTAACTCCGGTTTGAAACCCGCCCTTCAGGGCGGTGGGAGCCGACCCCGGCCTGAAGGCCGGGGTTTCGGGGGCGACCGTTTTGGGAGGGGATGCAAACCCCTTCCAAAACACGTTTGACCGACAGGCCTGAAGGCCTGTCGCTAATTTCTTGCTCTGCCCCAGCATGTCGTCAAAGTCGATCAGTGAGCACTGCAGCACATAGCTGACGTCGGTTTTCGGGTCGTGGTAGGCATCAGTCAAATAGCCGGCAGTGCCGCCGTTGTGACCGTAGCCCAGGTCGAAGTCGGCGCCGAACTTGTGCAGGATTCCCAGGCCGTAATTGCTGTCGCGGTAGACATTGCACATGCTCGCCACGTGGAATGCGTCGATTCCTGCCTCGCCGCGCAGCAGGCGCCGGATCCATCGTGCCAGGTCGTTGGGTGTGGTCATGATGTTGCCCGATCCCTGGTCATAGCTGTAGTTGTAATCGTCATAGCGCGTGATTTCTCCAGCTACCTGGCTGAAGCCAGAGATGAAGGGGCTGGGCAAGCGGCTGTCGCTGCCGTCGGTAACGAAGTGGGTCTGGCTCTTGTAAGGAATGGCGTAACCGGGCATGTCAGGCAGATACGGGTCGCTGCGCCCCGGCATCAAACCCGTCAGCAGGTCGTCGATGCGCAGCAGTCCACGTTGGTCAAGCAGCATGATGGCCGCTGCCGTGAAGGTCTTGGTGGTACTGGCACCGCGGAAATGCCAGTCGGCTGTAACGCTGTCAAGCGTGCTGGCGAAGTACTCGCCGCCGGGCGTGATCATCTTCAGGCTCAGGCCGCCGGGTTTGCCGGCATAGCGGGCTTGCCAGTGTTGCGCCATCAACTGGCGCAGTTCGGCGTTGACGTCGCGGTCAGAACCACCGCAACCTGCGAGCCAGGTCGGTGTTAGCAGGCCGAGTGCGCCGAGCTTGAGCAGCGTGCGCCTGGTGCTTTGGCAGATCGGCGTCGCCGGGATTTGTCTTGTCGTCGGCGTGTTCATGAGCAATCCATCTCTTGCAGTTTCGCTTTAGCCTTGCACCAGTGCGCACTGCACGCTGACGTTGGCCACGCCATACAGCAACACATAGCTGCCTGCCGGGACACTGTGCCCGACCAAGTCGGTGCTGCCCGCGTCCAGCAGTTTCAAATCTGCATCAAAGAGCTTCCACGCGCTGGCACCAGAGACCGACAGCGCGCTCGCCACTGACATGCGGCGCCACTCGGCGTAAGCCTCGGCACCGATGGTCACCAAGCTGCTTCCGACCGGCATCGTCAGCACCGTCTGCTGCGGCCGGAATATGCTGGAGCCGACCCGCACCCACTCCTCGCCGCCGCGCGACAGAATCACGACGTCATCGAGGTCACGGCTGCCCTGTATCCACGGTATCGTCAGGCACATCAGCGCGGCGCTGTCGCTGGTCGATGCGTCCGCGACCTGGTCGTACTTGTCGATGGTGACGGCACTGGCCAGCACGTAGCCGGGCAGGTCCGGCACACTGGCCAGGGTGAAGACTGGATTGCCGCCCATGAGTCCCAGGGAGTCGGGCGGCTCGTTGACAGCCAGCCATTGGCGCCCGAGCCTGCCTTGCCAAGCCGCCGACAGCGCTGCCTTGGCATTGAGTTTTTGCAGATAAGGTATCTCGAGCCGGTAATGACCCATACCGTATGGAAAACGCAAAATCAGGTGGCGCAAGCCTTGCGTGAGTACCGACAAATAGGCCACGTTGGGTGCGGCGTCGCTGGAAAAGCTGCCATCGCTGCGCAACTTCAGAATGGTCGGCGGGGTGCTCCATGCACCCGCAGCGTATTTCGAGACCGCCAGCGTTCGGTCGGCTTGCGCCTGAATCCGAGTAACGCTCCGGTAATCCGCATAGATGCCTGACAGGTCGGCCAGTAGCGCATCACTGGCGATGGCGAGCGGGCCGGGTGTGGCCGATAGCGGCGTGGGCATGGCAGCCAGCCGACGGCTTTCGATCAGTGCCTGGAGCAGAATGCGTTCGGCCAGTGCGCCCGAACCATAGCCCATTGAGGTGCCCGTGATCATCAGTGCCAGCCCCTCATCCGGAAGAACGAAGAAATCGCTGCCGTAAACCGTGGTTGCGCCGCCCTTGTGCCAGGCAGTGATGCCGACAGCGGCCAGTCCATCCTGGCGCACGCCGTCCCAGCCCAGGCCAAATCCATCGGCCATGGCCACCGGTCTGAGGGGCTGAGTGACGGTCTGGTTGCGCGCCATCTCGGCGATGGCGTCCGCAGAGAGATACCGCTTGCCGGCAAGCTGTCCGCCGTTGAGCAGCATCATCGCCAGGCGCCCCATCTCGACCGGTGTCGTGTACAGGCCACCGGAAGCATATGGATTGACGAATTCCTGCGGCAACTGCGTGTCGGCGGAGTAACCCGGCGCAAAGCTGCCACTCGGGAAGGCTTCGGTCGCGTATCGGCTGCGCAGCATGCCCAGTGGCGCGAGGATCTCCTGCATGACGAACTGCGGATAGGTCTTGCCAGTGAGCGCATGCACCAGCGGCTCTACCATTGTGAAGCCGTCGTTGCAGTAAACCGACATTTCGCCCGGTGCGTGCTTCAACCGGACGCTGGCCAGCGTTTGCATCACCTGTGTGGCATAGCTTGTGCTGGGAACCGTGCCCATGGCGCCGCGGTAATCAGCCCCAGGAAAACCCGACGAGTGGTTGATCAGCATGCGCACCGTGATCTGCGTGTACTCGGGCGAGGCCATCTTGAATGCGGGCAGGTAGCGAACCAGCGGCGCATCGAGCACGACCAGGCCGCGTTCGACCAGCATCATCACCGAGAGGGTTGCCAGCATCTTGCTGCATGAACCGATGCAGAACAGGGTCTCGGTGCTGGGTGCGGTGTTGGCCGCCTTGTCGATGGTGCCGAAGGCTTCGGCCCAGATCACGCGTTCGCGGTCCATCAACGCAACCGAGATCGACGGCGTATTGGAATCGGCCAGCGCCTTGAGGATGGCGGCGCGGGCGTCGGCGATGGTGGCGCTGTAACCCGGCGCCGACGAACCGCCGCAGCCAGCAAGCCAGACTGGCGCGAGCGCGGCGGTAGCACCCAGCGATAGCACGCTTCGGCGCGTCAGCGCTGGGGTCGATGCGCCGGTGGAGGCGGTGGACTGGAATGATGAAGTCGCCTGCGGCGACGGTTGCGTGAGCTTGTTCATGATGCTCCTTTTGACACGCCCCGATTGGAAGTGCGCTCACAAGGTGTTGGCAAGCCTCGTGCGACGAACACCCCAAAATCTGGCGCCAAGGGCTGAAAAGCGGCCCGCCCCGCGCAGTGCCACCTATCTGAATCTTTGAACGCAAGCAGTATTAGATCAAAGCAACCCGTGCCCGGTGGCCAGCACGGCGGCGTGCACGCGCGAGCTGACATCAAGTTTGCGCAAGATGTGTTGCACATGAATCTTGACGGTGGTTTCGGCAATGCCATGTTCACGGGCAATTTCCTTGTTGCTGGCGCCGCGCGCGATGCCACGCAAAATATCCAATTCGCGCGGCGACAGACTGGCGATCTGGGCTTCGGTGCTGGATGTGGGCGTTTGGGCAGTTGCTTGCGTGGCGCCACGGTAAGCAGAGACCAGCTTGCTCATCATCTCGGGTGCCACCACGCTGTCGCCCAGCATCGCTCGCTGGATGGCAGCGGCCAAGGCATCGCCTTCTATCGTTTTGAGCAGGTAGCCACAGGCACCGCCGCGCAGCGCGGCGGCGAGGTCGTTTTCGTCCTCGCTGACGGTCAGCATCAGAATGCGGGCCTTTGGCGCTGCCTCACGCAGGGCGGGCAGGGCATCGACACCGTTGACGCCGGGCAGGTGGTTGTCCAGCAAGATCAGGTCCGGTTGCAGCTCTTGTGCTTTGCGTTGCGCCTGTCCGGCATCGGCGGCATCACCCACTACGCACAGATCCGGGTCACGCGACAGCAGGGCGGTCAAACCACGCCGAAAAAGAGTGTGGTCATCCACCACCAGAATGCGAATCGGGGGCTGATCGCTGGAAGGCATGATGCCATTCATGTCGCGAGCACCTTTGTGTTACTTGCAATCCTTGGGGGCGCTGGCATCGGGTGCGCTGGCGTCGGCAAGGTCAGGATGATGGAACTGCCGTGGCCTGGCGTCGAGATGACGTCGAGCTCGGCACCGATGCGCTGCGAGCGCTCCCTCATGATGCGCAGGCCGACATGGGTTTCATCCATTGGATCACTGCCCGGGTTGAAGCCGATGCCATCGTCACGGACCTCGAAACGCCAGGCCGGTTGCTGTTGCACGTCAAGCCAGACTTGTGACGCGCGGGCGTGCTTGCGCACATTGGACAAGGCTTCCTGAACAATATGCAGTACCTGTATTTGCATATCAGGAGCCAGTGGCATACCCTGGCCCTGCATCGTCAGCAACGCTTTCATGCCGCTTTGGTGTTCAAACTTTCGCAGCGTGGTGGCCAGCGCGGGTTCAATGTCTTCAGCATTGGTGCGCGTGCGAAAGTGCATGAGCAGTTCTCTTACATCACCGTAGCTCTCACGCACGCCAAGGTCAATTTCATCCAGTACCTGCTTGATTTCGGTAGCGTTACCTTTTTTAACTGCATCACGCATCAGTTGCACCTGGATCTTAAGGAATGCCAACGACTGCGCGATCGAGTCGTGCAGTTCCCGTGCCAGCAAATGCCGTTCCTGCGACACCGCCGCTTCCTTTTCCAGTGCGTTCAAGTGCAAGTTCTCCATCGCGCTGGCCAAGTGACTGCTCAGTGCTTCCATGAGTGAACGTTCGGCTTCCGACAGGGTAACTCTGGCGTGGAAAAAAAGATCAACTTCGCCCATCGTTTTCTCATGCAAGCGCACCGGCAGGTTGACGACGGTCTCAAAACCGGCTTTGCCACAGTGTTGCAATGCAGTCGGGGCCGACTGAATCGGAATTACGCGCAGCCCGGTTTCTGGTGACGCCATACCGCAATGGCAATCGCCTTTGTCCAGACACAGTTCTGCCTCGACCATGGAACTGGGCAGGCCCTGCGCTGCCAGCATCAGATAACGCTGGTTGGCCTGGTCCGACCAGCGCAAGGCGACGCCGTCCGCGTGGGCAATGCGGCTGATACTTTTGACAAAGCCTTGCGCCAACTCATCAAGTGTGGTGGCCTTCGCCACCAACGCCGTGACTTCGTACAGACTCTCCAGTCGCTCCCGTTTTTCCTCAAGCTGCGCAGTCTTCTCGGCAACTTTGTGTTCAAGGTTGCGGTACATCGATTGCAGGTGTTCGGCCATGCCATTAAATCCGTCAGCCAGGGTGCCAAATTCATCGCTGGTGACGCAATCGACGCGGGCGCCAAAGTCGCCCCCTTGAATTTTTTCAATGGCGCCCTTGAGCTGGCTGACCGGCTCCAGCACAAACAGATAGCCGGTATAGAGCAACACGGCGGCGCCCAGAACAGCCATCGCCAGCATGCTCATTTGCAGCAGGTGAAGCATCGCCGTCCAGTGCGCCATATGCGACTCAATGCTGTTGACCCAGGCGTCAATGTGCGAGGCGAAGGCGACTGTCTCGGCGCGCAAGTCAATGAGAACCGGGGGTCTGGCATCAATCCAGTGCGCGCGAAAGTGCTTCCAGTCCTGCTCGACGGTGGCAAAACGCGCGCGCACCGTGGCGTCCCAGGGCACAAACAAGGGGCGCTCCGGGTCGCCCTTGCGCAGTGTTGACAGACTGCGTTCAAATTCCCTGACTTGTTCTGGCAAGGCAGTGGTCTCATTGGTGCCAATTGATAATGCCATCCGGTAGGACTGCATGCGCATGCGGCCGGCTTCGTTCACTGCCGCGGCGCCACCGTCGAGTTGCCACGAAACCCACAGCGTGACGGCGCTGGACAGCAGCGCCAGCAGCAGGAACGGCGTTCCGACCAAGGCCAGCTTGGCACCCAGACTCCAATGTTTGCTAAACGTCATGGTCTGGTTCTGCTGGCGCAACGGTCAATCAGGCGCGCTCGAAAATCGCGGCAATACCCTGGCCACCACCGATGCACATGGTGACCAGCGCGTAGCGGCCGCCGATGCGTTCGAGTTCGTACAGGGCCTTGACGGTAATCAGGGCGCCGGTCGCGCCAATCGGGTGCCCGAGCGAAATGCCGGAGCCGTTCGGATTGACTTTGGCCGGGTCGAATCCCAGGTCGCGGCTGACAGCACAAGCCTGTGCCGCGAACGCTTCGTTGGCCTCGATGACGTCGAGGTCGTTGACTGTCAGACCGGCTTTTTGCAGCGCCAGCTTGGTGGCCGGCACCGGGCCAATGCCCATGTATTTGGGATCGACGCCAGCGTGCGCGTAGGCCACCAGACGCGCCATCGGCTTCACGCCGCGGGCCTTGGCGGTGGCGGCTTCCATCAGCACCACGGCGGCCGCGGCGTCGTTGATGCCGGAGGCATTGCCGGCCGTGACGGTGCCGTTTTCTTTCAGGAACGCCGGCTTCAGTTTGGCCATGTCGGCCATCGAGCAGTTGGCGCGGAAGTGCTCATCGGTATCAAACGCGACATCGCCCTTCTTGCTTTTGAGCAGCACCGGCATGATCTGGGTTTTGAAGTAGCCAGCTGCCGTCGCACGCTGGGCCCGGTTGTGACTTTCAACCGCAATGGCGTCCTGTTCCTCGCGCGTGATGCCCCATTTGGCGGCGATGTTCTCGGCGGTGACGCCCATGTGAATGGTCTGGAACGGGTCGTGCAGGGCACCGACCATCATGTCGATCATCTTGGCGTCGCCCATGCGAGCTCCCCAGCGCGCCGTCAAGCTGGCATAGGGCGCGCGGCTCATGTTCTCGGCGCCGCCACCGAGCGCGATGTCGGCGTCGCCAAGCAGGATAGCCTGGCTGGCCGAAACGATGGCCTGCAGGCCGGAGCCGCAGAGGCGGTTGACGTTGAAAGCGGGTGTGCCTTCGGCGCAACCGCCGTGGATGGCTGCGACGCGCGAGAGGTACATGTCTTTGGGTTCGGTATTCACCACATGACCAAAGACCACATGGCCGACATCGCTGCCGGCCACCTGGGCTCTGGCCAGCGACTCGCGCACCATTTGCGCGGCCAACTCGGTCGGGGCAATGTCCTTCAGACTGCCGCCATAGGTACCGATGGCGGTACGTACGGCACTGACAACAACAACTTCACGGCTCATAAATACTCCTGGATTGAGAAAGGTTGGAAAATGATTCGCGTTTTCTTATACCGGCGGGGCTGGCTTTTTTTCATGTCACAAGCATCTACTGTAGCGCGGATTCTTCAGCCCGCATTTTCCGCCAGCGGCAAATAAACGGTGCTGTCAAGACCGGCAATGCGACCCTTGGCCTCCCGGTTCTCCAATTTGATGGTGCCACGCAATGCCTGCACGATTTCGTGGCAGATGGCCAGCCCAAGACCTGAACCCGATCGCATCTCGCCGGTTGAAAATGGCTGAAATAGGCGTTTACGCAATTCAGCCGTGATACCGGGTCCGCTGTCACGGATGACAAGAATCGCGGAACGGGAATTGCAAGTCAGCTGCACCTGCAACGTGCCGTTGGCCGGTGAGTGGCGAATCGCGTTGTGCAGCAGGTTGCGTGAGAGTTCCCGCAACATCCACTCATGGGTTCGTATCATGGCACTGCAGGTGGCTATCTCGAAATCAAGATCTTTTTCGGCGATCAGCGGAGACACTTCCAGAGCGATTTCCCGCAGTACCAGCGACCAATCAACGCTGGCGGATGCGGGTTGTTGCAACAACTGCGCCACCTTGGCCAGTGACAGCATCTGGTTAGCCAGGCTGGTGGCGCGCTGCACAGTGTCATTGATCTCATGCAGCGCTTGCAGCGGCTCGATGTCGCCACGCAAGGCCGATTGAACTTGAACTTTCAACACCGCCAGCGGCGTGCGCAACTCGTGTGAAGCGTCGCGCACAAAGCGCTTCTGGTGGTCCAGCAGATGCTGCAGGCGGCTCATGACGGCGTTGGTGGCGTCGATCAGCGGGATCAATTCGCGCGGTGTGTCGGGCGCCTGCAAAGGTGTCAGGTCGTCGCCGGCGCGCGCCTGCAACTGGGCGCTCAGGCGGCGCACCGGGCGCGTTGCGCTTTGCACCACCAGCACCACGACCAGCGTGATGATGGCGACCAGCGCCGCCTGGCGCCACAAGGTGTCGATCAGAATCTGGCGCGCCAGTGTGCGCCGCAGCTCCAGCGTCTCGGCAACTTGCACCATCGCCATTGCGCGCACGCTGCCGATGGCCACCGGATGCAGCAGCACGGCCACACGCACCGGGTCGCCGCGAAACGTGTCATCGTAAAAATCGGCCAGCGCCGCATACGGCCCGTGGTCTGGCAGTTGCCCGCGCCAGGCCGGCAGTTCGGCAAAGCCGTCGATCAACTCGCCGCTGGTCGTGGAAATGCGGTACACCATGCGGCTGCGGTTGTCGACTTCAAACGATTCCAGTACGGCGTAAGGGACATCGGCCAGCAGTTGCGCCGAATCACCCTCGCCCCGCGCAGTGATGTGTTCGCCAATCGCCTTGGCCGACGCCAGCAGCGTGCGGTCATAAGCGGTGTTGACGGCAGCCAGTGCCTGGCGGTACAGGCTGAAGGTGTCCACCAGAACGAACAAGCCAATCGGCAGCAGGATGCCCAGAAACAGATAGCGGCGCAGTGACAGTGCGCGCTTCACGCGGCCACCTTGAGCAGGTAGCCGAGACCGCGCAAAGTCATCAGGCTGGCTCCGGTGGGCGCCAGCTTTTTGCGCAGCCGGTAGGCCACTACTTCGACCGCTTCAAACTGCACTTCGATCTCGCCCGGGAACACCAGTTCAAACAGGCGCTCCTTGCTGACGGCGTGACCGGGGCGCACCAGTAGCGCTTTGAGCAGCGCCAGTTCACGCGGCGCCAGATCCAGCACCTGCCCCTGGTGGTAGATGGCGCCGGAGTCCTTGTCGTAGCGAATGGCACCGCTGCCGTGGGCACTGGCCGCCAGCTCATCCTGAACACCCGGGCGGCGCCGGTGCAGCGCGCGCAACCGGGCTTCGAGCTCGTCCAGGTCAAACGGTTTGGCCAGGTAGTCATCGGCGCCGCTGTTGAGCCCGAGCACCCGGTCGCCGACAGTGCCACGCGCCGTCAGCACCAGCACCGGCGTGGTCAGGCCGTCTTCGCGTGCCTGTTCCAGAATTTGCAGGCCGTCGCGCCCCGGCAGCGTCAGGTCCAGCAGCACTACGTCGGGCTGGCTGGCGCGCCAGCGCCCCAGCGCGGCGCGGCCGTCGAAGCAGACTTCCACCTCCCAGCCGAGCCGGATCATGGTGCGCAGCAACGTAGTGTGCAAGGCGCTGTCGTCTTCCACCAGCAGCAGTTTCATGTCCGACACCATAGCATTTTCTGCTTGGTAGTTTCCCTAGTGCTCCCGGACAGCCAATTGACAGGTCAGCGGCGCATCATGGAGCGGTTCATCACACCACAAGGAGATTTAGATGCGTCGCGATACCTTTCTCAAATCGATGGCAGCGCTGGCCGCTGCGGGCGGTCTGCCGCTGTCGGCTTTTGCCGCTACCAACATCAAGATGATGATTCCGGCCAATCCGGGCGGCGGTTGGGACAGCACTGGGCGCGCGCTCGGCAAGGCCATGCTCGATGCCAAGGCGGCTGATACGGTGACTTATGAAAACAAGGGCGGCGCCGCCGGTGCGCTGGGCCTGGCGCAATTTGTCAGCGGCAGCAAAGGCGACCCGAACGCGATCATGGTGATGGGCGCCGTGATGCTGGGCGGCCTGATCACCGGCAAGCCGCCGGTTTCACTGAGTTCGGCGACGCCGCTGGCGCGTCTGACCAGCGAATACAACGTCTTTGTGCTGCCGGCCAATTCACCGTTCAAGAGCATGAAGGAAGTGATCGAGCAGTTCAAGAAAGACCCCGGCAGCGTCAAGTGGGGCGGCGGCTCGCGCGGCGCCACCGAACACATTGCGGCGGCGATGATTGCGCGTGAAGTCGGGGTCGATGCGACCAAGGTCAACTACGTGGCATTTCGCGGCGGCGGTGAAGCCACGGCAGCCATTTTGGGTGGCAACGTCACGATCGGCGGCGGTGGCTACAGCGAGATGGCCGAATACATCAACGCCGGCAAGATGACGGGCCTGGCAGTGACCTCCGGCACGCGTCTCAAAGGAGTGGCGATCCCGACCCTCAAGGAGCAGGGCATCAACGTCGAAATTGGCAACTGGCGCGGTGTCTATGGCGCACCGGGCATCACAGCGGCGCAGCGCAAGGCGCTGACCGATCTGCTGCTCAAGGCGGCGGCCTCCAAGTCGTGGGCCGAATCGCTGGAGAAAAACAAGTGGACCGCTTCGGTGCTGTCGGGCGCGGCGTTTGAGAAGTTCGTCGATGACGACTTTGCCGCGCTGCGCGCCACCATGGTCAAGGCTGGCATGGTCTGACGGTTGCATGACGCAATACGCCACGCCCTCGAAGCGCCTTCAGGCTGTGGTCGGCGCCGCTGTGATGCTGGTGGCGCTCGGCCTGGCGGCAGGCGCCATCAGCATTCCGTCGGTGGCCGGCTATGCCGGTGTCGGCCCGAACTTCCTGCCCTGGCTGGTGGCGGTGGCGCTGGCTTTCTGCGGCGGCTTCATGATTCGTGAGGCGCGCAGCGGCGGCTTCTCTGACATGGAAGAAGTGCCGAACGTCGGTCAGCCGTACTGGGCCGGTTTCGTCTGGATGTCGGCTGGCTTGCTGCTCAATGCCGCTTTGATTACGACCATCGGCTTCATCTTCAGTTGCGCGCTGTGCTTTGTGCTGGCTTCGCGCGGGCTGCGCAACGCCGAAGGGCAAACCGCGCAGGGTCTGCGGCCGTGGCTGATGGACGCCATCACGGGCCTGCTGATTGCAGCGCCCGTGTACTGGATGTTTACCCAATTCCTGGCCATCAATCTGCCTGGATTAACGCAAAGCGGGTGGCTCTGATGGACATCTGGAACCAGTTGATGCAGGGCTTCATCACAGCCGGCACGCCGGCCAACCTGTTATGGGCTTTTGTCGGTTGCGCGCTGGGCACAGCGATTGGCGTGCTGCCCGGCATTGGCCCCGCCACGGCGGTCGCCATGCTGCTGCCGATCACCGCCAAGGTCGATGCCACCGCATCGATGATCTTCTTTGCCGGCATTTACTACGGCGCCATGTACGGTGGCTCGACCACTTCCATTTTGCTCAACACGCCGGGCGAGACCGCCAGCATGGTGACGGCGCTGGAGGGCAACAAGATGGCCAAGAGCGGGCGTGCCGGCGCGGCACTGGCCACGTCGGCGATCGGCTCGTTTGTCGCCGGCACCATCGCCACCGTGCTGGTCACGCTGTTTGCACCGGTGGTGGCGGACTTTGCCGTCAAGCTGGGGCCGCCCGAATACTTCATGCTGATGCTGCTGGCCTTCACCACCGTCAGCGCCGTGCTGGGTTCCAGTGCGCTGCGCGGCATCACGGCCTTGTTCATCGGTCTGGCCGCAGGGCTGGTCGGCATGGACCAGATCACCGGTCAGGCCCGCTATACCGGCGGCGTGCCCGAGCTGCTCGATGGCATCGAGATTGTGCTGGTGGCAGTTGGCCTGTTCGCCGTCGCAGAGGCACTGCACGCCGTGCTGTTCGAGCGCAAAGTGGACGAGACCGAAAACAGGATGAGCCGGGTCAACATGTCGCGCGAAGACTGGCGGCGCTCCATTCCGGCGTGGTTGCGCGGCACTGCCATCGGTGCGCCCTTTGGCTGTATTCCTGCCGGTGGCACCGAGATTCCGACCTTCTTGAGTTATGCCATGGAGAAGAAGCTCGCCAAGGGCAGCAACCTGGCC
>JBBQZA010000057.1:0-15397 GCA_038208175.1 Burkholderiales bacterium
GTCAGCCGACGCTTCTGGGATTCAGAAATCAGCGATTTCCGAATTCGCCATCGACCCACAACAAGTGGTCGAGCGGCTTTCTTTCACGCATCTGGTGGAATTCATCGCCATCGCTGACCCTCTCAAACGGGCCTTCTACGAGATTGAATGCATCCGGGGAAACTGGGCAGTACGCTCCCTCAAACGCCAGATTGCCACGTTGTATTTCGAGCGTTCAGCCCTGTCCAAAGACAAAGAGAAGCTGGCCGCGATGGTGCGCCAGGGCATCGAGGTGGCAGAGCCCCGCCTGGCGATTCGCGACCCCTACATCTTCGAGTTTCTGGGTCTTCGCTCGCAAGATGCTGTTGCCGAGTCTGATCTGGAGGCTGCGCTGGTGAACCATCTACGCGAATTCTTGCTAGAACTCGGCCATGGCTTTTGTCTGGAAGCGCAGCAGTGCAGCATCCTCATTGGCAAAACACGCGGTTTTGTCGATCTGGTGTTCTACCACCGCATCCTCAAGTGCCATGTCTTGGTAGAGTTAAAAATTGACAAGTTCACCCACGAGCACATCGGCCAACTCAATACCTACGTCACCTGGTACCGCCGCCACATGATGATGGATGGCGACAACCCCCCGATTGGCTTGCTGCTTTGCACCGATCAGGACCGCACGCTGGTCGAATACGCCACCGCCAGCATGGACAACCAGTTGTTCGTCTCCAAGTACCAGCTTGAACTGCCCAGTGTTGATGAGTTGAGGAGGTTTTTGGAAACCACGCGCAAGGAATTTGACGCTCTGCCGTCGTCACCCTCAAGACCCCAATAATGTTCGGCTACACAGAAGAACAAATTGCCGCCTTCGGCCTGACCTTTGGTGTTGGCGCCTTTATGCTCTACATGCTGTTCATCATCGGCCATCTCGCCTGGGAGTCGAAGGCGGGCAAATTTGGCACTTTCGTGATCTTTCTGGGCCTGGCTTTTGGCATGACGGGCTTCGTGGCCAAATACCTGATTCAGTGGGCCATCGGCATCAGGTGAGTTGAAGAAAGATTGATTTTGTACCGCCGCCCGCCTCCCAGTGCGGGTCCTGCTCGAAACCCAGTTCCCTGGCCAGCTTCAACATCCGTTCGTTGTGCTCCAGCACGGTGGCAACCAGACGTTGCGTACCCTGTGAGCGCAGATAGGCGATTATTTTTCGCATCAACAATTGGCCCAAGCCTTGACCCTTGATGGCAGAGCTGACGATGACGCCAAACTCCGCGTCCACGTTGTCAGGGTCTGCGATGGCACGCACCACCCCAAGAATCTGCTGCTGGCCATTGGGCTCGGCAGTCAACGCAACAAAAGCCATTTCGCGCGCGTAATCAATTTGTATCAGTCGGGCCAGCTCGCTGCGCTCCATGGTTCGCCTGCTGTAGAACACCCGCATGCGAACATCTTCGGGTTCGAGTTGCTGCAAAAAGACCGTGTAAAGCGCCTCATCTTCAGGTCGGATCGGTCGCACGATAAGCGATTGCCGATGCCACTGGACGGTCTCCTCACATTGCGACGGGTAAGGTCGAATGGCGAAATGGTCGGCGCCTGCCGGAGCCTTGGCATTCAGGCGGATACGGGCATCCAGCGCCACGGCGCCTTCAAAGTTGACGACCAGCGGATTGATCTCGAGTTCACTAATCTCCGGTATTTCAGCCAGTAACTGTGACACTGAGACCAGCACACCATGCAATGCCGCCTGGTCGGCGCCTGGCGCATCGCGCCAGCCTCCCAGCAGGTGAGCAATCCGGGTTTTTGATACCAGCGCCTTCGCCAAAGGCGCATTCAGGGGTGGCAGGGCCACGGCCCGGTCCACCATGCTCTCCAGCGCGGTGCCGCCCTGGCCAAACAGAATCACCGGGCCGAACACAGGGTCAATCGTGCTGCCCACGCTCAGCTGCTGGGCATAAGCGCGGCGCACCATCGCCTGCAACGCAAAGCCTTTGATTCGCGCCTTGGGCTGCTGGAGCCGCATCTGTTCGAGCATCGTCAGGGCGGCTTTTTGTACGCTGCCCTGATCCGGCAAATTCAGACTCACACAACCCATTTCTGATTTGTGTGGAATGTCGTCGGACAGAATCTTCAATGCCACCGGGAATCCGACGCTCGGCGCAGCCAGCGCTGCCGCCTCTGGCGTTGCGTCCGCCCACTGGGTTGGCACAACCGGAATATGACAGGCTTCGAGTACCGACCAGGCTTGCGGAGCGGACATGAGCTCGTGGCCGCTGGCCAGCACCGCACGGACCAGCTCCCTGATGCGTGCGGTGTCGGGAGCCCGATCGGGCTGCAACGCAGGCGGCGCTTCGGTCAGCTCGGCCTGATTGTCCCGATAGCGCTTCAACATGGAAAAGGCCAGCACCGCCTGCTCTGGCGTGTCAAAGTTCGCAATGCCGGCATCCTGAAATATCTGGCGCGCCTGCGCCACGGTCCGGTCTCCCATCCAGCAACTCATCAGACGCGGTGGCGCACCGGGTTGAGGCTGCGCCAATGGCACCAACGCGCGTGCAATGTCGGCACTGTGCACCATCGCCGTCGGCGCGTGGACGAACAGTACGGCACCGGTTTTGGGATCGTCCTGCAGAATTTTCAAAACCTGCTCATAGCGTGCGACCGGCGCATCGCCCAGGATGTCCACCGGATTGCAATGCGACCAATGGGGCGGCAGTGCTGCATCGAGCTGCCGTCGGCAGGCATCGCTCATGATCGACAACCGGATGTTCGCATCGGCTGCTGCATCGGCTGCCATAACGCCGGCGCCGCCACCGTTGGTAAAGACGGTCAGGGTGGTGTCATGGTTGTTTCGAAAGCGCGACAGTGTCTGTGCTGCCAGAAAAAGGTCCTCCAGCGTATCGACGCGCAACATGCCGGCGCGGGCAATCGCCGCATCAAAAACCATGTTTGATCCTGATGTGGCGCCGGTGTGTGCCGATGCCGCCATCCGCCCCGCTGCAGAGCGCCCGCCTTTCACCACGATCACCGGTTTGTTGCGTGCTGCCGCGCGTGCTGCAGACATGAACTTGCGGGATGACTCAAGCGACTCGGCATACAGCAAAATAGCCCGCGTTCTGGCGTCACTGGCGAGGTAGTCCAGCATGTCACCAAAGTCGACGTCCGCATGCTCGCCGAGCGACACAAAATGCGAAAACCCGATACCCCGGCCATGGGCCCAATCCAGCATGGCAGTGACCAAGGCGCCGGACTCCGAGACAAAGGCCAGCTCACCGGGCAGTGCATCAATCGGGGCAAAACTGGCATTCAGGTTCTTGTGCGGCACCAGCAGGCCCATACAGTTGGGACCCAATATGCGCAACAGCTGGCCTTTTGCGGCCTTCAGCATGGCGTGCTTTTGCTCCGCACTCATACCCACCGTCATCACCACGGCAGCGCGCGTGCCCAGAGCCGCCAACTCCTTGATCAGGGCCGGCACCGTTCTGGGTGGCGTACAAATCACCGCCAGCGCCGGCGCCGCCGGCAAATCAGAGGCGCGTCCTACTACCGGATGAACGCCGAGAACCTGGTACTTCGGGTTGACGGCGTACAGGGCGCCCGGATATTTGCCTGAGCTGAGGTTTTGCCAGACCGTCGTACCGACGCGACCAGGCTGTTCCGAGGCGCCAAAAACAGCGATCGAATCGGGGTCAAACAAGGAGTCCAGATTGCGGATGCTCACGGCGCAGTCCGGTTCAATAGGTCAGCCCAATGGCCGCACGCCGATCAACCAGCCGTGTAACCACAGCGCGAAAACGACCCATCCCGCCAGGCCCACGATCAGCGTGATGACTGTGGCAACGCTGCCGCCAGGCGGGTATTGCGTAGCGGCAGCGCGGTCGCGCCGACGCGCCGAAGTGAAGTCCAGAATGGCCCACAGCAGAAACGAGCCAAACAGCAGCACATGAGCCAGGTTTCCGTTGGCGAGCAAATGAGCCAGGGCCCAAACCTTGACCGCCAACACCATCGGGTGGTGCACAGCGGATTTGATGCTGTTGCGAGGCACGTAGGCGGCCGCCAGCAATACGAAGGAGGCCAGGGTCAGCAACGAAGCCAGATGACGCATGGCAAGCGGCGGGCTCCACAGTTGCACCGGTTGTTGTCGCGCCAGGCCGAAGCCCCACACCAGCAGTCCCAAGCCAAGCAACGATAGCACCGAATACAGTGCCTTCCACGGCATTTCGCCAATGCGGGAGATGGTTTGTGTGCGCCAGTCATCGGCCACGATGCGCACTGAATGCACGCCCAAAAAGACAATCAAACCGAGAATCAAATACGTCATGGGGCCCCCGAACAAAATCAAAGATACGGCGCAACTATAGTCCCAAGCCGCCGTTCAAGCGTGGCCGGGAGGCCAGTGCTATACCATTGTCCGGGAAGCAGGCCGATTCAATATCGGTAAACGCGCCCGTTATCGACACGAACGCGGGCTCCTACCTGCAAGTCATTCATGCTGTCTTGCTGAACGCTTTGGTAGTTGCCATTGTCAAGACGCACGGTAATCCGGAACATGTCACGCGAAGCCGCCCTGTTGTTTTGCTCAATCCGGTTGCCAACGACGGCGCCGCCGACAACACCCGCCACCGTAGCGACATCTTTGCCGGTACCACCACCCACCTGATGACCCAGAATGCCGCCAACGACGCCACCGACAATGGCCCCGACACCCGGGCCGCTGGAATTGTTCACCGAGATGATTTGAATCGAATCGATGTAGCCAGCGTAGGAGGCGTACGCCGACTGGCTGGAGCTATAGCCTGACTCATTAGCCTGCTGCATAGGGCTGCCACAGGCGGTCAGAAGCACGGCAGAGGCCATGGCGACAGTAGCCGTAATGAGAGTTGCGTTCATGATTTCTCCTGTTGTGTGTTCCAAAATGGTGGTGCAAGACTATTCCTCACCTGTCTCGTCGTCGGTACGCCAGCGAACGCACGTCAGAATTTGCGTCGCAGAACTATTTGTATACACTTCACGTCAATCTCAACCATCAAACTGGAGTTTCCATGAAACCTGTTCAGGAATTGTTAAAGGCTCGTGACTCAACGGTTTTTCAGGTGAGCCCGTCGATTACCGTTTTTGCGGCGCTTGAGCTGCTGGCGCAACATGGGGTGGGGGCCATGGTTGTGATCGATCAGGGCAAACTGGTGGGCGTGGTGTCCGAGCGCGACTACACCCGCAAGGTTGCGCTGCAGGGCAGGAATTCCAAAGATACGCTGGTTGCCGATATCATGACCCGCGACGTGATTAGCGTCACGCCTGACACCCGCACACGTGCCTGCATGACCTTGATGAGCCAGAAGAACATTCGCCACTTGCCGGTCGTTGATGGCGCCAGGGTGCTGGGCATGATCTCGATTCGCGACATCATGAACGACATCATTGTCGAAAACGAGCAAACCATTTCGCAGCTGACGACCTACATCAGCACCTAGGGGCGAGCCCCATAGCGCCAAGAAGCCCGTGCCGGCAACGAAAGCATTTGCCGCTCCTGTGCGTCCAGCGGCTCCAGCGTCTGCATCTGCTGCGCCAGCACCTCCAGCGTGGCCTCGGAGGCATCGCGCCCCGGCCCCGAGCGCTTGAGAATACGATCGCGCAACTGTTCGGGCGAAGCCTGCGGCGCCAGGATAGCAAACGCCGCATTCCGCTCTTTCGCCAGCGACTGAAAGGCATGCCGGTCGGCGCGCCGCAAAAAGGTGGCGTCCACAATGACCGACCAACCCGCTTGCAGCAAGCGGTCGGCCTGATCGAGCAGATGAGCGTACGTGCGGCCGTGTGCGTCGACGGCGTAAATACCGGCATTCGTAGCCGAGCCACTGTGCTGGGTCACGTTCAAGCCGAACAGGCGCTTGCGCTCTACATCCGAGCGCAGACGCAAGGTCGAGGCCTGGCTGTCGCTTTGCAGCAGCTTGCTGGAGGCCACAGTCTTGCCGCAACCGGACAAGCCGTGGGTGATCACCAGTTGCGGGTGGACCGGCGCCACCAGGTGTTCGGCCAGCGTCAACCAAGCCAAAACCTCGGCGCACCCGTCCTGCGTCTGCTGCAGACGAATCGCCGCCACCTTGGCCCGTACCAGGGTCCGGTACAGCGCGTAAAAGCGCAAGACCAGGGCCGCCTCGTAATCGCCGCTATGGCTGAGGACCTCATCCACGAACCAGTTGGCCAGACCCGGCTGCCGGTGCGCCAGCAAGTCGGCAAAGGTAAATGCGATTTCGCTTGCAACGTCGATCCAGCGCAGATCTTCGTTGAACTCGATGCAGTCGAACATCCTGACTCTTTGAGCGATCAAAACCAGGTTGGCCAGATGCAGGTCACCATGGCATTCCCGCACCCGGCCAGCAAGCTTGCGAGCTTCCAGCAGCGGCCTCAACTGCTCGAATTGCTGCTCGGTCCAGGCACGCAAGGCCAGCAGCCGCGTTTGCATCCCGGCGTCCGGCAAGAACTGCAACAACGCAGTGAAGTTGTCTCTGTGCTGTGCCATGACGTCGTCCGCGCTGCCGAAGCGCGACGCCGGCGCTGCCGTCGCCGCTGCCGCATGAAAAGCAACCAGCGACGCAGCCAGATCCGACAGGTGTGCGCTGTGCAACTCGCCGCGGGCGCAGACCCGGTCCAGTCGGCCGGCCTCGTCAAAGCGGTTCATCTTGACCGCGTATTCGATCGCCTCACCCGTGCCGTCAAACCTCGGGTCCTGCGGCGTATTGAAGATGCCGGTCACGCCCAGGTAGATGTCGGGCGCATAGCGCTGGTTCAGGCGCAGCTCGTCCTGGCAATAGCCCAGTCGCTTCTCAAGGCTGCTGAAATCCAGAAAATCCAGACGCACCGGCTTCTTGATCTTGTAGGCAAAATCACCCGCCAGCAAGACCCATGAAATATGCGTCTGGACCAGCTCAACCTGCTGCACCGCGCCCGGATAACGCGAGGCTTCCAGCAGCGCCTGAATGAGGGGTGGCAGCTTCTCCGACATGGGTCCGATTCTGGCATGGCCTGGAGCAGCAAGGTTCCCGAATGCGATACTTGAACGCCAGGCGTTCCCCTTATTTACCAGCAAAGGACTGCAGCATGGCCATTCAACGACTCGGCATCATCATGAACGGTGTCAGCGGACGTATGGGTATGAACCAGCATTTGATCCGCTCCATCGTCGCCATCCGCGATCAGGGTGGCGTGAAGCTGTCCAATGGCGACCGGGTCATGCCGGACCCGATCCTGATTGGCCGCAATGCCGAAAAGATCGCGGAGCTGGCAAAGACCTGGCAGATTGCGCGCTGGGGCACCGATCTCGATCAGGCGCTGGCGAACCAGGACGACAGCGTCTTCTTTGACTCCGGCACCACGCAAATGCGTCCCACGCTGCTGGCCAAAGCGATTCACGCCGGCAAGCACGTCTATTGCGAAAAACCGATTGCCACGAATCTCAATGAAGCGGTTGAAATCGCTCGGCTGGCCCAGAAATCGGGCCTCAAGCACGGCGCGGTGCAGGACAAGTTGTTCCTGCCGGGACTGCGCAAGCTCGACATGCTGCGCCGCGCCGGCTTCTTCGGCAAGATGTTGTCGGTGCGCATCGAGTTCGGTTATTGGGTCTTTGAAGGTGACCTGCAGCCGATTCAGCGCCCGAGCTGGAACTACCGCGCCGAGGACGGCGGCGGCATCATACTCGACATGCTGTGCCACTGGCGCTATGTGCTGGTCTACCTGTTCGGCCAAGTCCAATCCGTTTCCTGCCTGGGCACGACCCACATCCCACAGCGCTGGGACGAGGCCGGCCAGCCCTATGCCTGCACGGCCGACGACGCGGCCTATGCCACGTTTGAACTGAAGGGCCATCAGGGCGAAAAAATCATCGCGCAGGTCAACAGCTCGTGGGTCACCCGCGTGCGCCGTGACGACCTGGTGACTTTTCATGTCGATGGCAGCCACGGCTCGGCCGTGGCCGGCCTCACCGAATGCCGCGCGCAGAGCCGCGTGACGACGCCGCGCCCGGTCTGGAATCCGGATGTCAAGCAGACCCTGCCTTTCTTCGACCAATGGCAGGAGGTCCCCGACACCCAGGCGTTCGACAACGGCTTCAAGATCCAGTGGGAGCATTTCATCCGCCACGTGGTGGAGGACGAACCCTACCGCTGGACGCTGGTCGAAGGCGCCAAAGGCGTGCAACTGGTCGAGGCTGCGCTGCAATCCTGGCGTGAGCGGCGCTGGGTGGACCTTGATTCGCTACAAATTTGATAGCTACTAGCCCATATACTACTAGGGCTAGAGACCGATTTGACTTTAAAAACAGGAAGATTTCATGTCGCGGACGATCCAGCTGCCTGACGCCTCAGGTGCATTAAAGCCCTACAAGCTGCGTGGCAGTGCGCCGGTCAAACCCGCGCCCGGCGTCAAGTTCAACCGCATTGCCTACTCGGCCGCCCATGTGGTGGCCGACCCACTCGCCGCCATCGATCCCTGGCTGCAATGCGCGGTCGACTGGGACGCCACACTGGCCTACCGCCGGCACCTGTGGTCGCTCGGTCTGGGCGTGGCCGAGGCCATGGACACAGCGCAGCGCGGCATGGGCCTGGACTGGCCGACCTCGCTGGAACTGATCCGCCGTTCGATCGACGCCGCCAGCGATGTGCCCGGCGCGCTGCTCGCTTCGGGCTGCGGCACCGACCACCTGGATCTGGACCAGGTCAGGACGGTCGATGAAGTCATCCGGGGCTATGAAGAGCAGATGGCGGCGATCGAAAAGCTGGGCGGCAAACTCATCGTCATGGCGAGCCGGGCGCTGGCCCGCATCGCCCAGAGTCCGGCGGATTACGAACGTGTCTACGACCGCATCCTGCGCCAGGCCAGACAACCGGTGATCCTGCACTGGCTGGGGGACATGTTCGACCCGGCGCTCAAAGGCTATTGGGGATCAGACGATGTAGACCGGGCCATGGACACCGTCATTGGCATCATTGCTGCACAGCGCGACAAGGTCGATGGCATCAAGATCTCCTTGCTCGACAAGGAGCGCGAAATTGCGATGCGCCGCCGCTTGTCGGCCGACGGTGGCAGCGACGGTGCAGGGGTGCGCATGTACACCGGTGACGATTTCAACTACGCCGAATTGATCGCCGGAGATGGCTTCGGCAGCAGCGCAGCGCAGGGCCAAAGTGATGCCCTGCTCGGCATCTTCGACGCCATCGCACCGGCCGCCAGTGCGGCGCTGGGCGAACTGGCACAAGGCCATGTCGAGAAATTTCATGCCATCCTGGGGCCTACCGTGCCACTGTCGCGCCACATCTTTGCCGCGCCGACGCGCTTCTACAAGACGGGCGTCGTGTTCATGGCCTGGCTGAATGGCCACCAGAGCCATTTCACGATGGTCGGTGGTCAGCAAAGCACGCGCTCAGCTGTGCATCTGGCCGAACTGTTCCGCCTGGCCGATGCGGCCAACCTGCTGGAACAGCCCGAACTGGCCGTCTCTCGCATGAAGACCTTGCTGGTCATTTACGGCGTCGAGGCTTGACCATGCGCGACTTCTCAAAAGACCACCACTGGCTGTCGATCAACACCGCCACCGTGCGCAAGCAGCGTGGCGTTGAGCAGAGCCTGACGGCCATCCTGGAGGCCTGCGCCAGACGCAACATTCGCGCCATTGCGCCGTGGCGCGACCAGGTCGCGGCCGCCGGCTTGAAAACCATCTCGGGCCTGGTCAAAGGCCATGGCTTCGAGCTCTCCGGCTATTGCCGCGGCGGCATGTTTCCTGCGGCTGATTCTGCCGGGCTGCAAGCGGCGCGTGATGACAACCGCCGTGCGCTCGACGAAGCCTGTGAACTGGGGGCAAGCTGTCTGGTGCTGGTGGTCGGCGGCCTGCCCGGGGCTCTTGGCGGCAAGGCGGTTCACAAGGACATTGCGCTGGCGCGCAGCCAGGTCACCGACGGAATCGCCGAGCTGCTGGAATATGCCCGCACCTGCCACATGCCGCTGGCGATCGAGCCTCTGCATCCGATGTACGCGGCCGATCGCGCCTGCATCAACACGCTGCAACAGGCGCTCGATGTCTGCGACGCGCTGGACCCGTTGTGCAGCGGTGCGCTGGGTGTGGCAGTGGACGTCTACCACGTCTGGTGGGACCCGCTGCTGCAGTCCCAGATCCAGCGCGCCGGTAAAGCGCGCTTGCTGGCTTTTCATGTCTGCGATTGGCTGACGCCAACGACCGATCTGTTGAACGACCGCGGCATGATGGGCGATGGTGTCATCGACATCCCAAAAATCCGCGGCTGGGTCGAACAGCAGGGCTACGCAGGGTACAGCGAAGTCGAGATTTTCTCGAGCGGAAACTGGTGGCAAAAGGAAAGCGGCGAGGTGCTTGACACCTGCATCGAGCGCCACCGCAGCTGCGTTTAAGGCCTGTCACGTGGCGGCCAGATCGGGGCTAGGTCGCAAAAACAAACTGCTGGTCCCGGAACAGCTTCAGACACGCATCGACAACCCGGATGTCGTAGAGGGTTCCACGACCTCCTTCAATCTCTTTCAGCGCTGCATCTATACCCATTGAGGCACGATAAGGTCGGTGCGATGCCATGGCTTCAACGACGTCGGCAACGACCAGGATTCGGGATTCGAGCAGTATCTGCTCGCCCTTGAGACCCTGCGGATAGCCCGAACCGTCCTGCCTCTCATGGTGCTGCTGCACGATGGTCGCGATCGGCCAGGGGAAATCGATACCTTTCAAGATTTCGTAGCCGACTTGCGCGTGGCATTTGATCAACTCGAATTCGATTTTGGAGAGCTTGCCCGGCTTGCTCAGAAGCTCGGCAGGAACCTGGACCTTGCCAAGGTCATGCACCACGGCGGCCAGGTGCAGGCCGCGAATCGTGTCCTCAGACAGCGCGAGTTCCTTGGCGATGGCAACCGCCAGCGCTGCGACCCGGTTCTGGTGTCCGGCGGTATAGGGGTCACGCATTTCGACCGTCGCGGCGATCGCCTGAACGCTGTCTTCCATCGCCTTCAGCAGAATTTCCGCATGGTGTTGGTGCGCAAAGGCGATTTGGTCGCGCTCGGCACGGGTGCGCAGATTTTCGATCCCGTAGGCCAGGTCTACCGCAAGTTTTTCCAGCAACCGGATCTCTTCCGCATCGAAAGTGTCCCGGTTCGCAGCGTAAATGGCTAAAGTTCCGACAATTTGGGTGTTGACCGCCAGCGGCAAGTCGATAGACGGCGCCCGTTGCCGTTGCTCTTCGCCCTCCCTGGAACGGATGATTCCTGCAAACGTCAGCGGCGCAGGGGTTTTTTGCGTGTCGTCCTGCACGTAACTGATCGCCGCTCCGGCGTAGTCTCCCTCTTGAACGATGGCTTCGCACACGGCCCTGAGCATTTGTAGTTCGTCATTGGCATGCACCAACACCTCATCGACTGCAGCGATGGTCTTCAGGGCGCTGTTGGCTCGACTCAAGGCGCGTTCACTGTCGCGCAGCAGATTGCTGGCCTCTCTCCAGGTGGTGATGTCACGGCAGGAAATGGCGATGCCGTCGCCCACGCGCACCACCTGCTGGCGCAGCCACATCGCTTTGGTCTGCGGTGTATCGATGCGGAACTCTTCTTCCAGGGCTTGCCCCGTGTTCGCAACCTGGACAAACTTGCCAAAGAACCCTTCGGCTCTGTTGATCAGTTTGAACTCCCTGAGTTTTTGACCAACGACCTTCTCGCGTGCCATGCCAAGCATCTTCTCGCCGCTGGCATTGATGTCGGAACATTCGAAATCGACGATATTCCCCGTGTCATCCCGCACGCTTTCCAGGATGAACATGGCGTCGAGGTTGGCTTCCGCCGCGGCCCGATAGCGGTCCTCTGCTGTTTTCAGGGACATTTCCAGTTGACCCTCTCGCGCACGAGCGCGGTGCGCGGCAATGCCGAATGAAAGGTCCTCGGAAGCTTCCAGCAGCAGTGCCATTTCTTCGCCGCCAAACGCATCCGGCTCGGTCGCATAGATAGTGAGGACGCCGATGACAGCTTTGTTCACTTTCAACGGGAGCGCGAGCACCGAGCCGTAGTCGTAGAGCAAAGCCAGTGTTCGCCACGGCTGCACGCTGGGGTCGGTCAGCATGTTTTGCACGGTCACGGCAGTCGCTTCACGTATCGCAGTGCCAACCGGCCCGCGACCGCGCTCCGTGTCTGCCCAGCTGGTCTGCAAGGCCTCCAGAAAATCCTGTGGCGCGCCATTGGAAGCTACTGCTTGCACGCTCTTTTCCGCGTCGTCTTGCGCATAACCGACCCAGGCCATGCAATAGCCGCCCGATTCCACAATCGCCCGGCACATCTCTTGCAGCAACGTTGCCTCGTCGCCGGCGTGTCGCAGGGACCGATTGCCAGCCGACAGCACACGCAAGGCCCGGTTGGTCCGGCTAAGCTCGGTTTCCTTGGACTGGATAGCCCCTGCCATGTCATCAAAGTTGCGCGCCAGCTGACTCAATTCGGAATCGTCATCGCCAAGTCCGATTCGTGTGTTGAGGTCTCCCTGGGCGACCCGCCGGGCAGCCTCGGATAACGCGGAAATCGGACGCAGAAGCATGCGCTCCGCTCCCACCCAAACCGCCCCAAACGCCAGCAACAAAAGAGCGGTGGTAATTGCCATGGTCCAAAGAAAATCTCGCTCTTCATGCGCTGTGATCACTTCCCGGGGAAGGCTGAGCCAAAGGGTAATTCGACCGCCCACGGTGTCGGTAAAAGGTGTGAAAGCGACCACGCGTTGCATATCATCGAGCCCCACTATTTCGGCAGTGCCTTCGCCGTGCTGCGCGCTGACGGCCTTGAACAGCGGCGAGCCAGATGCATCCTTGCCGGTCCATCCCTGCGGATTTGGCTGGATAGACAGAACCGTGCCTTTGGCATCCAGCAAACCCAGATGACCGCCCTTCGGAACTTCTGCGTTGCCCAGCTCTTTGGCCAGCCAGTCGAGCTCCAACAAGACCATGACCACGCCGCTTACGCCATCTGCCTCATCGCGCATGGCCCGGGCGAAAGCGATGGTGGGCTTGTCGCTGCGGCGGCTGAGGATCACATCGCTGGTGACGAGTTGGCGCGTCTTCAGAGCCTGCTGAAAATGGACGCGGTCGGCCAGGTTGATGGTGCCCTGATGCGGCAGACTCGAGCAGTTGATGTCGCCGTTGGGTGCGGCTACCGCCATACTCAGGAACTCGGGAGAGTCTTTGAGCCCTTTTGCAAACAGACGTGAGCATTTTTCACCTGGACCTATTTTGCGTTCCTGCAGCAAGAGCATCAGCTCGCTGATTTGTCTGTCGGCCAAGAAGACAATTTCGTGTTGCTTGGCAGCGATTCTTTGCGAAGCGTGCAGCAACTGCATTTTCGCGTTGTCGATGTCTTCCACCCGCTGGACGCTGGTGAGATAGAGCACCATGCCAAAATTGACCGCAAACACAAGTGTGACAAACAGCAGGGCGCGGACCCTAAGGGTGGCAGGGAGCTTGAACATGTAGTCTCATTTTGTCCGCGTAAACCAGGCGCCCAATCGCAAGAACCTCGAGTAAATTGAAAGAGAAATCAAACCGCGCAACTCTAGCACCCCGCAACTTGCCCACCCATGACATGGATCAGATGGTTAGATGAAAATATATCGCCTCGTTCGTCCCCTCCTGTTTCAGTTGGAACCGGAAACGGCCCATCGCCTAGCCATCCGCGCCGCAGAGCTGGCGAGTTCGTCGCAGCGGCTTTGCTCGTTCGTTGGCCGGCAATGCAGCGTAGACGACGAGCGCCTCAAGACCCGGCTGGCCGGCATCGAACTGCCGAACCCGGTGGGTCTGGCGGCCGGCTTCGACAAGAGTGCGCGCGCAGTACCGCTTCTTTCAGCGCTTGGCTTTGGCCATATCGAAGTGGGTTCGATCTCGGCCCAGCCTTCGGCGGGCAACGCGCGACCCCGGTTGTTCCGTCTGCCGCTGGACCAGGCCCTGGTCGTCAACTACGGGCTGCCCAATGAGGGTGCAGAGCAGGTCAGTGCGCGGCTTGGCGCACAGCCACGAACGGTTCCGCTGGGCATCAATATCGTCAGCACAAATCGCGGACCGGACGCAGCGCCGCCAAGCGACGATCAGGTGATCGACGACTACGTCCGCTCGGTGCGTCTGCTACAAGGTTGCGGCGACTACCTGTGCCTGAACCTGAGTTGCCCGAATACCCGTGAGGGGCGTGGTTTCTTTCATGACCGGCGGCGCTTGCGTCAATTGCTGGCAGCGCTCGGCGAGGGCGGTATAGTCAAGCCGCTGTTTCTGAAAATCGCTCCGTTTGCTGACATTGGCGAACTGGAAAGTCTTCTTGATGCTGTCGATGGCTGGCGCTTTGTCAGCGGCTTTTCGATCAACCTGCTCTCCGGCAAGCCAGTAGCTTTGAGGACGCCAGCATCAATTCTGGCGCAACTGCCGGGTGCGGTATCGGGCCGACCCTGTGCCGCGGCTGCCGATCGGACCATCGCCGAACTGTATCGCCGCATGGACCAGCGTCGCTACCAGATCATCGGATCCGGTGGCGTCTTCAACGCGGAAGATGCCTATCGCAAAATCCGACTGGGGGCGTCGCTGGTGCAACTGATGACCGCGCTGGTCTATGAAGGTCCAGGGCTTGTACGCATCATAAACCGGGGCCTGGCGGGATTGCTCGCGGCCGATGGGTTCAAGCAGGTGGCCGAGGCGGTGGGCAGCGACTGCGCTGCCGTCGCCTGAGCCGGCCCTTGAGCAAGGAGCCCGTGTCGCCCTGCTTGAGAAAGGGCCAAGGCTGGGGGGTGTGAGTGGGGGAAATTAAAACCTGGCATCAAGCCACTGTTTCAGCTCGGCGAAAACCGGCTCCGCATCGAGCTCATTAAAAATCTCGTGGTACAGCGTCTCGAAGCAACGGCTGCTCACCACATCCTTTGGCGCTGCCGCCGCAAAGGCCCGGCTACCGGCCGGATTCACCAATTTATCGGCACCCGCGTAGAGCAACAGCGTGGGTACTTTCCAGCTCGCGGCCATTGCCACTGTGGCCGGCCCGCCATCCGCGATGAATCTGGCCAACCGACCAGAAATCCGGTCGTGCACCAGTTTGTCTGAACGGTAAGCCGCAACCACTGCCGCGTCGTGCGAAATAAGAGACGGATTAAGCCCGTTGCCAACGCGCAAGTCAGGCGCAAATTTGGGCAGCACCGCGAGCAACAGCTTTTGAAAGGCGTTAAGCCCCGGGTCCAGTGCAGGGGACGACAGCACCAAAGCCCCGACCGGACGCATCGCGAGTGCGACAAAACGTGCCGCTACCAGGCCCCCCATGCTGTGTCCCAGCAAAATCAGCGGCGTGTCAGAGCTCATGCGGGCACGCGTGCTGTCCACAATGTCGGCCAGATCTTCCAGCAATCGATTGTCGGCGGACAAACCACCACGTGGCC
>JBBQZA010000058.1:0-15258 GCA_038208175.1 Burkholderiales bacterium
CAGTCATAGCCACTGGCATCCAGGCTCCTGCCTGGCTTCGCGCGAGCCTGTTGACACTCGATGAGCAAGGCTTTGTTGCAGTGGATGCGTTTCAACGCTCCGTCAGTCAGGCGCATGTCTTTGCGAATCGGGGAATCGGCAGGCGAACCAATCCGGCATTGGCTAAAAACCTGCTTGCGTCAGTCACGGGTTCGCCGCTGCGACACACAGTGCCGGCGGCAAGTTCTTTGAGCTTTCTGAGTTACGGGGACCGCTGCGCGCTTGTCGTCTGGGCCGGTTTCAGCATTCAGGGGCGCTGGGTCGGGTGGTGGAAGGACTGGCTGGAACAGCGCCAAATCCGGCGCTACCGACCAAACTGAACCCTGAGCCTGCCGGGGCCGCTCAGGATCTTGCCAATCTCGGTCGCCGCGTCAAACCCATGGCGTCGGAAAATCTCCAGCACCGCGTCAACTGACTCTGCCGCGCAGGAAACCAGCAGGCCACCGCTGGTTTGCGGATCGCTCAGCAGGGCTTGGTCTACCGGCGTAAATTCAGCCGGCAAATCGATTTCATGTCCATAGGCCGACCAGTTGCGGCCCGACGCGCCGGTCACCAGGCCCTGCCGCGCCAGTTCACGCACGCCGGTCAGCAATGGCACACGAGACCAGTCGATGTGCACCGTGCAATGGGCGCCGCGAGCCATTTCCAAAGCATGGCCGGCCAGGCCGAAACCGGTCACATCGGTCAGCGCGTGCACCCCCGGTAGCGCCGCCAACTCGGGTCCCGGTGTATTCAACTGGGTCGTGACGCGAATCATTTGCTGGTAACCGGTGGCATCAAGTTTTTCCTTCTTCAGCGCCGCCGACAAAATGCCGACTCCCAGGGGTTTACCCAGGATCAATTTGTCCCCAATTTTGGCGTCGACGTTGCGCTTGACCAGGCTGGGGTGCACCAGGCCGAGCGCCACCAGACCATAAATCGGCTCCACCGAATCGATCGTGTGACCGCCGGCAATCGGAATCCCGGCGGCACGGCAGACGCTGGCGCCGCCCTCAAGAATTCTGCCGATGGTTTCGGTTGAAAGCACACTGACCGGCATGCCCACCAGCGCCAGCGCAAAAATCGGCTTGCCGCCCATGGCATAGACGTCCGAGATGGCATTGGTGGCGGCAATCCGGCCAAAGTCGAACGGATCGTCGACGATCGGCATGAAAAAATCGGTGGTGGCAATCAGCGCCTGCTGGTCGTTGAGCTGATACACGGCAGCGTCGTCGGAGGTCTCGATACCGACCAGCAGTTCCGGCGGCAGCGGCATGGCGCTGACGTTTTTCAGGATCTCGGACAATACGCCGGGCGCGATTTTGCAGCCGCAGCCGCCGCCGTGGGACAGGCTGGTCAGACGCGGTTGCGGCGCCGTGCGGCCTTGGGAGTTTGGATTCGGGGCAGTCATAGGGCTTCATTTTCCCCTGAAATGACCGCGGCGTAAGGCTGTGCAAAGACTATCAGGCTGATTGAACTTTTGAATTAGCACTCACTCCAAGAGAGTGCTAATATGAAGGCTATGACAAAAAGGAGTTCTGCTGGTATGGCTCAACAAACTGGAGTTTCAACTTCTGCCCTGACCCTTGCCAATCCATGGGCGATGGTGCCGCCGCTGGGCAACCTCGACGCTTACATCTCGGCCGCCAATCGCTTGCCGATGCTGACCCTCGAGCAGGAGCAGGAATACGCGCGCAAGCTGCGGCAGGATAACGATCTGGATGCTGCCGGAAAGCTGGTGCTCTCCCACTTGCGGCTGGTGGTCTCGATTTCGCGCCAATACCTGGGCTATGGCCTGCCGCATGGCGACCTGATTCAGGAAGGCAACGTCGGCCTGATGAAAGCCGTCAAACGCTTCGATCCGGACCAGGGCGTGCGCCTGGTCAGTTACGCCATGCACTGGATCAAGGCCGAAATTCACGAGTACATCCTGAAAAACTGGCGCATGGTCAAGGTCGCCACCACCAAGGCCCAGCGCAAGCTGTTTTTCAACCTGCGCTCGATGAAACAGCGCTACAAAACAGAAGACGCCGCGGCTAATGTCGGCACCCATCGTGAAACCTTGAACGAAGAGCAGATTGACGCCATGGCTGCGGAGCTCAAGGTCAAGCGCGAAGAGGTGATCGAAATGGAAACCCGCATGTCCGGTGGCGATGTGCTGCTGGACCCGAGCCCATCGGACGACGGTGAGAGCGCTTTCGGGCCGATCGCCTATCTCACCGACAGTCGACACGAGCCTACAGCCGTGATCGAGGCACACCAGCGCGATATCCTGGCCAGCGACGGCATTGCCAGCGCACTCGAAGCGCTGGATGAACGCAGCCGGCGCATCGTCGAAGAACGCTGGCTCAAGGTCAACGACGACAACTCGGGCGGCATGACGCTGCATGAGTTGGCAGCCGAATATGGTGTCAGCGCCGAGCGCATTCGCCAGATTGAAGTTGCGGCCATGAAGAAGATGAAAAAATCTCTGGTTGAGTTCGCCTGATGTCCCGCCGCGCCCTGCTTCTTGTCGCCATGGCCTCGCTCTGCGGCTGGGCCCAGGCCCAGCAGGCAGCGAAAACGCCGCTACCGCTGGCGCCTTGGCCCAACAAGGCGGTCCACATCATCGTTGGCTTTCCGGCTGGTTCCTCCCCGGATCTGACCGCGCGCACCCTGGGTGAGCCGCTTTCCAGGGCTTTGGGACAGCCGGTGATCATCGAAAACAAGGTTGGCGCCAGCGGCAATATCGCCGCCGACTATGTGGCCAAAGCAAGCGATGACCACACCATCGGCCTGATGATCAATGGCAACATGACGATTGCCAAGCTGCTTAACCCGAAGCTCAACTACGACCCTTTGAAAGACCTGACGCCGGTCAGCCTGATCGGCGTCTCGCCGCTGGTCCTGACGGCGCCGGTTTCTGCCCCCGGCGCCACGGCGCAGGAATTCTTCGCAGCGGCCCGCAACGCGGGTGACAAATGGAGTTACGGCACACCGGGGGTTGGCACGGTCGGCCACATCGGCATGGAATGGCTCAAGAGCAAGACGGGCATCAAGCCGGTGCATGTGCCGTATCCCGGCTATCCGCAGGTCGCCAACGGCATGCTGGGCGGCCAGTTGCAACTGGCCATGTTGCCGCCGGCACTGGCGATGGTACAGATCAGGGCCGGAAAATTGCGCGCCATCGGTGTCACCTCCAGCGGACGCAGCACCTTGGTGCCGGAACTCCCCAGCATGACAGAGGCTGGGGTAGAGGGTTTTAGTCTGGAAATCTGGAACGCGATAGCGGCGCCGAATTCAATGCCCAAGCCGGTGGTGGCCAGACTGTCAGCCCTCTTCAGCGACATCGCGCGCTCGCCTGAAATGCGACAAAAGCTGTTTCAGCAAGGCTGGCAAGTGGTCGGCAGTTCCGCCGAGGGCCTCGCCAATCGCGTCAAAGCCGACACCCACTTGTTGGGCAGCGTGATCACGCTGCACGCTATCAAGGCCGAATAGACGGTCTAGTTGTCGGCAGACTGCAGGTAGTCCAGAACCGCATTCAGAGCGTCCAGATCGCCGAGCAGCGGTTGCAGCTGAACCGATTGCACGGGCTGTGTTCCAAACCGATCTATAGCCGCCAACATTTGTTGACTGATGGCACAAAAACGCGTCGCACCGTCGAGCTCCGCGCTGTGCTGCAGATTGCGCAGAACCCGCACTGCCTCGTTGCGCGCGCCCACATTATCCGGACGGGCTTTCCATTGTCGCAATGCGCCGCCCAGTTGCACCAGCAGGGGCGACGCCAGCCGCACAAACTGGCGAAGCAGATCCGCATCAGGAACCGCTTCAGCGGTCTGGTCCAGCGCCGGAAATTGAAGCCGCAGAATGTCCTTGAGCGCGTCCAGCAGCCGTGGCTCGGGTTGCTTCAGAAACCCGGCTGCAAACTGATGCAGCAAACGCCGAATGTCTTCTGCGGCATCCAGAAACACTTGAGCCTGCTGCGGCTGGCGTGGCATATGAGCTTGAACATGGCGCAAGGCTTGCTCCAGCGCATCGGCCATGCCGGATAGGTCGACCAGGCCGACAGCCGCCGACGCTGCTGCCAGCGAATGAGCCAGTTCAAGCGTGCTCTCGGCCACCGGCCTGTGCAATTCCAATGCCCATTCGCTGAGTTCAACAAACAGACGGCGCGACCATTCATCAGACTCATTCAGGTAAGCATTGAATTCGGAGATGCCGATGCGCAAGTTGCCGACAACTTTGACCTGATCTTCCAGTTCTGCCGAGACCGATACGCACTCTTGCGCAGCGGCCCCCTCGTAAGCCGCTTGCAGTGCGGCGAGCACAGGTGCTTGCGTTGCGTCGACAGGGCCCACCTGCCTCACGGCAGCAAGCAATTCACGCAGCAGTCGTTCCGCAACAGCGTCGTCGCCGCCGGCCAGCGACCGGTACTGTTGCAGAATGCCGCTCAAGGCGCGTTTGGCCTGCGTATCTACAGGGCACAGGCCGAGCGAAAGTGCTTGAAAATAGGCGGCACAAATCTGCCAAAAGACTCTGGGCTGCAGGGAACTCTGGGCAGTGGCAAAACCCAGACTCGTGCGGTACAAGGTATCTGCAGCGGCCGCATCGCCAGACCGGATCAACTTCAGGACACAGCCATCGAACCGGGCCTGGATCGCTCGCTCGTAGGCAAGTGCCTCGTGTTGGACCGGCAACAGCGCTTCAATCCAGCGCCACTCGAAAGGCGGCTGGTCTGCCGCCTGCGTTGGCGCCGCGCCAGAGTTCTCGGCAGCGCTCAAATCTGCACCATTTCGAAATCTTCCTTGCGCGCGCCACATTCGGGACAGGTCCAGTTCAGCGGCACGGCGCTCCAGGGGGTTCCAGCAAGGACGCCATGCTCCGGGTCACCGGCAGCTTCGTCATAAATCCAGCCACAAATCAGACACATCCAGGTTTTGCTTTGGCTCACAGCTTGAATTGCCTTCTAATAGAATGTGTTCATTGAAAAATACCATCCTTATGATACACAGCATTGACCAAAACCAAATCCTTTTCGATCGCGCCCAAAAGGTCATCCCCGGCGGTGTCAACTCGCCCGTCAGAGCCTTCAAAGCGGTTGGCGGAACACCCCGCTTTGTGCAGCGCGCACAGGGCGCCTATTTTTGGGATGCCAACGGGCAGCGCTACACCGATTTCATCGGCTCCTGGGGACCGATGATTCTGGGCCATGGTCACCCGGCGGTGGTGCAAGCGGTGCAGCAGGCGGTTCTGGAAGGTTTTTCGTTCGGCGCGCCAACCGAGCGCGAAGTGCAACTGGCAGAAGAGATTTTGCGACTGATGCCGTCGATGGACATGGTGCGCCTGGTCAGTTCCGGCACCGAAGCGGCAATGAGTGCGATCCGGCTGGCTCGTGGTGCCACTGGCCGCAGCAAACTGATCAAGTTTGAAGGCTGCTATCACGGCCATGCTGACGCGCTGTTGGTAAAAGCCGGCTCCGGCCTGGCGACCTTCGGCAATGCCACCAGCGCCGGCGTGCCGCCCGAAGTTGTGCAGCACACGCTGGTACTTGAATACAACAACGTCGTGCAGCTTGAAGAAGCCTTTGCCTTGTACGGCAAAGAGATTGCCTGCCTGTTGATCGAGCCGATTGCCGGCAATATGAACTTTGTCCGTGCTTCCACGCCGTTCGTCAAGCGTTGCCGCGAGTTGTGTACCGAATACGCCGCTCTGCTGGTGTTTGACGAGGTCATGAATGGTTTCCGGGTTGCGCTCGGTGGCGCGCAAAGCGTCTATGCGCTTCAACTGCCCGGCTTTGAGCCCGACATGACGGTGCTGGGCAAGGTGATTGGTGGCGGCATGCCGCTGGCTGCTTTTGGCGCCAAGCGCGCTGTGATGGAACAACTGGCCCCTCTGGGTGCGGTTTATCAGGCCGGCACGCTGTCGGGCAATCCGGTTGCCACCGCCTGCGGCTTGGCCACTCTGCGCGAGATCAGCAAACCCGGCTTTTTTGAAGACCTGTCGCGCAAAACCCGCTCCTTGGTAGATGGCCTGAAAGCTGCTGCAGCAGCTGAAGGCGTTCCGTTCAGCGCCGACAGCGAAGGCGGCATGTTTGGTTTCTTCCTGCTGGCCGAACTACCGCAAAACTACCCCCAGGTCATGCAGTCTGACAGCAAGCGCTTCAACCAGTTGTTCCACGGCCTGCTGGAGCGCGGCGTCTACATCGCCCCGGCGCTATACGAAGCCGGTTTTGTCAGCGCAGCACACACCGACGAGGATATTGCTGCTACCGTTGCCGTGGCGCGCGAAGTGTTCAAGCTGCTGTGAATCGTCGGTTCAATGCCGAAAGTGCCGCACGCCGCTGAACACCATCGCCACCGCGCGTTCGTTGGCGGCAGCTATCACTTCCTGGTCGCGCATCGAACCACCGGGCTGGATGACGCAACTGGCGCCGGCATCCACAACCACGTCGAGGCCATCGCGGAACGGAAAGAAGGCGTCACTCGCCACCGCCGTGCCCGCCAGCGACAGACCGGCATGCTGGGCCTTGATGCTGGCAATACGGGCTGAATCCAGGCGGCTCATCTGGCCGGCGCCTACGCCCATCGTCATGCCGCCTTTGCAGAACACGATGGCGTTGCTCTTGACGAACTTGGCCACATTCCAGGCAAACAACAAATCCTGCAATTGCTCAGCACTCGGTTGCAGCTTGGTGACGACTTTCAGATCGGCCAAAACGAGATGGTGGTTGTCGGCCGTCTGCATCAGCAAACCGGAACCGACGCGCTTGATATCCATGGCGTTGCGGCCATTCTCCCAGTCGCTCTGTCCACCTGCCGGCAATGCGATCTTGAGGATGCGCACATTGACCTTGCTCTTGAACACTGCCAGCGCCTCGGGCGTGTAGTCGGGCGCCATCAGGACTTCCACAAACTGCTTCGAAATTTGTAGCGCCGCAGCCGCGTCCAGCCTTCGGTTGAGGGCAATGATGCCGCCAAAAGCAGACGTCGGATCGGTCTTGAAAGCCTTGCTGTAGGCCTCGAGCAAGTCAGCACCAACTGCCACACCACAGGGGTTCGCATGTTTGACGATGACGCAGGCCGCACTGGCAGCACCAAAACTCTTGACGCATTCCCAGGCGGCGTCGGCGTCTGCGATGTTGTTGTAACTCAGTTCCTTGCCCTGCAGTTGCTGCGCCGTCACCAGAGAGCCGGGAGCCGGATGCAGATCGCTATAGAACGCCGCCTGCTGGTGCGGGTTTTCGCCGTAACGCAGATCCTGCAACTTGACAAAGCAGGCATTCGACTGGGCCGGGAACAATTCTTTTGCAGGCGTGTTGTTGCCGTCTTCGAAATTGAGCGCCGACAGATAGTTGCTGATGGCGCCATCGTACTGGCTGATGCGGTTGAATGCCGCTACCGACAAGGCAAATTTGGTCTTCAGGCTGATGCCGCCTGCCCGGAGTTCGGCCAGCACGCCGGGGTACTGCGCGGCGTCCGTCAACACCGCCACGTGCTTCCAGTTCTTGGCGGCGCTGCGCACCATGGCGGGCCCGCCGATGTCGATGTTCTCGATCGCGTCTTCCAGCGTGCAACCGGCTTTGGCAACGGTAGCCTCGAACGGATACAGGTTGACCACCAGCAGATCAATGGTGTCGATGTGGTGGGCCTTTAGCGCCGCCACGTGCTCTGGCAAATCGCGCCGCGCCAGCAGGCCGCCATGCACCTTGGGGTGCAGGGTTTTAACACGGCCATCGAGCATCTCCGGAAAACCGGTGAGTTCGGCCACTTCGGTCACCGGCAAACCTTTTTGCGCCAGCAACCTGGCGGTGCCGCCGGTGGAAATCAGCTTGATTCCCAAAGCCTGCAGAGACTGCGCAAATTCGACGATTCCAGTTTTATCGGAGACGGATAGAAGGGCATTCATGGGTTCAGTTCAAAAGTTCAAAAAATCGGGGGATAGTGGCCGACAACCCGGGGCCAGGCTACTTCATCAGCTTGTGTTCGATCAGTTTCTTGCGCAGGGTATTGCGGTTAAGCCCCAGCCATTGAGCGGCTTTGGACTGGTTATTGTCCGCGTGGCGCATGACCACTTCCAACAGGGGCTTTTCCACCACATGGACCAACAGGTCGTACATGCGGTCGGGCTCGGTGCCGCGCAAATCCGTCAGATAGGCTTCCAGACTGGTGCGAACGCACTCTTCTATGATCTTCTTGCTCACGTCGTCATCTCCCTGTGCTTCTCTTGCCTGCTCGTGGCTGCGTTCGAGCCAAGGTCCCCGATCCGGTCCATGCGTTCGTTCAATCGGTCAAAAAAATCGGCCACCGCTGCCACCTGTTCGGCACAATTTTCAATCAAATTCATGCGCTGGCGAAAAGCATCGCCGCCGGGCAAGGCCTTGACGTACCAGGCAATGTGCTTGCGCGCGCTACGCAGACCCGCAAACTCGCCGTACAAGTCGTAATGATCCTGCAGGTGAGCCAGCGTCAGTTGCTTGACTTCGGCCACCAATGGCGCTGCCAGATGCTTGCCGGTCGACAGAAAATGCGCCATCTCCCGAAAGATCCAGGGTCGACCCTGCGCCGCGCGGCCAACCATCACCGCATCGGCCCGCGTCGCCCTGAGCACCTCGCGCGCCTTTTCCGGTGTGTCGATATCGCCATTGGCTACCACCGGGATCGCCACAGCGGCCTTGACCTGGCCAATAGTGTCGTAGTCGGCGCATCCGGCGAAGCCCTGCTCGCGGGTACGCCCATGCACCGCGATCATCTGCACGCCGGCGCTCTCTGCCGCGCGCGCCAACTGCACCGCATTGCGGTGCGCCTGAGACCAGCCGGTGCGCATCTTGAGCGTCACCGGCACGCCCAGCGGTGCACAGGCGCCAACCACTGAATCAATGATGGACAAGGCCAGCACCGGGTCTTGCATCAGCGCCGAGCCGGCCCATTTGTTGCAGACCTTCTTGGCCGGACAACCCATGTTGATGTCAATGGTCTGCGCCCCTCGATCGATGTTGTAACGCGCCGCTTCTGCCATCAACAAGGGATCGGTGCCGGCAATCTGTACCGCAATCGGGCCCGGCTCGCCGTCGTGATTGGCACGGCGTGCGGTCTTCGGTGTATGCCACAGATCAGGTCGGCTGGTGATCATCTCACTCACCGCGTAGGCCGCTCCAAGGCGCCTGCAAAGCAGCCGAAAGGGCCGGTCCGTGACGCCCGCCATCGGTGCAACAAGGAAAGGACTGGGAATGACAAAGGGACCGATATTCATACGCTCGGTTGATTCTAGCCGCCCAAAATTTCAGCAATTGAAACTCGCTCCTATACTGGCGCTCTGATGGAAGCCTGGCTGGAACAACTGCTGCTGCTGCTTGCCCTGCCCAAGTTCGGGCTGAGCACCGTCTTTGTCGTGTCCTTCATTTCCGCCACGCTGTTGCCCTTGGGTTCCGAGCCAGCGGTATTCGGGCTCGTGACCCTGAACCCAAGTCTGTTCTGGCCGGCCATCCTGGTTGCCACAGCGGGTAATACGCTGGGCGGTGCCGTGACCTGGGCCATGGGACTGGCATCGCACGAGGTGGTTGACCACTACCAGCACTCCAAACACCATCTCAAAGCACTCGATTGGCTGGAGCGCATCGGACCCAAAGCCTGCCTGCTCGCGTGGTTGCCCATCATCGGTGACCCCCTGTGCGCCGTGGCCGGCTGGCTCAAGCTGCCCTTCTGGCCGTGCCTGTTCTACATGGCGATTGGCAAATTTTGCCGCTACCTCATCATGACATCGGCACTGGTGGGTATCTTCAGGGGCTGAAGAGAAAGAGCACCCCTGCAGCCCGCATGGATGCCAGGTTTAGCGAATGCACTATCGATTTCATACCCGACTCTATACCCGGATTTTAAAAAGTGTCCCCCTGTAAGGTGCTGCGTCGCGCGATAGTCCCGGGGGTCGGCAAGAAACGTGGCACTCAGCGGTCCAGGGCAAAGTAAAAAAATAGCTAGACTTTTGAGGACATTGACTAGACTACAGGGATAACATGAAATATCATGTCTGCAATGCGAGAAATTGACAAGAGGATGAATACTCGAAAAGGGGTAATTCGATTAAGAGCTTCGATGGACCCGTCTACGGGTGCCGTAGCAAACTACAGTCTGGCCTATATCAATCATGACTTAATGGCCGGGGATAACGGGCGCGTGGTCGGGTTCGACGACAGGCACATCTACCCAGGATTTGCGTCGGTGCATCACTTTCATTGGTTTGGCAGGGTATTCGAGAATTTGGACCACGCGTCTTATGAATTGGCCGATGCACGATTTCAGCGATTTCTGCACCGATTGAAACAACATTGTGGAAAGAACTACTAACATGACACGCAAACGTAGAGTTGCACTACCCGCCCCGGATGACAATGACTTCCTCGGGGAACCGTCCGGGCCTGTCGCCGTGTCGATTCAATCCGAGGCAGAGTTCTTCAAAGAAGCGGCTGAGGACGTTGAAGACTTTCGTACGGGCACACGAACAGATTCGGTGGTCAGCATCGCCTTTGAATCAATCGGCGTTTTTTTGGAAGTATTGACGCCAAAACGCAGTGAACTTTTGGACGCCGTGCGAAGGCATGGGACTTTCGACTCCATAGAGTCACTTTCAGGCACCTTAAGCAGGAACAGGGCCGCAGTAAGCCGAGACCTGCGAGCATTGTCGGACGCAGGGTTGCTCAGGGTCGTAGAGGCCGTGCATGCGGGGCACGGTCGACGTTCAGAGATTTCCCTAGTGGCCAAAAAATTGGTGGTTTCGCTCTCGATGTGAAAGCCAACCAAATTGTCCCGATTCAAAGAGCCGCTGATACAGCGGCTCTTTTCCTGCTGCGGGGTGTTATGCGTGAGGTAACCCATGTGTAGCACCGTAGGAATCCCCTGCCTTCCCGCGCAAGCGGTGGCCTTTGGCCAAGGCGGGGGAGGATGTCAACGCGAAGCCGCGACAGTCGTGCCGTATGCTTTCAGTTTCCAAAACGGGCAATGGTCACAAGACTTTGCTGCGGCCATTCGGTACGCCTATCTTCAGGGGCTGAACAGGAAGTTCATCACATCGCCGTCCTTGACAACGTATTCCTTGCCCTCGCTGCGCATCTTGCCGGCATCCTTGGCGCCCTGCTCGCCTTTGTAGCCAATGAAGTCCTCGTAGGCAATGGTCTGGGCGCGGATGTAGCCCTTCTCGAAATCGGTGTGAATAACGCCGGCCGCTTGCGGGCCGGTATCGCCAATATGAATGGTCCAGGCTCGCACTTCCTTCGGACCCGCAGTGAAATAGGTCTGCAGCCCGAGCAGCTTGAAGGCCGCCACAATCAGACGGTTCAGGCCCGGTTCCTGCTGCCCAATCTCGGCCAGAAACATCTTCTTGTCCGCTTCCTCCATGTCCGCCATCTCGGCTTCCATCTTGGCACAGATGGCTACGACCGGCGCGTTCTGGGCCGCGGCATAAGCGTTCAGACGGTCCAGATAAGGATTGTTTTCAAAGCCGTCTTCGGCCACGTTGGCGACAAACATGGCCGGCTTGGCGGTGATCAGAAAGAGCTGACGCAACAAAGGCAACTCTTCCTTGCTGAAGTCAATCGTGCGCACCGGCTGCGCCTCGTTGAGTGCCGCCTGACACTTTTCCAGCACGGCCACCAGCCTGGCCGCTTCCTTGTCGCCACCCGACTTTGCTGCCTTCTGATAACGCGCCAGCGCCTTCTCGACGCTGCTGAGATCGGCCAGACACAACTCGGTCTGGATGACCTCGATGTCAGAAACCGGATAGACCTTGCCAGCAACATGCACCACGTTCTCGTCGTCGAAGCAACGCACCACATTGAGCGTGGCATCGGTCTCACGAATGTGCGCCAGAAACTTGTTGCCCAGGCCCTCGCCGGTACTGGCGCCCGCGACCAAGCCGGCAATATCGACAAACTCGACAATGGCACGCTGAACTTTTTGTGGTTTGACAATAGCCGCCAGCGCATCAAGCCGTGCATCCGGCACCTCAACAATACCGACATTCGGCTCGATCGTGCAAAACGGATAGTTCTCCGCCGCAATACCGGCCTTGGTCAAGGCGTTGAACAAGGTCGATTTACCGACGTTGGGCAAGCCCACAATGCCACACTTCAAACTCATGAAAAATCCTTATCTAAGCGCCCACGGGCGGTGAATGGTCATTGGGGCAGGTGCAGCGTTTGGTAGCCGCAAAGCAACACGTCACAAATCCGGCCTCGTCGGCACCGTTGTTAAAGTAAAATCTGCCTCATCTGTGCATAAGTTTGTGCGTAACCACTGGGTAAGTAGATGTTTGATGGATTGTATGATGACCGCCGAGCTGCCCAATCTGCCGCATTTTTGCTGCAGTTGGCTGGGGGAACTCTTGAAATCCTGAAACTCACGAAGCTACTCTACCTGTCTGAGCGACTCTCATACGAGCGCTATGGCGAACCTCTCACTGGAAGCACTCCGTACGCGCTCAAACAAGGTCCGCTACTGTCTGAGATCTACGACCGAACCAAGAGAACCGAAAATCTAACCGAGACTTGGCGCACCTGGATCAAGGGCAGGTTTGGAAACAATGTTGTTTTGGTTCGCCAAATCGTTGAGCCGAGCGAGGAACTCTCCGCCCTGAGCAAAGCAGATTTCAAGGTCATGAACTCGGTATGGGAAAAGTTCGGCAACATGACAGGGTCCGAATTGGTCACCTATACCCACAGGAATTGTCCGGAATGGTCGGATCCAGGTATGAGTTCTCACAAAATTGATCCAGACACCGTGCTGCGAAAGGTCGGCATGACGCGCGAGAACGCGGCCAAGCAAATTCAGCATCTACGTCAAGCCGCGACACTTGCGCGAACACACCACGGAACACACGAGATTTCCATTTAATTCATGGAATGGTTCGCTCAGTTAGGCAGTACGTTGCTGATGCCCAGCGGTGGCCTTGATCATTTACACATCGTCTGCAGTGATCCGTTGAACTTTCCCGGTCGAGCGAATGGCTCTTGTTTGCTTGTAAATGTTACGACCGTCGTTTCCAAGTGCGACCGGACGGTTGTATTGAACGTTGGTGATCATCCATTTATCACTCACGAGTCGTTCGTGTACTACAAGAAGGCGTTTATCGATACAGCAACTGCGCTTCAATCGCTCGTGGCCAAGGGGGTCTATAAACCACACAGCCCGGCGGATCGAGCGCTCGTTAAGAGAATAATCGCTTGCATGGATCGTTCTGACTTCACATCCGGTGAAATGTTGAAAGCTTCCACCCAGGTTTGGACTCAAACGGTTTGGTAGCGACACGATACGATCCACAGCCAACAGGCTGCTTTTCACAGGCGTTCAATTTCAATGTCAAATTTGTCCTGGCTTTGCCTGCCCCTGCCTGCGAAAGTGACGCGCGGCGCTCTACGCCATCAACGCCATTCCGATCAGCGTTGCCACCGCTGCATCCGAACTGACATCTGAACCGGGGTCGACCGAATACAGGACTGATCGCAGCAGCGTCAGGTCGGCGCTGCTTTGATTCATGACTTCGGTGTAATACTTCGCTACCGAAATTTCATTCTGAAATTGATGTGAGGTAGGGCCCCAGGTGGCGTCGGTCAGCGGCTTGCTGGCCAGGTTCCCGAACACGGTGTAGATCACTTTACCAACGCTCCAGCCAATGTCCAATGCGGCTGTGATGTCGTTCACAGCCGCTTGGTTGGCTTGAACCGTTGCGCTGCCTTTGACGACGTTGGTCATCAGGCGCGACGCCAGGTCGGCATGGCTCAGAGAGACCGGGTAAACATCGGTGAACTGGGGCTTGCTGGTAAAGACGTCGGCGATCTGCAGGTCTGTCATGCCATAGCGGTAAGCCGCTGCCAACTGGTCCATGTAAGTCACGCCCGGAGCCGCATTAAAAGCGACAATGAAGAAATGGTACAGCGACTGCGGCAAATCGGTGTAAGCGCCATGGGCTTTGGACTCAATGTTGACTGCCTTATTGGAGAACTGAAGTTTCTCCATATTTGAAAGCGTGTCGGTTCCTTCACTGCTGACCTTGTCTTTGACTTGCCAGGATCCGCCAACAAAAGTCAGTTGGTAGTTCGTGCTGGTCGAACTCCAGGCCGCGCTGTCGATGCCGCTGCCGCCGTTAAGTGTGTCGTTGCCTGCACCGCCGGTCAATCTGTTGTCGGCATCGTTGCCAATCAGGGTGTCATTGCCGGAGCCCCCGATAGCATTTTCAATGATGCAATTGAAGGCGATGCTCAGATCATCAGTGCCATTGAACCAGCTTGAATCAGGGGCCGCAAAGGCGATGCTCGAATAACTTCCCGGAACCAGGCTGATCTTGCAAGCCAGGCTGAAGTTGCTGACATCGATGGTGTCATTTCCGCCAGCGTCCCATATCGTTTTATAAAACGGACTGGTCGGAGAAAATGTGTAGCTGTCGTTTCCGGTGCGGTAATTCTGGTTCGCGCCGTAAAGATACTGAATCGCCTGCACGTCATAAACCATCGGCGTCTGCGCGTAAACGCTGATACTTTTGCGATGCACGGCGTCCCAATACCAGCTATTCGGATCGTTGTAGGCCATCAGCGTGAAGTTGGAAAAGTCCAGGGCAGGGGCAATAAACGGCGGCGCACCCAATCCGCTTCCGTTGTAATTGCCCGGATGTTTCAAGCCCAAACCGTGGCCAATTTCATGCATCAGCGACTGAAAATTGGTTGAACCCGCCGACCAATCCAAATCACTGCCGTTGCTTGAATTCACCCAGACATCCGCTGCATTGGCCCAATGATTGTCCGGATAACTGCTCCATCCCCATGTGCTGGCTGGGAGTGCCGATGAAAACGCAAACCGAAAGTCGCCGACGTTGGAGCCGGTTTCAGCTACTTCGGTGAAACTCAGGTTGGCCACATTGGCCCATGACTGCAGGGCCGCTCTGGCAGCGGCCATTTGCGTTGCTTTGAAACCGAAATGGGTAGCTGCTATTTGCTCGTTGTCAGTACTGTAATTGGTCTGCCATAAAGCCGTATTTCCGTTTATCCACGGAAAGCTGAAAGACAGGGCAGTTCCGGCTCCTGCTGACCCACTCCATTTGTCGCGGTACTCATTGAGCAGCGGATCCAATGTTGCGTTGCCGCTGAGATTGAACTTGCTGGTGGCTGCCGATGTTGTGTAGCTTGTCACTATTTGCCTTCAATGAACTCCACGCATTTTGTACCAGTTCGCTGTGCTGACTGGAAGACAAAGTTGTTACAAATGGTTCGGCTGCAAGCGC
>JBBQZA010000059.1:0-15137 GCA_038208175.1 Burkholderiales bacterium
AATGTCGGTGGCATGGTGCATCAGGCAGAGTACGAAATCGCGGCTTGCGCCTTTGCCATCGGCGCCTCCTACGCCAGCAAATGCACGATCACCATCACGTCGGGCCCGGGCTATTCGCTCAAACAGGAAGCCATTGGTCTCGCGGTGATGGGCGAAATTCCGCTGGTTGTGGTGAACGTCCAGCGCGGCGGCCCCAGCACTGGGCAGCCGACCAAGATGGAACAAGGCGATCTAATGACCGCCATCTTTGGCAGCCATGGCGACGCACCCAAAGTGGTGATGGCGCCGGGAACGATCGAGGAATGCTTTTATTCGATCATCACGGCGCGCAAGATTGCCGAGACCTTCAACATGGTCGTGGTGGTCTTGACAGACGCCGGCCTCGCCACCTCGCAACAACCCTTCAGGCGGCCCAACTTCAGCGAATCATGGATGGCGCCGCCGATTGACCAGAGCCCGGTTCCGCCCGGTGCCAAACCTTACGACTGGGACGACACCACCGGTCTGGCGCGCCGCTTCATCCCGGGTCAGCCCGGCGGCATGCACACGCTGACCGGCCTGGCGCACGACCGCGACAGCCACGTTGCCTATGACGCCGAAATCAACGCGCAAACGCTGCGTTTTCGCAGCCTCAAACTGGCCGCACTGCAAAAGACCTTGAAGCCACCCACGGTGCTGGGCGAGCGCAAGGGCGATCTGCTGGTGATCGGTTGGGGCAGCACCAAAGGAGCGATCGAGGAAGCGGTAACGGAGATGCGCAACGAGGGACTGAAGGTTTCTTCCATGCATCTGCAATTCCTGCAACCGCTGCCACCCGGCATCAAGGAAGTGATGCAGGGCTTCAAGCAGGTCATGACGATTGAGAGCAACTGGAGCGACAACCTCGACGACGAGATCATCGACGAAACCAATCGCCGCTATTCGTCGGTTGCGATCCTGCTGCGCGCACGCTACCTGGTTGATGTCGACTGCTGGAGCGAGGTCAAAGGCCAGCCCATCAAGCCCGGCACCATCCGACGTGTCTTGCTGGCCAAGCTGAAGAAATAAGGAAAGGTGAACAAGCCATGAACATGATGTCGGCCACAGAGTGCCTGCTCGAAATGTGCGACGAGCACTATGAAATCGAAGACTATCAAAGCGGTGTGCCACGCTGGTGCACCGGCTGCGGCGACAACGCCATTCTTGCTGCGGTACAACGGCTCTGTCGGGATGAAAACCTGCTACCGGAAAAGACCGTGTTTGTGTCAGGCATCGGTTGTTCCAGCCGCTTTCCGCACTACATGAAGACTTACGGTTTCCACGGCATTCACGGGCGCGCACTGCCGATTGCCGAAGGCGTCAAGATGGCGCGACCTGATCTGACGGTGTTTGTGAATACCGGCGACGGCGACTGTTGCAGCATCGGCGCTGCGCACTGGATTCATGCCATCCGTTACAACATGAACATCACCGTGTTTCTGCACGACAACCAGATCTACGGCCTGACCAAGAAGCAGGCTTCGCCAACCTCGCCGATTGGAACCAAGAGCAACACAACACCACGCGGCAGTTGCCTCGAAGCCCTCAATCCGCTGACCGTCACGCTTGGCGTGCAAAACGTCTCCTTTGTGGCTCAGGCGGCAGACTGGATACCGGAGGTTCTGTTCGATATTGTGAAGGCGGCCTATCACCACAAGGGATTGTCGTTTGTGCGCATCGTGCAACGTTGCCCGGAGTGGCTGCCAAACTCGCTGGACCCGTGGTTGCAGGACCCGAACCGCGTGCAGCTTCTGCATCATGACGATGGCCTGCAGTTCAGTGCCGGCATGTCGCGGATCTACAAGAATCAGTTGCAGCATGACCCATCGAACATCGACCGGGCGCGCGAGATCGCTTCCAGCCACGAGACCATTCCGGTCGGTATTCTGTACCGCAACCCACAAGTTCCCTGTTATGAGGACTTGCGACTTTCCACCAAGTTGCGCACGCCCGAGTTGACACGAGCCGGACTCAATGCCGAGTTGGACAAATATACGGTCTGGCCACAGGACGCAGAACAGAAGGCAGGTAAGTAAGCATATGGAAGCCGATACACAAGCACATGTCACGTTTTACCTGACGGGTAAACGAACCAGCGAACAGCTGGACGCGGTAGAGGGGCTGGGTCTGCGTCCCGCGCTGTTTGCCGGCTATCGGGACCTCGCGGCGCTGCGTTACGATTTTCCACTGGTTCTGATTGAAGGTGCTGGCGACGGTCCGTTCGCCCAGTCGCTGTCGGGGATCATCGACGACGCACTGTCTCGCGCCGCACGTGGCAATGACAGCGAGCGCATCAGAAAACACGCTCTGCGAGTGGAACAGGAAATGCGCACACTGGCCGCAGCCGGTGTTGCCGGATCGTTTTCCGCTCTCTGGGACAAGGCGGCGAGCCGGTTTGCCAAGACCGATGACAAATCGTTCGAAGACAGTACGCGCCGCACCCGCGCCGCCATCAAGGTCGATGGTGCTGTGGTCGATTGCGACGGCGCCCTGCCCGCGTCGATGCTACAGCATGCCTGGGCCGCAGTGCAGAGAACCAAAGCCGAAACCTTGCGCAAGGACATTGACCGTCTGCTGCTGAAATTGTCGGACATTCTGAAAGCCGACTATGAACGCTCCGACGCCGGGCGCGCGCCCGAGCACCTGCATGCGGCCGTTGGATCGGTATTTGATGATGCGTTCGATTTCGACGCCATGTCTCGCATCCTTTCCAAGGCACTGCCAAAGGATGTGTTTCCGGAGAGTCGGCGCAAGCGCATCCATGAATTGCTCGCAGCCTTGAACGCGCAGCAGTTCATTCCGGGCGGCAAAAAACCTTATTCCTTCCTCTTCAACAGTTGTGCCGAAGCGCTCACCGCGTTTCGCCAGCGTGGGCCGAAGTTGCTGGCGCTGGCCAAGGCGATGGCCATTGCCGAACTTGAAATCAGCGGTCAGTACAGCGAGTCCAGGCACGATGCCGTGTTTGAACAGTTCGGCGCCAACGGACTGGACCCGCAGGACCGGTCCCAGTTTCCCGACTATCTGGTCTGCCTCAACGCCGCCGGGATGGACGCTGCAGAGCACGCCCAATTGATGGAAATTCTTTCATCCGGCTTGCCGATCAAGGTCCTGTTGCAGATCGACGACATCCTGGAGCAGTCGCCACACGGCGAAGGCAGCCTCACGACCGGCACGCGCAGTCGGCAAATCGCCAACATGGCGATCGGTCTGAATGAGGTTTATGTGCTGCAATCCAGCAGTTCCAACCTGCTGCGTTTCCGAGACCGCCTGTTGCGCGGCCTGAACTATCGTGGCCCTGCGCTGTTCAGCGTCTATTCCGGTGCCAGCGCCAAGGCCTCCGGGCTGCCACCCTATCTGATGGCGGCAGCGGCCATGGAGTCACGTGCCTTCCCGGCCTTCAGTTACGACCCGTCGGCGGGCAGCAACTGGGCCGCGCGTTTCTACCTGGATGCCAATTCCCAGGTGGATCTGGACTGGCCGATTCAAGCCTTTGCCTTTGAGGACGAACAGCACCAACGGGTGTCCGAGGACCTTGCCTTCACCCTGGTCGATTTTGTCGCCAGCGATCTGCGCTACGCCGGGCACCTGGCACGCGTTCCAAAAGCAAAATGGAATGGCAGCATGATGGCAGTCGACGAAAGCCTGAGCCGCGAGCGCAAGGGTCTGCCGGACAAAGTGCCAAGCCTGCTAATGGTTGATGCCGACAATGTGCTGCAAAAAGTGATCGTTGACGAGCGACTGATCCGTGAAGCGCGCCGCTGCCTTGAGATGTGGCACAGCCTGCAGGAACTGGGTGGCATTCACAACTCACACGCTGAAAAATTGCTGGCACGCGAGAGAGCAGCCTGGGAAGAACGGATGCAGCAGGCGGCGCAAGCGCAGGCCTTGACGCTGCCGACGGCCCCGGTTGCCGTTGCAGCGGCGACACCGGCGGTAGCCAGTGCCGCTCCAGCAGAGGCCGAAGCGGCGCCCGAAAGATCTCCGGACGAGGCTTACATTGAGACTCCACGTTGCTCAACCTGCAACGAGTGCACCACGCTCAACGGCAAAATGTTCGCTTACGACGCCAACAAGCAGGCGTACATCGCCGATATCAACGCGGGTACCTATGCCCAGCTGGTGGAAGCCGCTGAAAGTTGCCAAGTCTCCATCATTCATCCCGGCAAGCCGCGCAACGCCAAGGAACCGGGTCTGGAAGAGTTGCTGAAGCGCGCCGAAGCATTCGCGTAACCGGCTGCAGCGCCTCGGCGCGCTGAACACGCCGCATCAAATTCGCCTGCCAACCCCTGAAGAGTTGGCAGGCGAATCTTCTCAGTACCCGCTTATCTGGTCGCGAGGCGGGTAATCCTGACGTCAGGCTTGCAGAAATTGTGCTATTTTCCGCCATTACTAGTAGTAGTCACACTACTAAAATCCGCGAGAACTGTTATATTGCACTGCAACATTTCCTGAAAGTAACTCTACTGTGCTCTACCAACTCTACGAAACCCATCGGTCCCTGATGGAGCCCTTCACCGACCTGGCGCTTTCAGCCTCCAAGGTCTACGCCAACCCCATGACCCTGATGGGGCAAAGCCCGTTTGCGCAGCGTATTTCCGCTGCTTACGACCTCATGCACCGCCTCGGCAAGGACTACGAAAAGCCGGAATTCGGCCTGCGTACGATCGAGGTCGATGGCGTCGCCGTGGCGATCCACGAACGCGTTGAGATCAACAAGCCATTTTGTGAATTGCGCCGTTTCAAGCGTTTCAGCGACGATTCAGCAACGCTGGACAAGCTCAAGGAACAGCCCGCTGTGCTGATCGTGGCACCCTTGTCCGGTCACTACGCGACCCTTTTGCGCGACACCGTCAAGACCATGCTTAAAGACCACAAGGTCTACATCACCGACTGGAAGAATGCCCGCCTGATTGCGCTGTCAGAAGGTACTTTTTCCCTCGATGACTATGTAAATTACGTGCAGGAATTTATTCGCCACCTGCAAGGCCTGTACGGCAATTGCCATGTCATCAGCGTCTGCCAGCCTACCGTCCCGGTACTGGCAGCTGTCTCCCTGATGGCCAGCCGCGGTGAACAGACGCCGTTGACCATGACCATGATGGGCGGGCCGATCGATGCCCGTAAATCGCCCACAGCGGTCAACAACCTGGCCATGAACAAGAGCCATGACTGGTTTGAAAACAATGTGATCTACCGGGTGCCCGCCAGTTTTCCGGGTGCCGGACGTCGCGTTTACCCAGGTTTTCTGCAGCACACCGGTTTTGTCGCGATGAATCCGAGCAACCACGCCAAGAGCCACTACGACTATTTTCAGGACCTGATCAAGGGCGACGGTGCCAGCACCGAAGCGCACCGCAAGTTCTATGACGAGTACAACGCCGTGCTGGACATGGATGCCGATTACTACCTCGACACGATCCGCGTCGTGTTCCAGGATTTCTGCCTGGTCAACGGTACCTGGGACGTCAGGAATGTTGACGGGAAAATCGAGCGCGTACGGCCACAGGACATCAAGAACACGGCCTTGTTCTCGATCGAAGGCGAACTCGATGACATCTCGGGTTCGGGCCAGACCGAAGCGGTCCACGCTATCTGCGGCGGCGTTACGGCATCGCAGCAGAAGCATCTCGAGGTCAAGGGTGCCGGGCACTACGGCATCTTCAGCGGCAGGCGCTGGCGCGACGTGGTCTACCCCGAGGTCAAGTCCTTCATCCTCGGTCACCAGCCAGTTGCAAAGCCGGCAGCAGAGCCGGCTGCCAAAGCGGCTGCCAGCAGAGGCAAGCGCACAGCAGCGCCAAGCCGCCCGACGGCCAGGAAGACCAACCGCAAATAACCATGCTTGCCGCAATGGCTGACAGGGTTTTGGCACTGCTGCCGCAAACCCAGTGCAGCCGTTGCGGTTACCCCGACTGTGCGGCTTACGCCCAGGCGATTGCGCAGGGTTCAGCCGCCATCAACCAATGCCCACCGGGCGGCGCACAAGGTATCGATCGACTGGCAACCCTCACCGGCCAGCCGGCCGTAGCACTGAATCCGGCGCATGGCAGCGAGGGTCCGCGCAGCGTCGCATTCATCGACGAAGCGTGGTGCATTGGTTGCACCCTGTGCCTCAAGGCCTGCCCCACCGATGCCATCGTCGGCAGCAACAAGTTGATGCACACGGTGATCGAGCAGTATTGCACCGGCTGTGAGCTCTGTCTGCCAGTCTGCCCGGTGGACTGCATCGAGCTTGAAAATGTGAGCGGAATTGCAACCGGCTGGGCCGCCTGGTCAGCCGCGGACGCCGCGTTGGCACGCCAGCGCTATGAGTTCAGAAAGCAGCGTCTGGAGCAGAAAGCCAGGCTGAAACTGTCCGATCTGGCACAACATTCGCAACACACCGATCCTGCTGTGCAGGACAAGAAACGTGCGGTCATTGAAGCCGCACTGGCGCGCGCGCGCCTCAAACGCGAATCCGAAAAAGGCTCCTAGCCCAAGGCATCGTTCACCTGATCGTTGAACTCGGCCATGCTGACCGCATCGCCAATCTCGCGCGGCATGGCGTCGCGAACCGAAAACACACCCAGTGTCTTGTCGCTTACAGAGACGATAGGCAGATGCCGAAAGCCGCGTTCAATCATCATCAGAACCGCTTCGGCAACCTTCATGTCAGGCCCCACCGTTTGCGGGTTGTGCGTCATGACCTCGGAAACCTTTGTGGTCTGCGGATTGAGCGCTTTGGCCAACACACGCGTCATCAAATCGCGCTCGGTCACTATCCCCAACATGGCCCCGGAACTGTCCGTGACCAGAACGTTGCTGGAATTGGATTTGGTCATGACGCAGGCCGCCTCCCAGACACTGGCATGTTGCGGCAAGGTAACCACATGACGCTGCGTCAAGGATTGAAAAACAGTCCGTTCAGGCATGGCGAGAATCCTTTCAAAATCACGTTTCAATGGTTGCGGTCGCTGAGATCTTTAGAGTCCTAGCGTAGCGATGCGTTGATTCTTTCCAGCACCTTCGTGCCCGGGCACAGTTGCTTGACACCCATCGAATTGAGAGGGGTATCGCTGGTATTGAGAGACATGTGCAGGTCGGAGGCAATCGGGTCCAGATACAAAAGGCCGGTCACGACTTCACCAAGCACCTGGTGCGCGTTCATGTAGCTCAGGGCAGCGTAGCGGTCGGTCGGGTCGTAGTCCGGATGGAGTTTGCGCAGACGCAGCGTCGAGCCGTCATGCTGCTGCACATCGATCACTTCACCCGGCGCATACTGGGCGGTGATTTCCTCGCGCGTGGTCATGAAATCGATGCGACTGACCGCTTCGTTGTGCTGGCGCACATAGTCGTAGCTCTTGGTGCTGCCACCGTGGTTGTTGAAAGTCACGCACGGGCTGATGACGTCAATGAAGGCCGCGCCGCCGTGATCGATGGCGCCCTTGATGAGAGGCACCAGTTGCGCCTTGTCGCCCGAAAAGCTGCGTGCCACATAAGTGGCGCCGAGTTGCAGCGCCAGGCCGACCAAGTCGACCGGACTGTCGCTGTTGATGACACCTTTCTTGCTCTTCGAGCCACGGTCTGCAGTGGCCGAGAATTGCCCTTTGGTCAAGCCATAGACGCCGTTGTTCTCGACGATGTAGGCCATCCGTACGCCACGCCGCATGGCATTGGCAAACTGGCCCAGACCGATGGAAGCCGAATCGCCATCACCTGAGACACCCAGATAAAGCAGATCGCGGTTTGCCAGGTTGGCGCCGGTCAGGACCGATGGCATGCGCCCATGCACCGTGTTGAAGCCGTGCGAGGCGCCCAGGAAATAGTCCGGCGTCTTGGAACTGCAACCGATGCCCGACAACTTGGCAACCCGATGCGGTTCGATATTGAGTTCCCAGCAAGCCTGGATGATGGCGGCCGAAATCGAGTCGTGGCCGCAGCCGGCACACAGGGTCGATATGCGTCCTTCGTAATCGCGCCGCGTGTAGCCGACCTTGTTGGTGGTCAGCGTCGGGTGATGAAGTTTGGGTTTGGCGAGGTAGGTCATGCGGCCTCCTTTTGCATCGGGGTAGTGGCGGCAACCGGCTGCAGGTCGTGCTTGATGAAGCGCGTGATGAAGCGTGCCGTAATCGGTGTGCCGTCGTAGTGCAGCACCTTGACCAGACGCGCCGGGTTGATCACCAACTCGTTGACCAGCAGCGAAAACATTTGGGCGTCGCGATTCTGTTCCACCACGTAGACCTTCTCGTGCTCGGCGATGAAGCGATCCACCGAAGCCGGGAACGGAAAGGCACGCAGGCGCATCGCATCGACATGGATGCCGGCCGCCGTCAGTACATCCAGCGCCTCCTGCATGGCCGGGCTGGTGGAGCCAAAATAAAGCACGCCGACCGGCGTTGCCTGCTCGGCCTTGCGCAGTACCGGTTGCGGCACCAGGTCAGCCGCCGTTTTGAACTTGTGCAGCAAGCGCTCCATGTTGTAGATGTAATCCGGGCCTCGCTCGGAATAGCGGGCATAAGGATCACGCGTGGTGCCGCGGGTGAAGAAACTGCCCTTGCTTGGATGCGTTCCGGGCAGCGTGCGCCATGGAATGCCGTCACCGTCAACGTCCTTGTAGCGGCCAAAGTCCTTGCCGGCTTCAAGTTCGGCTGCCGTCATGACCTTGCCGCGGTCGTAATCGCGCTTCTCGTCCCAGACAAAGGGCTTGCACAGGCGCTGGTTCATGCCGATGTCCAGATCAGTCATGACAAAAATCGGCGTCTGTAAACGGTCGGCCAGATCAAGTGCCGCTGCCGACTGCTCGAAACACTCATACGGGTCTTCCGGAAACAGCATCACGTGCTTGGTGTCGCCATGCGAGGCGTAGGCGCAACTGAGCAGGTCGGACTGTTGCGTGCGGGTCGGCATACCGGTGGACGGTCCGCCACGCTGCACATTGATGATGGTCACCGGGATCTCGGCAAAATAAGCCAGCCCGATGAACTCGGTCATGAGCGAAATGCCCGGCCCGGAGGTCGCCGTGAAGGCGCGCGCGCCATTCCACCCGGCGCCCACCACCATACCGATGGACGCCAGTTCATCCTCGGCTTGTACGATGGCCACATTGCTGCGCCCGGTATGCTCGTCGATCCGGTATTTATCGCAATATTTCTGGAATGCCTCCGGCACCGAAGACGAAGGCGTGATCGGGTACCAGGCCGCCACCGTTGCCCCACCATAGAGACAACCCAGTGCCGCAGCGCTGTTGCCGTCGGTAAAGATCTGATTGCCCACCTTGTCGGCGCGGCGCACCCGCAGGCCCAAGGGCGCACTCAGATGCTGCGTCACATAGTCGCGCCCCAAATGCAAGGCGCGAACATTGGAATCCAGTAGCATCTCCTTGCCCCGATACTGCTCGGCAAAGAGTTGTTCAAACACTTCGCCTTCGACGTCCAGCAGCACCGACAGGGCACCGACATAGATGATGTTCTTGAACAGTTGTCGCTGGCGCGGATCGGTGTAAGCGGCATTGCTGATCTCGGTTAGCGGGATGCCGATGATTTCGATGTCCTTGCGAAAACGGGATTCCGGAATCGGCCGCGTGCTGTCGTAGAAGAGGTAACCGCCGGTCGCGATTTCAGCCACGTCGACATCCCAGGTCTGGGGATTCATGGCCACCATCATGTCGACGCCACCGCGCCGGCCGCCATAGCCCTTTTCGCAAACACGGGCCTCGTACCAGGTCGGCATGCCCTGAATGTTGCTGGGGAAGATGTTGCGCGGACTCACCGGCACGCCCATTCTCATCACCGCCTTGGCAAACAACTCATTGGCCGAAGCCGAGCCGGACCCGTTGACGTTGGCGAACTTGATGACAAAGTCGTTGACTGCTTCTATGCGTTTCATACGACCTCCATCGCGCGGCGAACCACTTTTCCATCACGGCATTTCGGTCCGGCCTGGGTCGTGCTGAACAAAAATTTCTGCATGTCCCAAGCCCCGGTCGGGCAGCGCTCGGCACACAAGCCGCAATGCAGGCAAACATCTTCATCCTTGACCATGACCCGTCCTGTCTTCAGGGCGCCAGACACATAAAGATCCTGCGCCTTGTTGGTCGCAGGCGCCTTCAAGCGACCTCGCAAATCGTCTTCTTCGCCATTTTTGGTGAAGGTGATGCAGTCCATCGGACAGATGTCAACACAGGCGTCACACTCAATGCAGGTGTGCTTGGTAAACACCGTCTGCACGTCGCAATTCAGGCAGCGTTCCGCTTCTTTGAAAGCGGTGGCGACGTCGAAGCCGAGTTCCACTTCGACCCGGATACTGGCCAACGCGACCTCAGCTTTCGCCCATGGCACCTTGAAACGGCTGTCGTTGGAGACATCGCTGTCGTAACTCCACTCGTGAATCCCCATTTTGGCGGACATCAGGTTGGTCATCGGTGCCGGGCGACGGTGAATGTCCTCGCCGTGCAGGAAGCGGTCAATGGAGACCGCCGCCTCGTGACCGTGCGCCACGGCTGTGATGATGTTTTTCGGTCCATAGGCGGCGTCACCGCCAAAGAAGACCTGCGGCACGGTGGATTGAAAAGCCTCCGGCGCCAGCACCGGCAAACCCCATTTGTCAAACTGGATGCCGAGGTCGCTCTCGATCCAGGGGAAAGCGTTCTCCTGACCGACCGCGATCAAGACGTCATCGCACGCCACCAGCACATCCGGCTCGCCGGTCGGTACCAGCGAGCGCCGACCTTTCTCGTGGTAGACCGCCTTGACGATTTCGAAGCGCATGCCGGTCAATTTTCCGTTTTCGTGCTCGAAGGCCTTGGGCACGTGGAAGTTCAAAATCGGAATGCCTTCGTGCAATGCATCCTCTTTCTCCCAGGGCGAAGCCTTCATCTCTTCAAAGCCGCTGCGCACGATCACTTTCACCTCGGCGCCACCCATGCGACGTGCGGAACGGCAGCAATCCATCGCGGTGTTGCCGCCTCCCAGCACAATGACCCGCTTGCCGATGCTGGAGATGTGACCGAAGGAAACCGAGGCCAGCCAGTCGATGCCGATGTGGATGTTCTCCTTGACCCCCCAGCGTCCCGGAATATCAAGATCCCGGCCACGCGGCGCGCCACAACCGACAAACACTGCGTCGTAGCCTTGCGTTAGCAACTGGCGCATGGAATCGATGCGCCGGCCGCTCTTGAAGTCGACGCCCAGGTCCAGGATGTAACCGGTCTCTTCATCAATCACCGATTCGGGCAGACGAAAACGCGGAATCTGGCTGCGAATGAAGCCGCCGGCCTTGGCCTCGCCATCAAACACCGTCACTTCATAGCCCAGCGGCGACAGATCACGCGCCACCGTCAGCGAGGCAGGCCCGGCACCGACGCAGGCAACCCGTTTGCCATTTTTGGGTGCGACTGCCGGCATGCGGCGTTTGATATCCGCCTCATCCTTCTGATCAGCGGCGACACGCTTCAAGCGACAAATCGCCACCGGCTCTGGATGCGCACCATTGCTTTCTTCGACCCGACCGCGACGGCACGCCGGTTCGCAGGGCCGGTCACAGGTGCGCCCCAGCACCCCTGGAAACACGTTGGACACCCAATTGACCATGTAGGCGTCGCTGTAGCGACCCTGGCCGATCAGCCGGATGTACTCCGGCACCGGTGTGTGGGCCGGACAGGCCAATTGACAATCCACGACTTTGTGAAAATAGTTCGGATTCGCGATGTTGGTAGGCTGCAAGTCTGTCTCCTAAACCCCTATCAGGCCGCGACTGCGGCTGGGCGAAGCGCGAGTGTACGCCAGTGACAGCGCGAAATTGTCGTGCTAGGCCCCGGGCGCATACAGTTTGCTGAAGGCGGCCACCACTTGCGCCGGCGCTTGCACCATTTCTATCAGGACGCCTTCACCGCTGATTGCGAATTCATCATTCGACTTGGGGTGCAAAAAACAGATGTCGAAGCCGGCCGCGCCTTTACGAATGCCGCCTGGTGCGAATCGAACACCTTGCGCTGACAACCATTGGACCGCCGCAGGCAGATCGTCAATCCACAAGCCGACGTGGTTCAAGGGCGTGCTATGCACCGCCGGTTTTTTCTCGATGTCCAGCGGCTGCATCAGGTCGACTTCCACTTTGCACGGTCCACTGCCCATAGTGCAAATGTCTTCGTCCACATTCTCTCGCTCGCTGCGAAAAGTGCCGGTGAGCTGCAGGCCCAGCATCTCGACCCACAGCTTACGCAAACGTTTCTTGTCAGCTCCGCCAATCGCGATTTGCTGGATACCCAGCACTTTGAAGGGTCTTGTCATGATCGATTTCCTCTTCAGGCGAACTCGACGATCGCTTGGTCCACCGTGAGTGAATCGCCTTTGGCCGCCAGCACTTTGGCGACGACGCCATCGTTCGCCGCAAACAGCACGTTCTCCATTTTCATGGCCTCGATGACAGCAACGCGCTCGCCCGCCAGCACTTTTTGGCCCGGCTGCACCGCGACGTCAACCAGCAGGCCCGGCATCGGCGACAGCAGATAGCGGCTCATGTCCGGCGGCGCCTTGTAGGGCATCAGCGCGTACAGTTCGGCCGCCCGTCTGGACAGCACCAAGGCATCGATCTGCGTCCCGTTATGGGACACACGGATCGCCAGCGTGTTCTTGCCGGCAACGTTGCCGCGCTCGACCTGCGCCGTCAACGACTGTCCGTTGCAAGTGCCACTGATCCGGACTTCGCCCAGGCGATAGTTGCTGCACAACTGGTAACTGCGCTGACCCACCGTGACCAGGCTGGAGCCTGCCTTTCCGTCAAATTCGGTCACCGAAACGGGGGTCGCTCGGGTGGCGCCCTTCTGTCCCAGCGTGACCACCACGAACTCGGACCCGATCGCCACTTCGTGTCCCTGCATCTGGCCGCTGATGGCCATCGCACGGTTACGGTACTTGCGATTGACAAAGGCGGCCAACGCCAGCAACAGGTCGGCATCGTCATGCGGCACGTCCTCGGCCCTGAAGCCTTTCGAATAATGCTCGGCAATGAAGCCGGTGTTGAAATCTCCGGCAACGAACTTCGGGTGCGCGAGCAAAGCAGCCTGAAACGGGATGCTGCTGCTGACACCGCGGATGACAAAACCATTGAGCGCTTCACGCATCTTGGCAATGGCGTCGAGCCGGTCCTTGCCGTGCACGATCAACTTGCAGATCATGGAGTCGTAGAACATCGGGATCTCGCCGCCCTCCTGCACACCGGTATCGACCCGCACGCCCTGCCAACGGCTGGTATCAGAAGCAAACATGGTCTCAAGCGGCGGCTGAAAGCGCACCAGTCGCCCGGTCGACGGCAGAAAATTGCGAAACGGATCTTCGGCGTTGATCCGACATTCGATGGCCCAACCATCCCGCTTGACGTCGGCTTGTGTCAATGGCAGTTTTTCGCCGGCAGCAACCCGGATCATCAGTTCCACCAGATCCAGACCGGTGATGCACTCGGTCACCGGGTGCTCGACCTGGAGCCGGGTATTCATTTCCAGAAAATAGAAGCTCTGATCCTTGCCGACCACAAACTCCACGGTGCCGGCGCTCTGGTACTTCACCGCCCTGGCCAGAGCGACCGCCTGTTCGCCCATGGCTTTTCGCGTGGCTTCGCTGATAAACGATGACGGCGCTTCTTCAATCACTTTTTGATGACGGCGCTGGATCGAGCACTCGCGCTCATTCAGGTAGACCACGTTGCCGTGTGCATCGCCGATCAGCTGGATTTCAATGTGGCGCGGTTCCTCGACAAATTTTTCGACAAACACACGATCGTCGCCAAAGCTGTTGCGCGCTTCATTGCGGCAGCTCGTATATCCTTCAAAAGCCTCCTTGTCATTGAAGGCAACGCGCAGGCCTTTGCCACCGCCGCCAGCACTGGCCTTGATCATGACCGGGTAGCCGATTCCCTTGGCAATTTCGACAGCCTGCTGCGCAGTATCAATAGCGCTGTTGACACCGGGAATGCAATTCACGCCAGCCGAACCAGCCAGTTTCTTGGATTCAATCTTGTCGCCCATGGCCGCCATCGAGTAATGCTTGGGGCCGATAAAGACGATCCCTTCTTCTTCGACGCGCTTGGCAAAAGCGGCGTTTTCGCTCAAAAAACCATAGCCGGGATGGATCGCCTGGGCACCGGTCTGTTTGCAGGCGGCGATGATTCTGTCGCCCACCAGATAACTCTCGCGGCTCGGTGCCGGCCCGATGTTGACCGCCTCATCGGCCAGCATCACATGGCGCGCGTCCCGGTCCGCGTCCGAATACACGGCAACAGTTTTGATGCCCATCTTGCGCGCCGTCTTGATGACCCGGCAGGCGATCTCGCCGCGGTTTGCGATCAGTATTTTTGTAAACATTCTGTTCTTCTCCTCGAACCTCAAAGGGGGATGTTGCAGTGCTTGCGCCACGGGTTTTCAAGCTTCTTGTCGCGCAACATCACCAGCGAGCGGCAGATGCGCTTGCGCGTTTCATGCGGCAGGATCACATCGTCGATAAAGCCGCGTGCACCCGCCACGAACGGATTCGCAAAGCGGTCTTTGTATTCGGCTTCTTTGGCCGCCAGTTTGGCAGGGTCACCCTTGTCTTCGCGGAAGATGATTTCCACCGCGCCCTTCGCACCCATCACCGCAATCTCGGCATTCGGCCAGGCAAAGTTGACGTCGCCGCGCAAGTGTTTGGAACTCATCACGTCATAAGCGCCGCCATACGCCTTGCGTGTGATGACGGTAATTTTCGGCACGGTGCACTCGGCAAACGCATAAAGCAGCTTGGCGCCATGCTTGATGATGCCGCCGTATTCCTGCGAGGTACCCGGCATGAAGCCCGGCACATCGACAAAGGTGATGACCGGGATGTTGAAGGCATCGCAAAAACGCACGAAACGCGCCGCCTTGATACTGCTCTTGATGTCCAGGCAACCGGCCAGCACCAGCGGCTGGTTGGCGACGATGCCCACCGTCTGCCCCTCCATGCGCCCAAAGCCAATCAGAATGTTCTTGGCGTACTCGGGTTGCAGCTCGAAGAAGTCGCCGTCATCCAGCGTCTTGACAATCAACTCCTTCATGTCGTAAGGCTTGTTGGCGTTGTCGGGTACCAGCGTGTCCAGGCTCATGTCCATGCGATCGGCCGGGTCGCCGCTGCGGC
>JBBQZA010000060.1:0-15037 GCA_038208175.1 Burkholderiales bacterium
GCATATACATCGCCCATATTTTCATGGGCCGTGGCGTAACTGGGGTTGGTGCGAATCGCCATCTCAAGGGCCTGGCGTGCCTTGTCGAACTGGCCCTGTCCGGCGTAAAGCACGGCCAGGTTGTTGTACGGCTCCGGCAATTCCGGATAGTCTTCCGTGAGTTTCGTGAAAGTGGCAATGGCTTCCGCCTGTTTGCCGGAACTGCGCTGGATCACGCCTTTGAGAAAGCGCATTTGCGGATCGGCCGGTTTGGTGCTGAGGTAGGCTTCGGCCTTGGTCATCGCCTCAGTCAGTTTGCCAGAGCGCAGCAGTGCGCTGACATCGCTGGCATCGTCGGCAAAGGCAGGTAGCACCGAACAGGCTAGCACCAGCGCAAGCAGGCGAATGCCGGAGAAAATAACAGAGTGGTCGAGCTTCATGGAGTCTTGTGATTCCTACAGTGTGAACGCCCTGTGCGGGAACTTGATCGGGAGAGCTATATACTGGTCGCAATTGTAGCCCACGGAGTACTTTTTGATACTCTCATAATTTACTGCAGATTCCCGGCCTTTCTCGAAGCTGATCGGCTTGCATTTCTGAAATTCGCTGTTCCGAACACCCATGAGTTTACGCATCTACAACACGCTCACCCGTGCGCTGGAGCCATTGTCGCCACTGCAACCAGGCCATGTTCGAATGTACGTTTGCGGCATGACGATTTACGACCTGTGCCACATCGGTCACGCGCGCATGATGATGGCATTCGATGTGGTTCAGAGGTGGTTGAAATACAGTGGTTACCAGGTAACCTATGTTCGCAATATCACGGATATCGACGACAAGATCATCAAGCGCTCGGTTGAGCGTGGCATCAGCATCCGCAGCCTGACCGACGAGATGATAGCGGCCATGCATCAGGACATCGGCAAGCTGGGCATTGAAGCGCCGACGCTCGAACCGCGCGCCACCGACTATGTGCGCGAGATGCTGGACCTCATATTGCGCCTGGAAGACAAAGGGCTGGCTTACAAGTCGTCTAACGGCGATGTCAACTATGCGGTGCGCAAGTTCCCGTCTTACGGCAAGCTGTCGGGAAAGTCGCTGGATGATTTGCGTGCCGGGGAGCGCGTCGCGGTGCTCGATGGGAAAGAGGACCCTCTCGATTTTGTGCTGTGGAAATCTGCCAAGGAAAGCGAGCCGCAGGATGCCAAGTGGGACAGCGCTGCCTGGGGCTACGGCTACGGCAAAGGGCGCCCTGGCTGGCATATCGAATGCTCTGCCATGAGCTGCCAGACCCTGGGCGAGACGTTTGACATCCATGGCGGTGGCGCTGACTTGCAGTTTCCGCACCACGAAAATGAGATTGCCCAGAGCGAGGGTGTCAGTGGCAAGCCGCTGGCCAGCATCTGGATGCACAATGGTTTCGTCCGTGTCGACAACGAGAAAATGTCCAAGAGTCTGGGCAACTTTTTCACCATTCGTGAAGTACTGTCCAGGTACGATCCCGAGACCGTGCGGTTTTTCCTGATCCGGACCCATTACCGAACCAGTCTGAATTACAGCGATGTGCATCTTGATGATGCGCGCCATGCGCTGCGACGGCTCTATACCGCCCTGACGCTGGTCACGCCCGCGCCGGTCAATATCGACTGGAATCAGCCGTTTGCCAAACGCTTTAAGACGGCGATGGATGAAGACTTCGGCACGCCGGAAGCGGTCGCGGTACTTTTTGACCTGGCCTCCGAAGTCAATAGAACCGCGTCGGTCGAACTGGCTGGCTTGCTGAAGGCTTTGGGCGCTTGCCTGGGCCTGCTGCAGGGCGACGCGAAGCTGTTTTTGCAGGCCGGTGCCGCCCTGGATGAGACGACGATCACGGCTCTGATTGTGCAACGTGCGGCGGCCAAGGCAGAGCGCAATTTTGTCGAAGCCGACCGCATCCGACAGCAGCTGCTGAACCAGGGCATTGTTCTCAAGGATTCGCCAAGCGGAACCAGTTGGGAGGCTGGACAGAGATGACAACTGAAAAGACTACATCGACTGCGCTGGTGCAACCCCCTTATTGGGACGAGGCCCGCAAGCATCTGGTGAAACGCGACCGCGTCATGAAACGACTGATTCCCAAATTTGGGGAGGCCTGCCTGGAGACGCGGGGCGACGCCTTCGTGACACTGGCGCGCAGCATTGTGGGTCAACAGATTTCGGTCAAGGCGGCGCAAACGGTATGGGACCGTTTTGTGGTTTTGCCCAGGAAATTCACTGTCGGCAATGTGCTAAAGCTCAAAGTAGACGACATGCGCGCCGCCGGTTTGAGTGCGCGCAAAGTTGAATATGTGGTGGATCTGGCGCTGCATTTCGACACCCGCACCAACCATGTGGCTGCCTGGGAGAAGATGGAAGACGAGGCCATCATCGCCGAGCTGATAGGCATTCGCGGCATCGGTCGCTGGACCGCCGAGATGTTCCTGATTTTTCACATGATGCGCCCGAATGTATTGCCGCTGGATGACGTGGGTCTGATCAACGGTATCAGTCGGAACTATTTTTCCGGCGAGGTGGTCAGCCGCAGCGATGTGCGCGAAGTGGCGGCGGCCTGGGCGCCGTATTGCAGCGTGGCAACTTGGTATATTTGGCGCTCGCTCGACCCGTTGCTGGTAGCATACTGAAACCTTGCGGGACAGATCTTTAGCTCTGTCCCCAACTAATACTAAACCTTGCGGGACAGATCTTTAGCTCTGTCCCCAACTAATACTAAACCTTGCGGGACAGACCGCAGTTACACGAAGTGAACAAGCTCTGTCCCCAACTGATTAAGATACACACATGGCCAAAAAAACTTTCCTCGACTTTGAGCAACCGATTGCCGAACTGGAAAACAAGATTGAAGAACTGCGCTATGTGCAGACCGAATCGGCGGTTGATATTTCTTCCGAAATTGAGCAGCTTGCCAAGAAAAGTCAGCAGCTGACCAAAGACATCTACAGTGATTTGACGCCCTGGCAAATCACCAAGATTGCGCGTCATGCCGAGCGCCCATATACGCTTGACTACGTGGGCGAAATCTTCACCCATTTTGTCGAACTGCACGGCGACCGGCATTTTGCCGATGATCAGAGCATCGTCGGCGGGTTGGCACGTTTCAATGGTACGCCGTGCGTGCTGTTGGGCCAGCAAAAAGGGCGCGACACCCGGGAGCGCGGTCTGCGCAACTTCGGTATGAGCAAGCCGGAAGGCTATCGCAAGGCCCTGCGGCTCATGAAAACGGCTGAAAAGTTCAAGTTGCCCCTGTTCACCTTTGTCGATACGCCCGGAGCCTACCCTGGCATCGATGCCGAGGAGCGCGGACAGTCTGAGGCTATCGGGCGCAATATTTTCGAGATGGCGCAACTTGAAGTTCCGATCATCACGACCATCATCGGCGAAGTCGGTTCCGGTGGCTCCCTGGCGATTTCGATTGGTGACCAGGTGCTGATGCTGCAGTACTCGATCTACTCGGTGATCAGTCCGGAAGGCTGTGCCTCGATTTTGTGGAAGACCTCAGACAAGGCGCAGGAAGCGGCCGATGCACTTGGCATTACCGCGCACCGGCTCAAGGCGTTGGGCTTGATTGACAAGATCGTCAATGAACCGGTCGGCGGCGCGCACCGCGATCACAAGCAGATGGCGGCGTTTCTGAAACGTGCCTTGAACGATGCGCTGCGCCAGGTCAGTGATCTGAAGGTCAATGAGTTGCTGGAACGGCGCTACGAGCGCCTGCAAAGCTATGGCCGTTACACCGATACCAAGGTCGCGGCCAAGTAGGGTGTTGTCGGCGTCTGCAAGCTCAGGGCTCGTGTGACGTGCACCTTTGCTCAGGCGCTTGCGGCTTTTTCGCCGGATTTGCCGCTGGCGGTGGCCTACAGCGGTGGACCGGATTCCACAGCCTTGTTGCTGGCCTGCGCAGAAAAGTGGCCGGGACAGGTCACAGCCATCCACATTCACCATGGCATTCAACTTGCAGCCGACGCTTTTGAGCAGCATTGCCGGGCATGTTGCGCTAGCATCGGAGTGCCGCTGACGGTGACAAGGGTGAATGGCCGCCACGCATGCGGGCAAAGTCCGGAGGACGCAGCGCGGCGTGCCCGCTACCAGGCTTTTGAAGCGCTGCTACTGGATAAGTCCGTGCCAGCAGCGATCAAAAGCATGGCCATTGCGCACCATGCCGACGATCAGATAGAGACACTTTTACTTGCGCTGAGCCGCGGTGCCGGTTTGCCCGGACTCAGCGCCATGCCGGCCGCCTGGGTGCGCGGCGGCGCGAGTTATCACCGCCCCTTGTTGCAGGTAGCGGCGTCCGATATCCGGGCCTGGCTACATGATCGCGGAGTGGCTTACATCGAAGACCCGAGCAATGCCGATGAGCAGTTCACGCGCAACCGAATTCGGGCCCGGCTGTTGCCCGCACTGGACGCCAGTTTCCCGCAATTTCGCGCCACCTTTGCCCGTAGCGCGGCGCATGCGGCGCAGGCGCAGCAGGCTTTGCTGGAATTGGCTGAGCAAGACCTGAAGTCGATTGGCACACCGCCGGTCATTGCCGATCTCCAGCACCTGAGTCCGGCGCGCCAGGCCAATGTGTTGCGTCATTGGCTTCATTGCACACATGAAGTGGTTCCCAGCGCGGCACAACTGACCGAATTGATGGACCAGGTTGGCGCCTGCAGAACGCGCGGGCACCGGATTCACATCAAAGTCGGAACCGGTTTCGCGCAGCGCAGGGGTCCACTGCTGCATTGGTACAATCCCCAGGTTTCGCACTATTAGTTTCATTTCATGGCATTGATTGTTCATAAATATGGCGGTACGTCGATGGGTTCTACCGAACGCATCCGCAATGTTGCCAAGCGTGTTGCCAAATGGGCCCGCGCCGGCCACCAGATGGTGGTTGTTCCGTCCGCGATGAGCGGTGAAACCAACCGTTTGCTGGCCCTGGCCAAAGAACTCGCTCCCGCCAAGACGGACGACGCCTACGGGCGCGAGCTCGACATGCTGGCGGCCACCGGCGAACAGGCCTCCAGCGCGTTGCTGGCGATCGCCTTGCAGGCTGAAGGGCTGGCGTCGGTTAGCTACGCCGGTTGGCAAGTGCCGATTCGCACCGACAGCGCTTACACCAAGGCCCGCATCGAGTCCATCGACGACGCCCGCGTGCGTGCTGATCTGCAGGCGGGCAGGGTCGTCATCGTGACCGGCTTTCAGGGTCTGGACGAAGGAGGCAATATCACCACGCTGGGTCGCGGCGGCTCGGATACTTCAGCGGTGGCGGTTGCCGCCGCTATGAAGGCCGATGAATGCCTGATCTACACCGATGTCGACGGCGTCTACACCACCGACCCGCGTGTCGTGCCGGAAGCCCGTCGCCTGCGGACCGTCAGCTTTGAAGAGATGCTGGAGATGGCCTCCATGGGCTCCAAAGTTCTGCAAATCCGTTCCGTGGAATTTGCCGGCAAATACAAGGTCAAATTGCGAGTCTTGAGCAGTTTTACACCTTGGGATATTGATATCAACGAGGAAGCCACTTCCGGCACCCTGATTACTTTTGAGGAAGATGAAAACATGGAGCAAGCCATTGTTTCCGGCATTGCATTTAGCCGCGAAGAAGCCAAGATTTCGGTGCTGGGCGTGCCCGATAGACCCGGCATTGCATATCAAATTCTCGGTGCCGTGGCTGACGCCAACATTGACGTCGACGTCATCATCCAGAACATCAGCAAGGATGACAAGACCGACTTCAGCTTTACCGTCAACCGCGGTGACTACACCAAAACGGTTGATCTGCTGAAGGCAAAAGTACTGCCCAATCTCGGTGCCAACGAGGTGGTAGGTGACCCCAAGATTTGCAAGGTATCGATCGTCGGCATCGGCATGCGCAGCCACGTTGGCGTGGCCAGCAAGATGTTCCGGGTGCTGAGCGAAGAAGGCATCAACATCCAGATGATATCGACTTCCGAAATCAAGACTTCGGTGGTGATCGATGAGAAATACATGGAGCTTGCGGTACGGGCCTTGCACAAGGCCTTTGATCTGGAACTGCCCGCAGTCTGAGCAAACCGGCTGGAGTCGTGAGATAATCCAGCCTCGATTTTCAGGAAACGTGACCGAGTGGCCGAAGGTGCTCCCCTGCTAAGGGAGTAGGGGGTGTTGAGCCTCCTCAAGGGTTCGAATCCCTTCGTTTCCGCCAAAAAACAAGCATTTACGGGCCTTAGCGGCCCGTTTTGCTTTTCTACCCAACATAGAACCCAACATAAACAAAATGGTTGAGTCGGCATTTGCTTGACTTAGATTGGGTTAGCCAACACAATCAATTTCAAAAATGATGGGGTAGAGTGGAGGCTTTTGGGTCAATGCCAAGCAGGCGTTTACGCTGAGGCTCCCCAACGGCAATGTGCTGCTTGCCAAGGATGCGGTCAACCAACTAAAGAGCGGTTGGAACCTGGTAGCAGTCGGAGAGAGCAAGACACCTGGTCTGTACAACAGTGCAGCAGGTGGTGACTTGAATACGCTTTGGACCTGGGAACCAACTCAGTCCAAGTGGTACTTCTATGCGCCGAGTCTGGCAACACAAGGTGGCACCGCACTGACAAACTACATCAGCAACCATGGGTTCAAAGATTTCACGACCACCGGCAAGACCCTTGGCCTGGGGATTGGCTTTTGGGTGAACCGGCTCTGAATCATCCGTTGCCCGCCACACTGCCTATGCCAAGACCGAATGGCTGTTCCGGCGGCCCAACGAGGTCTGGTCCCGGGATATCACCAAACTCAAGAGGTCGGCCAAGTGGACCTGATTTCACCTCTACGTGATTCTGGACATTTTCAGGTGCCCATCTTTGCCATGACTGCAAATGTGCTCAAAGAAAACAGGGCGGCTTGCATGGCCGCCGGCGCCGATGAATTCCTCGCCAAGCCCTTCAAGCCGGATGAACTGTACGAGAAACTGGTCGAGTGGATGACCTGAAGCGGCAACTCTGGTTCAGTTGGCCTTCACCGCCAATACAGGGCAGGGCACGGTGAGAAGGATTTCTTGCGCGACGCTGCCCATCAGGAGTTTGCCCACGGGTGAGCGCTTTCTCAGGCCGATGATGAGCAAAGATACCTGCAGAGTCTCGACCATCGCTTCGATTTCCTCGACTGCACTCTTGCCGCGAACAAACTGCTTGAATTCAGCATTGAGGCCGGTGTTTGCCAGCAACTCTTGTACTTGCTCGACATCTTGAACATCGGCCATCGATGTGTCTTCCTGTCTGCCGCCCGGGCTGGCGTTGACCACCACCAAACGCTCATTGCGGCGCTTCGCAATTTCAATGCCTTTTTCCAGGGCGGCGCGACCCTCCGGACGCGGTGCATAAGCTACGAGTATGGTCATTTTTTCTCTCCTAAGGTAGGTCAGACTTGATTCCGATGGATTGTAATGGAACCACAATTCCCGCTCTCCGAGTCCTTGATTTGTAGGTTATTGGCAACAAACAGAGTCTGATTTGACTACTTAGACCAGGAAATGCGTAAAACAGTTATACACCGGACTAAATATGTGTTTAAAGTCGAGGCCTGACTACTAAAAGACGGTGAGAATCGTGATTGCAATTAAAGAAAACCAAGCAAAAACAGACACTTCCATGGCAACCTTAAACAATTACATTACTCGTGGAATGCTCTCCAAATCGTTGGCCAAACAAGCGGCTCCAGCGACCGGAAACGCGCCGGAGCGCGACAGTTTCGCCGACGGATCGCTTGACATGATCAAGGAAGTGCGCAAGCTTAAAGCCCAGGGTTTGAGCATGGCAGAGATTGCCTTGCACATTGGAGCGCGAGAAGAAGACGAGGCTGCCGAGCAGTCCGCTGCGCGGGCTGAGGAAAGTGCGGCCTCCAAGGCGTCTAGCGAGAGTTTGGGTGGTATCTTACGTACGGTATTGACGGTTGACGACATCGGGCATCCGGCTTACATGGTCAACTACAACTTCCAGTTGACCTGGTTTAACGAACTGGCACGCAAAAATATTCTCGGCTTCGATGTGCCGCCACCCGGTAGCGAATCGCGCAATATTTTTCTCATGTTGCTGATGTCAGCGGCTGGCCGGTCAGCGGTGCGGCGTGAAGAACTCATGCGCCTGTACATATCGCTTGCCAAAGCGCGTCTGTCCAAGGCCAGCATGCTGGGTATCGTGAGGAATCTGGATGGCGACATTACTGAGCTCGTAAACGAGATGTATGTCGACGCTGACCCCGAGGCGGGACAACTGGTGGTTGAACTGCCCTGTACGCTGTACAACGATGCGGGCGACGCCGAGTCCTGGAAGGCGTACGGACTTTATTTCAGGGAAGGCATCCTGATCATCCATACCCCGGCGGGCCAAGTTGACCAGAGTCTGTTGGAGTTCATCTCGCACCGCGACGTCGTGGTGCGCAATCTGCTGCGCAAGCAATTGCCTGTGCTGACGCCGCTGACGGTGTTGTTGGCTGACCTACAGGGCTCGGTCAAGATTTGCTCCGAGTTGCCGCCTGACGAGTATTTCCAGTTGATCAACGAAATCTGGAATTCAATGGGGCCGATCTTCAGGAAATACTACGGTACCTATGGCAAGCATGTTGGCGATGGCATGGTCTATTATTTCTTCCCGCAGGCCGACAGCAACTACATTTTCAATTCGTTGGCATGTGCGCATGAAATAAAGAGCGAAATGCGCAAAATCAGCAAGAGCTGGCAACTGCGCAAGGACTGGCTCAACGAGCTTTACTTGAACATCGGTTTGCACGAAGGCACTGAGTGGTTGGGAACTTTCCAATCGGCCACCAACGTCGAATTTGCCGTGCTGGGTGACACCATCAATCACGCAGCGCGCCTGAGCGACTTTGCGCGCTATGGCGCAATCTGGGCGACCAAGAACCTGGTCAGCAAATTGAGCGCGGCCGAACGGGCCAAGATCGAGTTCGGTGTCGGCCGCCGTGTCGAGGGTGATCGCGAGCATTTCGTGACTTCCTCCTACTCTCAGCTCGGGTCTCTTGTCGACTTGAGTTCAGAGCGTTACGAAAAGCTGCGTGAAATAGCCAGCCTTCCAGTCACGGAAATACGCGAAGTCCGCCTCGATTGAAGGCCCGATTCAGCGCAGATTCAAATTAACTGTGCTGGCGTAACGGGGTGCCTGGCGCCGCTGGCTGGCTTGTTCATAGGCATACGCCATGGCGATCAGCGGGCCCTCGGCCCATGCGCCGGCCACGAACGACAGGCCACAAGGTAGCCCGTGCAGCAGGCCGCACGGCACGGTTATGTGCGGATAACCCGCTACCGCGGCCGGCGAGGTGAAACTGCTGCCCCCTGAAGCATCGCCATTGATGAAATCCGTCAGCCAGGCAGGGCCGCAAGTGGGCGCAACCAGGGCGTCAAGGCGGAACTCGGCAAGGACCTGGTCAATACCTTGATCACGGGAATAACGGTGGTTGTTGGCCAGCGCGTCCAGATACTCCTGGCTGTCCAGCCCACCCTTGGCTTGTGCGCTGACGAAGTGCTCCTGTCCGAAGAACTGCATTTCGCGGGAGGCGTGCTTTTCGTTGTAGGCAATGACGTCAGCCAGCGATTTGATGCTGGCACCGGGGCCATAGTCGGCCAGGTAGGCCGCCATGTCGGCTTTCAATTCGTAGAGTAGAACGGTCAGCTCGGATTCAGAGTACTTGGAGGCATTGGGCAACTCAGGTACGTCCACCAGCGTGGCACCCTGCGCCTTGAGTACGTCAAGTTGCGATTCGATCATTGCAGCCACCGGCTCACCGGCTGCGCTGAGCTGGCTGCGCAGCACACCCAGTCGTTTGCCGCGCAGTCCATCGCGATCCAGAAATCGCGTGTAGTCGGTCTTCTTTTCGTCGGCCAGCAAACTGGCATTGTCGCGTGGATCGGTGCCCGCCATGGCGCTCAGCAAGGCGGCGGCATCGGCTACGTTGCGTGTCATCGGACCGGCGGTATCTTGCGAATGGGCAATCGGGATAATGCCGGCCCGGCTGATCAGACCGACGGTAGGTTTGATGCCCACCAGGGCGTTAACCGAGGCCGGTGAGGTGATGGAACCATCGGTTTCCGTGCCAACGGCCACTGCTGCAAGGCTGGCGCTGATGCTGGCAGCCGAACCCGAGCTGGAACCGCTGGTGTTGCGGTCCAGCGCATAGGGGTTGAGCGTCAGGCCTCCGCGTGCGCTCCAGCCACTGGTGGAGCGTGGGGAGCGCATATTGGCCCACTCGGAGAGATTGGTTTTTCCCAGAATAACCGCTCCTGCCAGGCGCAGCTGTGTCACCAGAAACGCATCGCGCGCTGGCTTCATTCCCTGCAGCGCCAAAGAACCAGCGGTGGTCTGCATGCGGTCGGCCGTGGCGATGTTGTCTTTGAGCAAGACCGGTATGCCGTGCATCGGTCCGCGCGTGCCTTTGGCCTTGCGCTCGGCGTCCAGCGCTGCTGCTATGGCGGCAGCGTCCGGGTTGAGCTCGATGATGGAATTGAGTGCCGGCCCGGTCCTGTCAATGGCGGCGATGCGCGCGAGGTACAACTGCACCAAGCTGTGCGAGCTGGTCTGGCCCAATTGCATGGCCGCTTGCAGTTGGACAATGGTCTTTTCCATCACGTCAAAAGCCACGCTGGCTGATGTGTTCGCTGTCATTGCAGTGCCTCCAGTTAACGCCAACAGTTGTATAAAGTCGCGTCGGTTCATGGCAGACTTCCTTGATGTGGGGTCGAGCCGACAGTTTAACGAGTCCGGGCGTAACGCGTACCGAACAAACCGCCCAACAACATGTCCGGTCGCCCGCCAGAATACGCGCAACTTGCAGGCAGACACTATCATGGAAACCATTCTTAACCTACCCCAGCGCCATGCAAGAGAAAGCAACAGTTCCACGGCAACTTCTGGATGCACTGCACAATGCCAAGCGTGTTCTTGTCTTCACCGGCGCGGGCATGTCGGCGGAGAGCGGAATCCCGACCTTCCGGGATGCCCTGACCGGCTATTGGTCGCAATTTGATCCGCATCAGTTGGCATCTCCTGAAGGCTGGCGCCAAGACAAAGCCCGGGTCTGGGCCTGGTATGAATGGCGACGTGGGCTGGTCTCGCGTGCCCAGCCCCACGCTGGCCATGTGGCGGTCGCTCAGCTGGCCCGGGCCTTGAGTGCGGCTCGGAATCTGCCGGTGCAAGTCAATGTGCTGACGCAAAACGTGGACGACCTGCACGAGCGCGCCGGGTCGAACGATGTGCAGCACCTGCACGGCAGCCTGTTTCAGCCGCGATGTGCTAACTGCGGACGTCCTGCCGAGTTTTCGGGCCCACCTCCCGATCTGGAGATCAGCAGCCTTGAGCCACCGCACTGCAGCCAGTGTGGCGGGTCGATACGACCTGGAGTGGTCTGGTTTGGTGAGGACTTGCCCGGGCAGGTTTGGTCCCGCTCGCACAAGCTGGTACTCGAATGCGATGTGTTGCTGGTTGTCGGCACCTCGGGCGTGGTCTACCCGGCCGCTGCGCTGCCCCTGCTGGCGCGCAGTAACGACAAGTGGGTTGCGGAAATCAACCCTGAAGTGTCAGAGCTTTCGTCAGAAGTTCAGCTGCACTGGGCGACGTCAGCCGCGTCGGGATTGAGCAGCCTGGTAAACGCCTTGCAGGCTGTTTAGCCCGGATATTTCACGCATATAAGTAAAAGCGAGCACGGCATTCCTCTTTGTTGCCCGTTGATATTGGTGTTGAAGCGCACCCAACGAGCGAGGAATGCCGATGCCTGATCGTCGATTGGTCTTCGACCGGAAAGAATGGCTACGACTGGAAATACGAGGGTGAGAACTTCAAGGTTTACACCAGTCCGGCGCCCACTGATGCGTTGGGCAAGGCAGCGATCCCGGTTTACCGTGTCTGGTTGGTGGCCACTTTTTTACGGCTGACAAGACTGCTTACGACTCGATGGTCAAGCTCGTCGGCGTTGTCGGTGAAGGGGTGGCTTTTTGTGGTGAGGTGCCCGGTGCGTGATAAACGACGGAGGGTTAGCGAATTTTTCCCGCCTCGGCTTCCATCAGCGAAACCATCTCTTCCATCTGGTCCACCACCGCCTGGACGGTTGCGCGCTGCGACAAATCGACACCGGCCTTCTGTAATTGCTTCATCGGGTAGTCGTTGCCACCACTGCGCAGCAGATCAAGGTAGCGCTCGGTAGCTGCGCTGCGCGCCGCCGGTTCTCCGGAGGTCATGTCCTTGAACAGTTTGGCGGACGAAGCGAAGCAGGTCGCGTACTGGTAGACGTAAAACGGCGAGTTGAAGAAATGCGGTACCCGTGACCAGGTAAATTTGTAGCCGTCGTCGATCGTCACCGTGTCGCCGTAATAGTCTTTCAGCAGCTTCATGTAGATGTCACTCAACACACCAGCCGTGATCGGTCGGCCCTGCTCGACCAGCTGATGCGCCTGCATTTCGTAGTCGGCAAACATGACCTGGGTGTAAAAGGTACCTACGATGGAATCGACGGCGTGTTGCAAAAGCAGAAAACGCTCCCGGGAATCGCTGGTAGTTTCAAGCAACTTGCTGAGCAGAAAGCGTTCGTTGGTGGTGGAGGCCACCTCGGCGACGAAGATCGTGGCACCGGATGTCACGAAGGGTTGCTTCTCATAAGACAGCAGCGTGTGCATCGCATGACCGCCCTCATGCGCCAGTGTGAACAGGGCGCTCTGGGTGTCGTTGTGGTTCAGCAGCATGTAGGGACCGACACCGTAGACGCCGCCGACATAGGCGCCGGAACGCTTGCCCTCGTTTTCATAGACATCAATCTGTTTGCCGGACAGGAACTTCCGGTAGCGGGACATGTAATCGGCGCCCAGCGGAGTCACCGACTGCAGCACCAGATCCTTCGCGTCGTCATAAGGGTAGCTTTTGTCGCTTCTGAAGATCGGGATCGCGCCATCATACAAATGGTAAGAGTCCAGGCCAAGAAGTTTCTTGCGCAGTTTGACATAGCGCTGCAAGGGTGCAGTGCCGGCACGCACGGTATCGACCAGCGTTTTCACCACGCCAGGCGGGATCGCATGTTCGTCAATAGCAGCATCCAGCGAAGTCGGGAAGTTTCGCGCTTGCGCGGTAAACCAGTCTTTCTGCATTACCCCGTTGTAGATGGCTGCATAGGTGTTGGCGTTTGAGGTATAGGTCGCGATGAAAGTATTGAAGGCCAGCGCGCGGTCTGCCTGTTTGTAGTTGGTTTGAAGTATCGATTGGTAGGTTCCGGGTGACAGCGTCACTTCCTTGCCGTCGGACAATGTCACTTTCGGGAACCTGATGTCTGAGGTGGAAAGCTCCTGGAATGTTGTTGCCGACGTCTGTTTGAAGCGTGCTGCCAGGGACAGCAGTTTTTCGCCTTTTTCGTCGAGCACATGCTGTTGCTGGCGATAGTTGTCAAGAATGGTGAAACGATAAGATGCCAACTCCGGCGTGTCGCTGATCCACTTTTCCATCGTCGCCTGCGGGATCGTCAGCAACTCGGGGGTAAACCAGGCGGTCGCGGTGCCAAACTTGGCGAAGATCGCGCCGACGCGCTGAAACTTGCCTGAGATTTCCTGGTTGCGCGTCTGGACGTCACGCTGCAACTGGGGGTAACGATAGACCTTGTATTCCAGCATGCCGATCTCGTCAAACGCCTTGTAGGCATCCAGCAAAACGAGAGGACCGTCTTTCAGTGAGCCCTTTCTTGCGGCAAAGGCATTCATTTTGACTTCCGTCTCTTTCATCGCGGCCTCCCACGCTTCCCAACTGGCAAAGATGGGCGAAACGTCCCAACGATACTGGGTCGGAATATCCGCGCGATTTTGGCTTACAGGCTTTGCTGAGCTGGCAGCCGTGGCGCCGTTGTCCAGTATCAAACACAGTGCAGCGACGAGGGTCGCCAGAAATGGAGTCTTCATTGTGAGCAAACTTTAAATTAGACTTACGAGCAGTTACCATACAAGTTCAAGCATGGCCATTTTATCGATGATTGCACCCGATCGCCGCCAGTGCCGCCAGTGCCGCCAATGACCCGATCACCTTGCCCGCATTATTGGCGCTGGGGCGCATGCTCAAGCTCCCTTGAGGCGCCTTTCTGCGGAAGATTCAGCGCTTGATCTGGGTCCAGGTGTCTTGCCAGAGTGCTTGTTCATTTTCGATCGAAAGACGGTGCAGGGCCAACAGTACCTCATTGGGAAAGCCTTTGCGCGCGCCATCGCGGGAATCATGCAGCAATTCATGCATGTACGAAATGAACTCTTTGCTACCCCAATGGCGTTCCAGTTTTTCACCAATTTGGGGAAACGCATCTTTGACAATTTTTAAATCAAGATGAATGTCCGTCATGTTCCTCCCTCATCGATGTCTACTGTAGCGCCAACAAAGTCACGGTGAACACCAAGGCCGTGTCGGGCGGAATCAGTGTTCCGGACCCTGTGCTGCCATAAGCCAGAGCGCTTGGAATGATCAAGGTACGGGTTCCTCCTACCTTCATGCCCACAATTCCTTGATCCCAGCCCGTAATCACCTTGCCGGCACCCAAAATGAATTGAAACGGTTGCTTGCCAGAGCTGGTGTCAAACTGCGCACCCAGGGAGTTGGGAGCGCCGGGCTTGAAAACCCATCCAGTGTAATTGACGGTCAATGTGTTGCCTGAAGCGGCAACCGCACCACTACCTACGACGGTGTCAATGGTTCGAAGATCAACCGGCATGTCATCCCCGCCGCCGCCACAAGCCGTCATGAATGAAGCCATGAGCAGGCTCAGCAGCATGATGGCGCGTCTTGATAAATTTGTCATTTAAAGCGATCCTTCGAAAAAAAATGTGCCTTCCGATGGCACTGCATTTGCGAAACTGCTGAGCGAGCCGCTAGTTGGCAGCCAGGCGGGCCAGCCGCTCATGGATGATGGCGTAAGCCTGAGCCATGATGCGGTCCACCAACTCCTTGACGCTAGGCACATCGTGGATCAAACCGGCGACCATGCCGCAGGACCAGGCACCTGCGTCCATGGTTCCTTCCTTCATGATGCGCGGGTAGAC
>JBBQZA010000061.1:0-14949 GCA_038208175.1 Burkholderiales bacterium
AAGCCGGTTGCGTTGTCGGTGATGGTTGAGTCACCGTTGTCAACAAAGCTGTTGACTGCTGCAGGCGCTCCACGGACAAGACGCACCTTATAGGGGTTACCAAGTTGTCCGCTGGCCACGCGTCCGCTCATAAAGTCCACAAACCACCCATATTGACCCGGGTACACCCTGTACATTGAGCTCGACCAATAATTAGCGTCCGGGTCAATGGTGGTATTGGGAAAATAAGTGGTGTCAATCGCGGGCAGAATCCTGCTGAAATCAGCGATATTCTCGAGCTCCTTGATCGTCGGCATGCGCCAGTCGTCAAAGCCACACAGGCGTTCCTTATTGACGTCGGTCACGAACTTTTCGGTATCGCAACGACCTCCGTACGAGCAGGAACCGCCATTGGCAACGCCTCCCACACCGCTCTGGTACCAACTGAAGGTGTCGGTCTTGAAGTGTCGGCCGGGGCTGTCGGACTTGAGTTCCCAGACCAAGCCGGTGACGTTGTCCTGGGTGCAAGCCCAGTCTCTCGACCCTGAGCCGATCGACGCGCCAGCATCCAACAGCTCACCGTTGTTGGCAATCTTGCTGAAGTCAAAGCCTTTGCGCCCTGCGCCAGTTTTTACGAGTTGTCCGCTGGCGGCCTGATTGTCACGCCCGTAACGGGCGTCCTGGCGCGGGAACGAGCCGGTATCCGCTGCCACCTGGGCACAGTTGGCCTCATCGGTTGTACTTGAATCACCGCAGGCCGTAATACCGGTGTCGTTGAGGTTGGCGCACAGCGCCGGCAAGGCGACAAAAGCCAGCACCGCGACCCAAGAGCGCGCCAGCAAACGACTTACTAATCCATGAAACATGAGCATTTCCTTCATATCCTTTAATTACGGCAGCTGCAAATGGTCAATCACTTGCAATGTATGGCTTGCCAACAAGTCGATGTCAATGGCCGGGGCATTATGCCTTGGATCAGTTTGCGAGGTTGTTACCTTTTGTATTCGGCTTGCGCGCGGTGAACAGAAGGCTTTGGACGGGCTGGTTCGCCTCCATGCGAAGCACCCGGTCCTCTGCGCTAATATTTTCAAAGCCGGCCTGCTGGAGCAGGCGCTGTACATAACTGCGCTGGTGAGTGTAACGGTATGAGCCCTGCAACGCGTAGTCGGCACCTGTGCCAGTTTCGCACGAGAACACAAAGCGCCCACCAGGCAACAGGATGCGGTAGGCGTCAGCGATGGCGGTGTCCAGATTGCCCACGTATATAAACACATCGAGCGCCGTGATGACGTGATAAAGGTTCTCCGGTGTGGCTTGCAAGGCGTCGAGCAGGTTGACCTGATGAAAGCGGTCGTAGACCCCATGCCTGGCGGCCTGCCCAAGCATGGGAGCAGACAGATCGACTCCGACGAGTACGCCTTCCATGCGGCCCAGACACACACCCAGCAGGCCCGTGCCACAGCCAAGGTCAAGCACATCGGCCTTGCCATCCGGGTGCCATTGCCTGATCAGTTGTGCTACCTCCTGTGGCAGCTTGTACTGCAATTGGACGACCGTGTGATGGTCGAAGCGCGAAGCATAGCCGTCAAAAAGACCCGAGATGGCTGCAACCGGCAGCGTTTTGGGGGTAAGACCGTGTGCCACATCCAGGTAAAACCGGTGCTCCTCGTTGTCCGGCTCCAGCGCCAGCAAAGTCTCGCCGTCCTGAATCGCTTGTGCAGTTTGGCCTGCTTTGAGGCAGGCTTGCATGCGGGCGCTGAGCAGCGCCACCCTTTCTGGTTCTTGCTGCAACAGATCCGTGAAAATCTCAATGGCCGCTGCGGAATCGCCAGCGTGGGTCAGAGTCAGCCCAATTTTGTAGCGAAGGCTCAGGTCTTCGGGGTTGATTTGCTCTGCTTGGCGCAGCCATTGCAAGGCGCGCTGGTGATCATCGAGGCGCTGCGCTATCGTTGCAGCTTTCACCAGCAACTCGGCGTCAATGATTGTCGGCGATGCCTGCGCGGCTGCTTGTTCAAGCGCTTGCTCAGCCAGCGTCAGGGCCTCCTCGGTCTGACCGCGCTCAGCCAGCACGGCGGCAAGGTGGATCGTGGCCACCGGCCACCGGGGTGCCAGTTGGCGTGCTTTGCGTGCGGCCACCAGCATGCCATCCGGGTTGCGCGATGCTTCGGCCAGTCGCGATCCAAGCAAGAAAAGGCGTGGATCGCGTGGGGCGGACTTGACCAGCACATTCAATTGCTGTGCCGCCTCTTGAAGCCGGTTTTGATTGATTTGTTGCTCGATACTTTTGAGCTGTTCGATGTACTTTTGCGGGGCGGAGACGGACTGATTCATTCAATTGTCAATGTCATGTAGGAATATATCAAGTCTAAAGGCAAACCCGCCCCTGTCCGGGAAGCCGCCATTTGCAACCGATTCGACAATAGAATCAGCCGAAATGACCCAGATTCACCAATACGACAGGGATATATCCAGAGCCATTGGGCCGGAGGATTCTTTGGCCCGTTTGTCGTCCTGGATCCCCTGGGGATCAAAGGTTCTGGAAATCGGCCCCGCAAACGGCTATTTCACCAAGTATATGGCGACCGCCCTCAACTGCACCGTCGATGCGGTCGAACTGGATCCGCAAATGGCCGAAAGCGCACGTCCATTTTGCCGCAAGCTGGTCGTCGGGGATTTGGCGCTGCTGCATTTGTCAGATCACTTCGCGCCCACGAGCTATCAGGTCATCGTGCTGGCAGACGTCATCGAACACCTGGCAGCGCCGGAGCGTTTGATCGAGCAGTTGAAGCCCTTGCTGGCAACAGGTGGACAAATGCTCTTTTCGGTGCCCAATGTTGCTTATGCGGGCTTGATCGCTGGACTTCTTGACGGTAAGTTCGAGTATAGGAATGAAGGTTTGCTTGATCGTACCCATCTGCGTTTTTTCACGCGAGACTCTCTCAATGGTTTTTTGCTTGCAGCGGGTCTGTTTCCCCGCGAATGGATTCCGGTATTTCGCCCGCTTAACGAAAGTGAATTCAAGATTCGCGTCGAAGCCATGCCGACCGCCCTTCGGGAAGTGCTTTTTGCGTCACCTCAGGCTCTTTGCTACCAATGGTTGGTCCGGGCGGGGATGGAGCAGGCCGATTTGCCAGCGCCTGAACTGGGCCCTTGCTGGCAGGACGCGTTCCCCTTGCGCGCTTATTTCGCCAATGTGGACGAGCCCAGTGTGGCGGTAGCGGTGGGGGTCGCATGGGGTAAGGTAGGCGATGAGCGGCAAACCCTCGAAATCCAGGTCCCGGCGCTGCGGCAAAGCCAAATCAGCGTGGCCCTGTCCGACCGGCCGGGCTATCTTCGCCTGCACCGGGTGAGTCTTTATGACGGTGACAGGCTGCTATGGTCATGGAATCCCCAGGACCCGCATACGCGCCTAACGGAACACTTTCATGGCTTGACTTTTGCCACAGGCGCTGACCATTCTCTGCTGACCTTGTTGCAGTCTGACTCATGGCTCAAGTTGAACACTGAAGGCGCGCCGATTGTCAGTGGGGGAGTCCTGCGATTTGATCTCGGCTGGCCGATGTCCAGCGATTACCTGACGGCGAAAGCGGGCTGGGAGCAGATTTCAGACCCGCTGGCAACGTAAGGCCAGCGCTGCTCCTGTCTTGTCAGGACCGCTTGCTGCGACGCCGCAGCCAATCGCGCAACACTGCCAGTCGAGCGAGCCAACGAAAACGTGTGAAATGGGCGCGGACTTGATCGCGGCTGATATGGATCAAGGCATTGCTGCGCGCATAGTCCTCGGCGAGCTTGCGAACCATACCCGGGTGGGCCGTGAATGTCATTTGCGCCTGACGCGCGACGGCGTCCTTGTATGCTGCATCAAGTTTGTCCTGTCGATCCGCGACATAGGCAGTTTCGGCCGGAACACGGAATTTGGAGGTGAGCTTGCGCACTTGCAAAAAATCATCGTGCATGGTGTAGCGCGTCCACAAATTCCAGTCTTCGAGTTGATCCATGTCTTCAGCGAAGCCACCGTAGCGCTGGTACAGGCTGCGATGGAACAGCACGGCTTGAATGGGCATGTAATTGTGGTGCCACATGGTGACACGAGAGAACGGCTCATCCGGGATGCGGTCCCAACTCAACTCCTGATAGACCGGAACGCTGGCGTCGATCACCCGTGTCGTGGTTCGCCATGCCAAGGCGTAGGCACCAAGCAGCCGACTCTCACGTACGGTCTGCAGCAGCACCTCGACATGGTCAGCAAAGAAAAGATCGTCGTCGTCAAGAAAACACAACCATTCGCCGCGCGCCTCACTCAAGGCAAGATTACCTGCCACCGAGCGGCCGCGTCCCGGCGCGATCCGATAATAGCGAACCGGAATGCGATCAGAAAACTCATCGCAGATCGCCTTACCCTCATCAGAGCCATCCTCGACGACGACCACCTCCAGCGGGCGATGTGTTTGATGCAGCACCGAGGTCAACGCCTGCCGAAGGAATGCGGCCCGCTTGTGGGTACGAATCAGCACCGAAACAAGAGGTAATTTCCTAGGCAATTCGGCGCGGGGAACAAAGCTGTGAAAGGCACCGTCGCGACGAATCTCATAACCCCAACCCACGAACCGAGGCTCAAAATGTGGCGCACTCCTATGGCTTCGCCAGAAGTAGGAGAGGTTGCGAAGAAATTTCCACACCGCGCGAGCGATACCTCTTCTGCGCCCGGGGAAGCTTTCCGGCACCAGTATTTCGGCAACAGCCATTGACAGGCCTTCGGCAATCTGGCGACGACCTGCGTAACGCGCGCGCAGGCAGAGGTTGACGTAAATTCCCTCCAACGCTTGCAAGGGCTTGACTTCTTCCGGTTTGCTGTAAGTGTGATGCACCACCGCAGCGCGTGCCACATAGTGCAAACGGTACCCGGCGCAGCGCAAGCGCCAAGACAAGTCCACATCTTCGCCGTACATAAAAATACGGGGATCAAAACCTCCGACCTCGCGCATCGCCGAAGCACGCAGCAGCACAGCAGCTCCACTAACCCACTCCGTTTCAAGCGTCACCGGGTCGTAGACCTTGGGGTGCTCGAACGGAATTTGACGCATTTCCCATGCAGCGACTTTGGGACCGTCTTCTCTGGCGTAAGTCCACAGCGTGGCGAGTGCCCCTGCCTCGGGAATGGCGTCCTGGTTGAGCGCCAGCACGTAGTCGGCGCCACTGTCTTTCAACATGCGATTGATGCCGGAACCAAAACCGAGATTGCCTTCACCACCACCGACAGTCAACGTCAGCCCGCGCTTTTGCAGGTCGCGATAGACACTGTGCAAAGCAGCGTTGTTGTCAGGTCCTGGCGTATCCCCATCGTTATGCCAGGCACGAACCGCCAGGGGCACACCTTGTTGACTTGCGCTCAACACCGATTCCAACAAGGCATTCAACTGAGTGATTTCTGGCCTGAAAACCACTACCAAAACGTCAATCATCTTGTTGTCTTCAAAGGCACTGTTCGCTCAGATCGACGTAACAGCCATTTCCGAACGACCACTGGAAGGGAGGCCAGGGCTCGCTCGAGGTTGCCGATCACTTGCTCCTGTTGCTGCGTTGTGGCACGGCTGTTGGAGATGTCACGTTCCAATTCGGAGATAAGCTGTAGCTGCTCGGTCTGACTGCGTTCGAGTTTTGCAACTTGCTCCAGATAGGCCGCGTGCTCTTGTGCCCGGTTTGCCTCAAGTTGCGTTATGGCTTGTGCGTATTGCGCGAGGTCTTTTTCAAGTTTTTCGATCCAGGCGCCTCGGCCCTGATATTCACCTCCCAGCGTTTGCAACGCATCGATATTGGCGGATAAATCACATTCCAATTTTCCAACTTGTTGCACATACTCGGTGTGTTCTCGCGCTCGGGCCGCTTCCACGCGTGATAGCTCCTCTTTGGATTCCGCGAGGTCCTTTTCAAGTTTTTCGATCCAGCCGCCTCGCCCCTCGTAGTCTCGACTCAGCGCCTGCAAAGCCTCGTTCGCGCCAGCAAGCTGGTTACGCAGGAACGCCAGATCTCCAACCAGACGCTTCAATTCACCACGAAAAAGGACTCCATTCAACTGTGTCGCCGCCAGCAACTCGAGGGTCGACAAATCAGGTGGTTGGCTGGTACTTTGGCTGAGAGAGTCGTAATGCTGGTTGAGTGCGGCAATCATTTGTTGACGTGACAATAATTGATCAACTGCGAAACGAACCCTTTCCAAGGGCCGGTGAACCGCGCGCAGACAATCTAAAAGTATAGCGGCAACCGCTTCGGCACTGTCGTTGGGATCGAACGTCCAACCGGCGCCGGTCCTGGAAATCCGCTCGCCGATCGCACCGGTGGCTGGGCCAAGTGCTGGCAATCCAGCGCACCAGGCATCACTCAACGCATAGCAATAACTCTCGGGCTGTCGATTCGGGAAAAAGGCCATACTACAGCCATAGCTGGATACCAGACTGCCAAGTTCGAAGGGTTCGAACACGCCGTGCACCCAGATTCGGCGATCGCGAAACCAACCTGGCAGCAGTTGACCATCGACGTAGCCGATGATGACAACGCGCACATCATGCGGTAAAGCTGCGACCACGTTGTCCAAAAATTGCAACCCTTTGCTTGGGCCGAGAGCGCCAACCACGGCAATTTTGAACTGTTCGTGAATTGACGGTTGTACCGGGGAAACTGCGTCCACAGCCTGAGCGTCAACTCCGTTCTCGATCAACTGATGGGAAATCTCCTGGCCTAAAGTGTTCGCCAGCATTCCGGCAATAAATGTGCTGGGTACGATGCGCTCGGCTGCGCCCTGCACAAAGGCGAGACGCGCTGCGCGCTCTTGCTCGTCAACATTCGCTGTCACAGCCGCAAAGTCAACGTCATGCAGCGTCACCATATAGTGAAGCCCGAGGAGATTGCACAACGATGTGACGACCTCACGTACCGGCGCCAGCGTTGAATGGGCATGCAATAGGGCTGGGCAGCCTATCGCCCAAGCAAATGCCGCCTCCTTCATTTGTGCGCGATCAATCGGAACAGTGCGTTGTTGTCCGACCACTTCAAACACGCCTTGTTCAGCCGCCATGTGCAAGATGCAGTCGTGCGTCCGGTACCTGCAAATGTCGCGCACGTGACGATCTACCCCGCCCCCATTGCCGGGGACCAGATGCAGCACGTACCGGTTTTCCACGGGTTGCTGTTCCGCAACTTTGTGGGCCAGGCGAGATGCTGCACTGCCGACGCGCCTGGTGGCAAAAGTATTAATGGCAGCGAGACGGGCCATGTCGATAACTCTTCGCGCCGTTTGCGCCGGATCGCGTTGCACGTAGGCTTGCACTTTGCTCTCATATTCGGGGTGCAGGCGGCGCATGGCTTCCAAGGCATGAGTTTGGCGCTCGCCTCTGGAGTCGCCAAAACTGACACCGCCGACATGGCGCACAAAGGTGTCGAGCGCATGCAGATGAATCCAACCGGCTTGATGGGCTCGCATGCAAAAATCATTTTCTTCGCCGTAGCCTTTGCCGAAATTGACCGTATCAAAAAGGCCGACCTGTTGCAGGCACTGACGCCGGATATACATGCAGAAGCCAACACCAGTCGGTATCTCCACTGTTTGCCCAGCCAGATGTTGGGCAAACAGGTGATCCAGACCGGCCGTGTCAAACCCGCCGGGAAGTTCGTTGACTTGGCAAAAATGGGGATAACTGCAGATGGTGGCGTTGTTGGAAAAAGGTGTCACGCTGGCTGCGTGCTCGGCACTGTAGGCGGCACGCTGCATACGGTCGAGCCAGTCGTTGGCCACTTCGGTGTCGCTGTTGAGCAAGAGCACATCATGGTCCGGGTTCATGGCCATGCCGCGGTTGACCGTCGCCACAAAGCCGAGGTTCTCGGTGTTTTCGAACAGTTCTATTCGGCTGTCTTGCCGGGAAAAGTGGCGCAGCCATTCAGTGACTTTGGCATCGGGACTGTGATCGTTGATGACAATCAGCCGCCAAACAGTTTGGCCGGAGGCGCCAACGACTGATTCGAGGCAGCGTCGCGTGTCTTCAAGACCGTCATAGACTGGCACGATGATGTCAACCGGCGGCGGTTCAGGGTGCAGTGAAGCGTCTTCATTTGACATGGCGGCAATTATCCCCCGCCGTCTGCGGGTTCTCATTCAGCAAAATCAGATAGCATCACTGCCATGACTCAGCGTGTTCTGCATATCGGCAAATTCTTCCCACCGCAGCGCGGAGGCATGGAATCATTTCTATCTGACCTGATTCAAGCCCAACGTGCCCAGGGCATTGACAGCCATGCTTTGGTGCATGGCCCGCGGCAGCCGGATGACCCGCATTGGCTGCGGCGTGTGCCAGTGCAGGCACAACTCATTTATGCCCCCATTGCACTCGGTTTTCGCGCAGCGCTGGAGCGCGCCATCGGCGACATCAAGCCCGATGTGCTGCACCTGCACATGCCCAACACCGCCATTTTTTGGGCGTTGACCATCTCTGCCGCCCGCCAGATACCCTGGGTGGTGCACTGGCATTCTGACGTGCTGGTTTCTGATGATCGAACGGCGCTGCGTATCGCATACAAACTTTATCGCCCTTTTGAGCAAGCAGTACTTGACCGGGCTGAGCGCATCATCGTCACGTCACCGCCTTATCTTATGGCCAGTGAGCCGCTGCGAGACTGGCGATACAAATGCGCGGTGGTGCCGCTGGGCATCGCGCCCGACTTGCCCTGCCCGGGCGGCACTCAAGCACCTTGGCGCAGTGGGGCACTCAAGCTTTTGTCCATTGGCCGGCTAGCCCATTACAAAGGGTTCGAGACCCTGATTGAAGCTGTCAGCGGCTCAGCGCGACTGCAACTCATCATCGCCGGTCAGGGCGAAAGTATGGCTGGCTTGCAGACCTTGATGCGCGTCAGTACTCCTGCCGGCTCCCGGCCCAACGTACAACTGCTTGGTGAAGTCAGCGAAGAGGACAAACACCAACTCCTGGCCAGCTGCGATGCGCTTTGTCTGGCCTCGATCGAACGCACAGAAGCTTTTGGCGTGGTCCTGCTGGAAGCCATGGCCTACGCCAAGCCTTGCATTGTGAGCAATGTCCCGGGTTCAGGCATGCCATGGTTGGTGCAGTCCAGTTGCGCGGGTGTGAGCCACTTGCCGCCCGGCGACGCTGTTGCCTGGCGTAAGTTGCTGGAGCAACTGGTCGGCCAAACCAGGCAACTCGAAGCTTGGGGTGCGCAGGGTCGGCAAGCGCTGCGGTCGCGCTTCTCGATAGACAACTGTGCTCGTGCCATCACGGCACAATACCGCATGTCCCAAAGCGAACCTAGCCTTCGGGCCGCACAGGCGTCCAGCGCGTCAAAGGTCCTGATCGTCATTCCGGCGCGCAACGAGGCGACCACCATCGGCCAACTGGTCAGCAGCCTCATCGCCGCCGGCTGGGACCATGTATTTGTCGTCGATGACCATAGCTCCGACGACACTGGCAACATAGCGCGCCGTGCCGGAGCTACCGTGACGCGCCCGGTACTACCGCTGGGCGCTTGGGGCGGCATGCAACTTGGCGTGCGCCATGCGTGGACAAACGGCTACCAGGCCGTCATCACCATGGACGCCGACGGCCAGCACGAAGTTCAGGAAATCCCCAACCTGATGGCGGGTGGCGCCAGCGCCGAGGTTGTCATCGGCGCCTATCCCGAACGCGCCAGCCGTTTGCGCCAGATCGCCTGGCACTGGTTTCGCGCCATTGCCGGCTTTGAGTTGCGTGACCTCACTTCGGGCTTTCGCTATTACAGTGGCTCGGCGATCGAAATCCTCGCTGCCAGCGAGGCCACGCTGCTTGACTATCAGGACGTTGGCGTGCTTCTGTTACTTCGCAAAGCCGACTTGCGCATCATGGAAGTACCCGTCAGCATGAACTCTCGACAGGCTGGCAAGTCCCGAATCTTTTACTCCTGGTTCGCCGTAGCACGCTACATGATTACCACCTCACTGCTCTGCCTGGCACGCTGGCAAGTTGCATCCAAGTCGACGGGCAAAGCGCGTACCTCAGCTTGACAGGGTCTTTCAATTGAATCCACCCATGTTGTTTTTCGATCAATACAGCCGATACCGCGCTTGTGCCGAGATTTTGGCACTGACAGGCGCAGATGGCAGTCGCAGTTTGCTCGATGTAGGTGGCGGCGAAGAGTGTCTGCTCGGACACTTTCTTTCAGCGCCCATCACCTACCTCGATCCGCGTCTAGCCCGTTGCGTGCATCGCGATTCGATGCATATAGCGGGTGATGTCTTTTCGTCCGAGTTGAATGGTCGCACATTTTCTTATGTGACAAGCATCGATACATTGCAACATGTGCCGGCATCCTTGCGCGGCGCATTTGTCGAAAGACTCTCTTGTCTCGCCAAAGACGGTATGGTGCTGGCCTTTCCCAGCTCGGATCGGGGGAATGCCTTGGCTACCGACCGCGCCGTTGCGGATGCTTATCGTCAAACGTATGGGCGTGAGTGGTCACCGCTTGAAGATCACTTCAAATATTCATTACCTGAATTGGATGCAGTTCTGACGCAGCTACGCCTTTTGGGTTGGCACTGTGAAGTCATAAAACATGGCTATGCCCCATGGCTGCGCGAGTTGTTGCGGTTTACCACGTGTGCATCGGAGGTGCCGGAAGCGCATGAACTGGTGATGCATATTTGCGGCCAATTCAATCGTGATTTATATGAATTTCACTTTAGCGCACCTGAGTATCGGCAGATCATTGTTGCCACCCGTGCGCCCATTGCAGCGTTGAAAGCAGTCATCCGGCACCCCATGACAGTAGACGCGGAAGAACGATTTGACACGCTGATGTCGCAGGCTTGGCATGGACTGTTACCTGTTCTGGCAAAGGTGTCCAGGGCGCGGGATGAGGTCTTGATGCAGCAGTCTGTCACGCAGAGCAAGCTGATGGAGATCTCGGACTGGGCGCAAAGCTTACAGAAGCGATTGGAGAGCACCGAAGGACTTGCTGCCATCAGCCATCAATCTTTGACAGAACGTGATCACCAGATCGAAGCAATGCTTAGCAGCTGGTCATGGCGCATTACGGCTCCGCTGCGCTTTATTTTGCGCTTGTCGCGCCACGGGTTGGTTCCAAGTGATCGCCGCAAATTGACGCACGGCCTGGTCAAAGCCTATCAGCGTCTGCCATTGCCCTTGTCAGTGAAGAGGGCCGTAAGCTGGGTTTACAAAAAACTTGAATCTTCACACACGGTGTTACGCAGGCAAGCGCTGACATCGCTTACGTTTGAGGTGCCCGCTGACCAACCTCGTCCGCAGGGAATGGATGCGCCTGACTACATCGTGTGGGGTGTCATTGACTGGCATTTTCGTCATCAGCGACCGCAGCAGCTCGCTCAAGCGCTGGCGGCATCCGGTCGGCGCGTCTTTTACGTATCATCCAACCTGATTGACGATGCTCGCCCGGGCTTTCATCACGAACCGCTTGATGACAGTAGCCGTCTATTTCAGATTAATTTGTTTGCCGAGGGAGCCCCAGTCATTTACACCTCGGCACCTGGACTCGAAACAGTTTGCCAATTGCGCGCCAGCATAGGTGACATGCTGGCGTGGGCAAATTCCAGACAACTGGTTTCTTTGGTGCAGCATCCGTTTTGGTACGACGTTGCTGTTGTGCTGCCTAACTGTCGTGTGGTGTACGACTGTATGGATCACCACGAAGGTTTTGGCAACACGGCCGACGCAGTCTTGACCCTGGAGCTTGCTCTGATGCGCGATGCCGACCTGACGATTACGACATCCGCATGGCTGGATGGCATTGTCGCTGAGCACGCTCCACACCGGGCTTTGATCCGCAACGCCGGAGAGTTTGTGCATTTTTCGCGCAAGCCGGCTGTCACGTATGTGGAACCGCAACGACGAAAAATCATTGGCTATTACGGTGCCATCGCCGAATGGTTCGATACGGATCTGATCGAGACGCTTGCCAAGCGCTTTCCTGACTGCTGCCTGTTGCTGATCGGCGCGGATACCGTCAACGCCAAGGGACAGCTGGCACACTTGCCCAATGTAGTCATGATCGGCGAAATACCGTATGCCGAATTGCCCAAATATCTGCATGCTTTTGACGTCTGCTTGCTTCCCTTCAAAGTCATGCCGTTGACATTGGCGACCAACCCGGTCAAGGTATACGAATATCTTGGAGCTGGTAAGCCGGTGGTCACTGTTGATCTGCCAGAGATGAAACAGTTTGGCGAATTGGTGACTGCAGCAAAGACCACAGATGAATTCCTGGTGGCGGTAAATGATGCGCTCAGCGAAGTGGACGCAACTGCTGCCAAATCACAACGCCAGGGTTTCGCCAAGGAGCAGACATGGCATCACCGTGCCCAGGCTTTGATCGCCAACGTAGAGTCCATCGAGCTCGACCCAATAGTCAGCGTCGTGGTGGTAACCTATAACAACATCGCCTTTACCCGCGCCTGCCTGTCCAGTCTTGGCGAACACAGTGATTACGCCAAGCTCGAAATCATCGTGGTTGACAATGCATCGACCGATGGCTCTCCTGCATTTTTAAAAGAATGGGTCGCCGCAGCGAGCAACCGGCGGCTCATCCTGAATGACGACAACCGTGGCTTTGCTGCAGCCAACAACCAGGGGTTGGCAGTTGCCGCAGGGGATTATCTGGTGATGCTCAACAATGATACTTACGTGACGTCCGGCTGGGTCCGTACGCTGTTCAAACACCTGAAGAGAGACCGGTCCATTGGTTTGATCGGGCCAGTTACCAATAACATCGGCAATGAGGCCAGGATTGAAATCGCATATGGCGACATGACAGAGATGATGCAAGCGTCTTCTGCCTATACGCGCAAGCACCTTGGGCAGGTTTTCCAGTTACGCACGCTTGCTTTTTTCTGCGTAATGATGCCGCGCAGCGTGTTTGATCGAGTGGGTTGGCTCGATGAAGCGTTCGGCCGCGGGTTTTTTGAAGACGATGACTACTGTCGGCGCATCGAGAAGTCAGGCCTGCGGGTCGTCTGCGCTGAAGACGTTTTTATTCATCATCACCTTTCTGCCTCGTTCAACAAGTTAAAGAGTGAGGAACGCCAGAAACTGTTTGAACAGAATAAGGCTGTCTATGAAGCCAAGTGGGGCGCCTGGATTCCGCACTCGTATAGAAGCAAGGAATCAGATTGATGGATAGAGTTTTGATGATATGAAAATAATTTGTACGGTAGGAACCCGCCCGGAGGCCATCAAAATGGCCCCGGTTATTTTGGCGCTAAGAAAGGAGCCATGGGCGGAAGTACGCGTTCTCGCCACGGCGCAGCACCGGCATCTGCTGGATCAGGTCCTGAAGTTCTTTGGCATCGAACCCGACATCGATTTGAACATCATGCGTCCCGATCAGGCGCTCACGGCGTTGACGGCAAGACTGCTGCTTGAATTGGACCAAGTCCTTTTGTCTGAAAAGCCCGATCTGGTGCTGGCACAAGGTGACACCACGACGGTGATGACCGTGGCGCTGGCCTGCTTTTACCATCGGATTTCCTTTGGCCATGTAGAGGCTGGATTGCGTACCTGGGATCTGCAGAATCCCTTTCCGGAGGAGGCGAACCGGGTGATCGCGACTCGCTTGGCTCGCTGGCATTTCGCACCGACGCAGAGTTCTCGCCAAAATCTGTTACGCGAGGGCGTCGACGACGATGACATCACAGTCACCGGCAATACCGTCATCGACGCGCTATTGATGACGGCGTCAAGGGAGCCTGAACTGGGTATTGAACTTGATGCCAAGAAGCGTTTGCTGCTTGTGACTTCCCATCGTCGCGAGAACTTTGGTGAACCGTTCCGCAATATTTGTCGCGCATTGCGCATACTGGCTGAAAACAACCCGGGCATCCAGATTCTCTATCCTGTCCATCCCAACCCCAACGTGAAGGATGTGGCGCATGCCATGCTTTCGGGATGCAGCAATATTATCTTGTGCGAACCCTTGGACTACGCTCCCTTTATTGCGGCGATGAAGAAGGCTTACCTGATCATCAGTGACTCGGGCGGCGTGCAGGAGGAGGCGCCAGCCCTGGGCAAGCCGGTGCTGGTTTTGCGTGACGAAACTGAGCGCCCTGAGGCTGTCGAGATGGGGGTGGTGAAATTGGTCGGCTCAAACTGTGAGCGCATCGTTGCAGAGTCTCAGCGCCTGCTCGATGATGAAGCCGCCTACAAGGCCATGGCGCGCGGCGTCTCGCCCTATGGTGACGGGCATGGCGCCGAAAGGATTGTGGCGGTGCTGAGAAAGCACTTCGTGTGAAGGTGCTGCTGGTCGCTTATGAATTTCCGCCCATTCTGGCGGCTCAGTCATTGCGATGGTTTTATCTTGCCAATGGGCTTGCAGAGGCCGGAGTGCAAGTCCATGTCGTTTGCCCGAATATGCCAGCTGCGCCGCCGTTCCCGGTGAATTTGGATGCCCGGATCATTACCCATCGCATTTGGCCGGGGCCTTTTGTAGGCATCAGTCAAAAGTTGGCCCTGCGTGCCAATCGCGGCTTGCAACTGCAAACAGCAGCTGAGGTTTCTGACAGTCAGCCCTGGCTTTTACGTGGCTACCAGTTTGCTCGCAAGCTGCTTGACTGGGTGATTTACCCCGACGTGCGCACCGAGTGGTATCCATTTGCCCGAGCCAAGGTGAATGAATTGCTGGTGCGTGGTGGTTTTGATGCCTTGATCAGTTCTCATGAACCGGCCGTGGATCTTTTTGTTGGATGGGCTGCCAAGAGACGGTTTGGTGTGCCCTGGGTTGTGGATATGGGCGATCCCTTGTTGACGCCCTATTCGCCGCGGTGGCGAAGAAAGCTGGACTTGTATGTAGAGCGCAGTATTGTCAGGCAAGCGGATGCCATCTGGGTAACCACGCCAAGCGTTGCGGAGTTATTGGCGCAACGCCATGGGGCAGACCTTGAAAGCCGATGTGTGGTGATCCCCCAAG
>JBBQZA010000062.1:0-14905 GCA_038208175.1 Burkholderiales bacterium
CAGTATCTCCAATCCCTTCAAATACCACCGGCCCGCTACCGCATTGGCTACTGGCACTGGGAACAACCCCAGTTGCCTGCGCCGGCCCTGAGCGCCTTTGCCCATGTTGACGAGGTATGGGTGCCGTCCACTTTTGTCCATGACGCGGTCGCTCCTTTCTCGCCGGTGCCCGTGGTCAAGATTCCCCATGCGATTGAATTCACCCCCAGCCCGAACGCGTCCCGCAGCCAGTTCGGGCTGCCCGCCGATAAGGTGCTGGCGCTGGTGATGTACGACTTTCACTCCTACCAGTACCGAAAGAATCCGCAGGCCGCGCTGGCTGCCTTCCGCCAGGCGGCCGCCTACCGTACCGACGTAGCCCTGGTGATCAAGACCATCAATGGCGAGCACCATGCCCAGGACCGCGAGACGTTGAAAGCCAGCGTCAGCGACTTGCCGCATATCGTATTTATCGACGAGTTTTTTACTCGCCAGCAAACCTGGGACTTGCAGTCGTGCTGCGACATTCTCATTTCGCTGCACCGCGCCGAAGGATTCGGTCTGGCGCCTGCGGAAATGATGTATCTGGGCAAGCCCGTCATTGCCACCGGTTGGTCGGCGAACACCGACTTCATGACAGCAGAAAACTCGTTTCCCGTCCGCTACCAATTAAAACCCCTGGAGCAGGCCGTCGGCGTATACCCGGCAGGGCAGCTGTGGGCCGAGGCCGATATTGACCATGCGGCCCATAGCCTGACACGCCTGCTGGACGAGCCCGCCTTGCGCCAGCAAATGGGATCGAGGGCTGCGGCAGACATACGCCAGCAACTGAGCCCCCAGGTTGTAGGCGCGCTGGTGCACCAGCGGCTTGGGTTGCTGGGGTTGTGGCACCCTTCTGTCCGTCCGTGACAACACTGGCCGTGCAATTGGGCGGAGCCCATCCAGAGTTTCCTGCGTCCTGAGCTTCCTGCGGTTCTTCGCGAGAGTTGCTTTGCCTGCCTGGCCTTGTGGAGCGCATTCAGTCGGGCAGCCCGTCACGGCAATCAAGAAGTTCAGCTGATTTTGCTGCTGAATTCATAGCTGCCTGAGGAGGACCCGCTTGCGTATAAACCGGTTTTGATGCTGAAAATTCATCTACTGACCAGAACCGGCGCGCTTTGAACCCGGCTGAGAACGCGGGAGCGTGGTCGCTCCTGAAATTGCAAAAACCACAACTTTCAAGACGCGGCAAAACAAGGCCTGTCACCAGCAACGAAATGACTGATGCTCATGCCAGCCCGGAGGCAACCTTCGCAGGTCAATCCGATTTTGGGCGCCAAGCCTACTTCAAGGACGCGCCTCAAAAGCCATCCAAAACAGCCTGAATTTGACTTTCAATAAAGGCAAAGGAAAGTGAATCACTTCAAAACACGGCCATACGACAATTAAAATTGTTAAAAAAAGTATTTGATTTTTGCATTTTTACTCGCAAATATGATTTTTTTCCAAAAAAGCAATTTTTTTGAAAATGAATTTTTATCATATAAATCAGCAGTTTAAATACTTTAAGCCAAGTTGTAAAAAAGCTTCATTTACACATACGAATGGTTGTTTTAAAATGAAAACTGTTACGATAAAAGAGTATCAGTTGCAAATTTTTTTTAAACCAGTTGGGGATATTTCATATGGCAAGCAAACAGTTTCTTGAAAAAGCGTATTTGGCTTACTTTGGCCGCCCAGTAGACCCTACTGGTTTGCGCGATTTTCAAAACTCCACCGAAGCAGAGGTCGAAGCGGCCTTCTCTGCCTCGCCTGAATCAAAAGCCCTGTACGGCGACACGTTTGGTCCAATCCAGATCAATGCCATTTACAATGTGCTCTTTGGCCGTGATGCCGAACCCGCAGGCGTCGCCTACTGGGTTCACCAGGTAGAACTCGGTCTTTTGACACCAGCTGGTGCAGCCTTGGGAATCATGGCGGGCGCACAAAACTCAGACGTTACCGCTGTTGAGAACAAGCTCGCTGCCTCCGCTCTTTTTACATCTGCACTCGATACTCCAGCTGAAATGCAGGGCTATAGTGGTGCTGCTGCTGCTGCCGTTGCCCGTGATTTCTTGGGACACGTTAACGCAATGCCTGCCACGGATGCTCAGGTTACGGCGGCTGTGGCGTACTCCACTGGCGTTGCTTCCATAGTGCTCACAGCCGACGCTTCTGTTAACGAAGGCAATACGGTAATTTTCCATCTCGATACCATAAATGCTGCTCCGGGCAGCGTGTATGCCTATACCCTCAGCGGCGTTAATGCCGCCGACGTGGTGGGTGGCCAACTGACCGGCTCGGTAACGCTGGACTCCCTGGGCAAGGCCGTTGTGGCTGTTAACCTGGTGGCTGACCACCTCACCGAAGGTGCTGAAACCCTGACCCTGTCGGTTGCCGGCCAATCGGCTGCCGTGACGGTCAACGACACGTCCCTCACGCCCCCTCAAGTGCTGACCACCAGCGTCAGCGATGTCATCAATGCGCAGCCGACCGACGACGTTATCCTCGGTCAGGTCACCGATACCTCCCAGCCCACAGCTGCCAATACCCTGAATGCCTCCGATGTGATCCATGGCGGCGCGGGTGCTGACAAATTGCTGATCACCGCCGATGGTGGATCGCCCATCGTTTCCGGTTTCACCATGGACGGTGTGGAAACCCTGGAAGTGCGTTCCTATACAACGGAAGCCGGAGTCACGCTGGGTCTGATCAATGTGACTGATCTGGAGACTGTCAAGTCAACCAACAGCACCGGCAATATCGCACTGACGGAAGTACAAAATCTGGTGACGCTGGACTTGTCTGGCGTGGGCGGCGACTCAATCAACGTTGATGTTGTGTATTCTCCCGATGCAGTGATTGGTAGCTCTGATCGCCAGGCCATCAACCTGAACCGTTTTGTCGGCGAGATCCTTGTTGGTGATGCAAGCAGAAACGGCATCGAAAGTGTCGATATCACTACCGCCGGTGGTGCTTCCGACATCTACCTCGGCAGCAACGCGCTGGCCAACATCACAGTAGGTGGTGATGCAGACCTGACCCTGGCTGCCTATGACAGCGACCTGACCTCTGTTTCCGCTGACGGTTTTACCCATAACCTCACGCTGAGCGCCTCGCTGACCACGGACAGCACCGTGTCCACTGGTAGCGGTAACGACATTCTGGATCTGGATGTGTACGGCGCCGTTTCAGGCGTTGCGCGAAGCCTGTTGGGTGGCACAACCAGCGTCAATGCCGGTGAAGGCAAGAACGAGGTGACCATCACCGAACATGAAGGTGACGCGCACGTCGGCACCATCAATGTCATCGCCGGTGCAGGTGCTGACATCATCCATGTTGTGGGTCTCGAAGGCGGCCGCACGAGCGTCGTGGTCGATGCAGGTGCAGGCAGCAATAACATTGAAGTGGGTGTTGCGAGCAACTGGACCGGGAACTTCTCGGGTGGCAGCGATTCGGCGCACTTTGCCGACTCCGTTACGGTCACCACACTGGGCGGCGATGACACCATCGCTATCGCTCAAACCAATACCGTCATCGTCAATGCTGGCGATGGCGCCAACGATGTAATGATCGGCGATGTGACCGATGATGCTGAAATCATTGGTGGTGCGGGTGTCGATAGCGTCACAACGGGTGATGTTGGTGGCTTGCTGACGGCAACTCTGGGCGCTGGCAACAACATCCTGAATACCACTGCTGGCAGCGTGAATGACGCGACCGTGACGACACTCGGCGGCAACGATAGCGTGCACATGGGCCTGGTCGTCAACTCGATTACCGCTGATCTTGGTGATGGCGACAACACCTTTGTGCTTGACTCCGTTGCCTTTGGCACACCTGGCACGGTTGTTTCCGTCACCACTGGTTCTGGTGTCGACATGATTGACCTTTCTGGCACGGGTGATTTTTACGGTGAAGCGGGTGACATCGGTACCTTGACCGTGAACACTGGCGCAGGCGACGATACCGTGAAGCTGGGTAGCAATGGTCTTCAGGTTTGGGACTATCAGGGCGAAACCGGGTATGTCGCAGCAGGCTATTCCATCAACGGCGGCGAAGGCAACAACACCCTGGTTGCGAAACACCTGCAACACAACATTGATGCAGTGAATTCTTTTGCCAATGTTCATAATTTCCAGACGCTGCAGATCACGCGCGACGTGTCGGGTAGCCTGGATGGTGTTCTCACTGGAGCGAATGCGACCGGCATCGTGAACTACATCCTCGACGGTCAAATTGACGACGATCTGGCACTGATCAATGTCAACAACAATGTCAATGTAGTGGTAAACGATGGTACCGATAACTATGATTTGACGCTGTCTGTCGATAGCGCGATCTCCACGGGTACCGCAGCAACCTTGACGCACAACGCAGCTTACAGTGGCTCCAGCGATTGGTTTGACCGCGTGCGATTTGACAACATCGAAACCCTGACGGTGAATGCAAACACTGCAGACAGTGTTGCCAACAGCAGCACACTGGGCCTTGGGGATTCCTCCGTGTTTGCTGATCAGCTCAAGACCCTGAACATCAACGGCGACGAGACGGTTCAGATTTATGCTGATTCCGACAGCTTTGGTTCGTTGACAACGGTCAACGCCGGCACCATGACGGGTGACCTGACTCTTGATCTGGATGGAGTGACCCATGCTGCGACAGGCGTGACCATTACCACCGGCAGCGGCAGCGATGACATCACCACCGGCTACGGCAAGATCACGATTGATGCAGGTGAAGGCAATAACTTGATCCATGCCGACAGCGGCGGCGGCGATGTCATCGTCACAGCAGGCAACGGTGACAATGACGTTACCGTGTGGGCAGGCGATGACAAGACCATCACGGTAACCCTGGGCAACGGTGATAACAGTGTTGAAGGCGACGAAAGTATCCACACCACCGTGACCGCAGGCAATGGTTCGAATCAGGTGGATGTGGGCGGCGGCGGCGTAGGTACGCTGGACACCGTGACCCTGGGTGACAACAGCATTGTTGATGGCGTCTCGAATGGAAATAACTCTGTACTTTCCTACAGCGCAAACTCTGTCATCACAACCGGTTCGGGCCGCGACTTCATCCGCTTGTACAACAGCGGCTTTTCAGAAGTGCATGCGGGTGCAGGCGATGACTCCATCAGGATGGATGCCATCGAGTTGACCGCAGCTGACATTCTGGACGGTGGTGCCGGTGACGACACCTTGACCTTGGTTGGCAGCCTCGGCACTCAGGACGATGCTTTCTTCCGTCAATGGAATTCTGTGGAGAACCTGGTTTTGGACGGGAATGCCAACAACCTGACGCTGGGCTTCATCGCGAACAATGACGCCGGTCTTAAAAGTATCACGCTGTCCTCAAGCGGAAGCGGCGATACCCTGAACCTGACCACCGACTTCACCGGTCCGTTGTCTGTCACGCTGGGCAATGGCGCTGACACGATCAATGTTGCTGCTACTGGCGGTCCTTCCCGGCTTGATGTCTATGCGCTTGCCAGCCAGTTGGATGCGTCCGGTAGCGGTGATGCCCTGCACGGTGGCAATGGTGCTTCGGACACCTTGCACATCGTTGCTGATTCTGGAGGTGCTGATCTGAGCGCGCTGAGAGGTGGATTCGAAAATGTTGTGGTTGACAACACCGATAACCTTGGCTTTCTTACTGTGCTTTACACCTCTGGCGTTGTCAATAACAATGAGGCCTTGAAGGTTGACGCATCTGGCGTTGACAACGCCAGTATTTTTGCCCTGGTAGACACCTTCGGGGGCGATAACTCTTACGACGTTACAGGCGGCAAGGGCGCTAACTACATTGACCTGCATAAAAACGGGGGCGCCAGCAATACGATTGACCTGACCGGAAGCACCCTCATGGGAGCCGACAATGGCCAGTCCTATACGTTCGTCGATCCTGTATCTTCTGCTCCGATCACCTCTGTCAGCTTCCACAACTTCGTGTCTACATCAGCCTTGTCTGAAACCAACACCATCAAGCTTGCTGATGGCAACAACTTGGTGGGCACCCTGGGTTCGGTGAGCAACAGCGTGACTGGCGGCAATGGCACTACTGCAATCCGAATCGGTAGCGCCGGAAGTACCGACAGCGTCACGCTGGGCAATGGCGACAACTACGTCCAAAGCGTAGGTGGTTCGCTCAGCAAGCTGACCGCAACGGTCGGTAACGGCAGCAACTCGATCCTGGGTGGCGCAGGCGATGACGTGATTACGGCCGGCAATGGCACCAACCACATCAATGGCGCTGCAGGCGATGACGTGATCACTGTCGGAAACGGCATGAATTTCATCAACGGCGGTGCGGGTGCAGACACCATCAACCTGGGCACGGGAACGCGCACGGGTGGTAATACGGTGATCTATGGTGCCAACTCGGACTCTTCGGGTCTGGCTGTTGACACCATCACCGGTTTCCATGGTGGCACAGGTTTGTACCATGACGTGATTGATCTGTCGGCTGTGGTTGCTGCCAGCGGGGGTGGATCAGTGGTGTTCCTTGGCAATGTTGCCAATGCCACTATTGCCAACACTGCATTGCTGGATATCACGGTAGGTGGTTTTTCCGGGACCAACCTTCAGGTGATCTATGTGACCGGCGAACACACGCTGTACGCTGATTACAACGACAACGGCGTGATTGACACGGGCGACATGGCCATCAACCTGGTGGGCCTGGCCGGTACCTTGTCGCAAGCCAATTTCGCTACTGTTATTTCCTAAATTCGTTCACCAACCAGCCTGATAAGCTGGTGAACTGTGAAGTAGCCTGAAGGCCAACCGAAAGGTTGGCCTTTTTTTATATATGAATACAGATAAATCGCTTCAGCCCCTTGCCCTCGTTTCTGCAAAGGCACTCGCAGGTGCCAGCCGGGGCTTGCGGCAGCCAACAATTTTGGTCCATGTTCGTTGCAGTGATTGCACCGGACTGGCGCCGCACGCCTTGCTGTGCGTTTTGGATGCAGGCATTGCAAGCCAGTCCAGCGCATGGGTGAGCCAATGGCGGCTTTTTAGTAAGAACAAACTGCAGCGTTGGATACCCGCAGGCGCAGCTGACAGGCTCAGCCTCGCCCAGACCGTGTTGTGGATCTGGATGCAATTGCTGCAGGAATATGGCCATCCGTCCAGTGAGGCGACGCTGGCTTCTATCAATCAAGACCTGTTCGAGCTGGCAATCGATCACGCCATCCATGATCCAGACCTTTCATTGCTCAAGCTCGCCATCGCGTATGTCAATGAAGGCATCCGTATATCGGGCACAGACACAGGCATGGCTCCCCCTGATCTGGCGGCGTTTGGCACTTTCCTTGACCGGACCAAGTCAAGCCTGGGAATCGAAGCGCCTAGAGACAATACCGCCGACTTTCTGCGCGCGGCCAATCGGCGCCAAATCCCGTGGATCCGTTTGACCGACGGCGTCTATCAGTTTGGCTGGGGCAGCAAAGCCCGGCGACTGCTGAGTACCCATACCGACCGAACTTCCATCGTTGCCCAGCAGATGGCCAAGAGCAAGATCGCCACGCACCAGGTGCTGGCCGCTGCCGGTGTTCCGGTTCCGCTGCAGGGCGTTGCTTATGCCGAATCAAAGTCCCTGGAGCTGGCCGAGCGGTTCGGTTTGCCTGTCGTCGTCAAACCCGCCAATCAGGATTTGGGTCGCGGTGTTTCGACCCGGCTCACAACCCTGCAGGAGGTGCGCAGCGCCTATAAAACGGCCAGCGCGTACGGCGGGGCGGTGCTGGTCGAGCAACATGTCGAAGGCGATGACCACCGGCTGCTCGTGGTTGATGGCCGACTGCTTGCTGCTGTTCAGCGGCTTCCGGGCGGCGTTACGGGCGACGGAAACCAGACCCTCTCGCAACTACTCGTAGCGCTGAATGCCGACCCACGGCGGGGGGCGGGAATGAAGGGAATGGTACGCATCGACCTGGACGAGGAAGCGCTGGAAATGCTGCGTCGCCAGGGCCTGACTGCGCAGTCCATCCCGCAGGCGGGGCAGTGGGTGGTGCTTAGACAGGTTCCGATTCCTTCCAGGGGCGGAACTACTGTGGCGGTCAGTGAGCGTGTTCACCCGGACAACCGGCGCCTTGCCGAGCGTGCAACGCGCCTGATCGGGCTGGACATGGCCGGCATCGACTTTGTGACGCCAGACATCTCGAAATCCTGGCGGGAAGTGGGCGGTGCGATTATTGAGGTGAACAGCCAGCCGCTGCTGACAAGCGTCATGCTGGCGCACCCGCAGCGTGACCTGTGCGGTGAAATCCTTGACGGGATGTTCCGTGGGGATGCTGGCCGAATTCCGGTCACTGCCATCGTGGGGTCCGAGGGGCAGTCTGCGGTTTGTGACCTTCTGCACCGATTGCTGTGCAGCACAGGTGTGGTGGCCGCAACAGCGACACGCCATGGGGTCGTTGTCGGCGACGCGCTGGAATCCTGGCAAAGCGCCAGTGGTTGCGCGGCAAGGGATGCCCTGTTGACAGATCCGCTGGTCGAGTCCGCCGTGATGGAACTGACAGCGGCCGGTCTGCTGTCTGAAGGGCACCCGTGCGACCGCTATGCGGTAGGGGCGCTCATCAGTGTTTTGCCCAAGGTTCAGGCTCAATTGACGCCTGACTTTGCCGCACGGATGATGGCCGAAGTGCTGGAGCGGGCGACGGATGCAGTGGTCATCAATGCCGACGATGCGTTGTGTCTGTCCATGCTCAGGCATGCACAGACACGGCGTCACATCTTCTTCAGCAGTGTGCAAGGCCATGCTGCCGTACAGGATCACATCCTGCAGGGCGGCGAGGCGGTTTGCTTGACGAGGGACGGTGTTGTGCTTTTCGCGGCAGGGCAGCAGACCTGTGTTTTGCCACACGCAGAGTTGCCTGAAGACGAACAGCAGAATTCGTCGCCTTCAGACTTGGGGATCAACCCGATACTGTGCGCAATCGCTTTGGCGCACGCCTTGGGGCTGGATGTCCCCCAGATACGCAAGGGCTTGAGCTGCAAAGTGGCTGGATCAGCCTTGACATGACCTGCCAGCCTCGATGGTTGCGATTTTTTGAAGATAAAAATGTCCGTTAATACCCAAGGTTCCACGCCCATGGCAATCGCAACAGCATCTGCGGATACTCGCAGTGATGCCTCCCAAAAGCGGCCATTGCGCATTGCTTATTTGAGTCCGAGCGCGCTGGTTGATCCAGCAAGCGGGGCGTCGCAGTCTGTGATGACGATGCTGGCAGCCCTGTCCGACAGAGGGGTATATTGCCATGCGCTATCTGCGAGTTGCTTTGATTCTCCGCCGGGTGAGGCACTGCCACAGTTTCTGGCGGGCTACGGCATGAAACCCATGGGTAAGACCAAAGGCGGCGGATTACTGGTTTGGAGCGGTGCCACGCGTGGCGTGAAACAGCACATGATGCAGGTGAGTTCACAAAAACGCATGGGAATGACCGCTCTGGAAGAGGTGCAGTTCCGGGATATGGCGGAGGACTGGCTCAAACAGGTGCGTCCAGACGTGATACTCACATTTGGCGGACTGGTGCTGGACATGGAACTCATGCGGCTCAGTCAGCGAGCCGGCGCTGCGGTGGCTTTTTATCTGGCCAATCCGAATTACAGCCGCCCGCAGACGTTCGAGCATGCTGATATTGTGATTACCAACTCCGCCAGTACCTCTGCGCACTACAGGGAAAAGATGAGACTGGATGCCTTGAATGTAGGTCTGTTTGTTGATCCGGAGTCTTTCAGGGTTGACACCAGGCAGCCGATCTATGTCACCTTTATAAATCCACAGCCTGAAAAGGGTGTGACGCTGTTCCTGAAACTGGTAGAAAAAGCGGCAAAGCAGTGTCCGGACATGCGCTTTCTTGTTGTGGAAAGTCGTGGCCACCTTCTTCCAGCGATGCAAAAAATGGGCATGCCGGAATCCTTGCTGGCCAGCATCACCCTGCTGCCGCGTCAGAGTGACATGCGCCAGATTTATGAAAAAACAAAAATATTGCTCATGCCTTCGTTCTGGTTTGAGGCGGCTGGCCGGGTGCTGATTGAAGCGACGTCTAACGGCATTCCGGTAATTGCCACCAAGCGCGGCGGTATTCCGGAAACCCTGGCGGGCGGGGGTGTGCTGCTGGATATTCCGGCGGCTTGTGTCAACGACCATTGGTATGTGCCGAACGATTCGGAGCTTGATCCATGGTGGAAGGCGTTGCATTCGTTATGGACGGATGCGAATCATTATCGGGAGCAGAGTGAAGTTGCTTTGCAGGCTTCGGCCACGCATTCATTGAGTGCCAAAACCGGTCGATTGCTGCGTCTGTTTCACGGTCTTGCCGTTCAGCGGCAGCAAAAACTGCAACCGCAGCAACAAGCGAAGCAACCGCAACTGGTCAACGTTGCATAAGTGGCCGGGCTGGTTTTTCCTCTACTTTCCGTGACCCGGTAAGTCAGCGCCGAAATGTGAGTGTTTTGAGTCTTTAGCCTATGTAAGTAGGGCGCTACATGCTATCAAAATAAGATTTTTTATCGACGTGCGCGGAACTGGAGGGTCTTTGCTGCCGCTTGCAGCAGATGTCTTGGGCATACAACTAATCAGGTCAATTAATGAAAATAACAATTATTGGTGCAGGGTATGTCGGCTTGGTGACGGGAACTTGCCTTGCTGAACTCGGCAACGACGTTATTTGCCTGGATGTGGACAGGGCAAAGATAGAGTTGCTCAGCAGTGGGGGGGTGCCAATTTATGAGCCTGGCTTGAATGATCTGGTTCGGTCCAACTTGGGGGCTGGGCGCTTGAGTTTTACCGCTGACGTGGAGCTTGCCGTGGCGTATGGGGACATCGTGTTCATTGCGGTGGGCACGCCGCCGGACGAAGACGGCCACGCCGACTTGCAGTATGTGTTGGCGGCTGCGCGCAGCATTGGCGCGTTCATGACCGGTTTCAAGGTGGTGGTCAACAAGTCCACCGTACCGGTTGGAACGGGCGAACGCGTGATACAGGAGCTTGACGCATCCTTGCAAGCGCGAGGCTGTGCGGCGGGCAATGTGCTGCGGGAGGCGCTCGGTCAGCCCACATTTTCGGTGGTGTCAAATCCGGAGTTTTTAAAGGAAGGGGCGGCCGTACCGGATTTCATGCGACCCGACCGCATTGTGATTGGCACCACCAATGACCTGTATGGCGAGACGGCACTCGGTTTGCTGAAACAGCTGTACGCCCCATTCAATCGTAACCATGAGCGAACGCTTTACATGGATGTGCGCAGTGCCGAGTTCACCAAGTACGCCGCCAATGCGATGCTGGCTACCCGCATCAGCTTCATGAATGAGCTGGCCAATCTTGCTGACAAGGCGGGGGTGGATATTGAGCGGGTGCGCAAGGGCATGGGGGCAGATCCCCGCATCGGTTTCAGCTTTCTCTATGCGGGTATGGGTTATGGCGGAAGCTGCCTGCCCAAGGATGTGCAGGCGTTGATTGGTACAGCTGGCGAATATGGTCAATCTCTAAGGGTGCTGGAGGCCGTGGAAGCGGCCAATCAGTCACAAAAGCGGGTGTTGCTCGACAAAATCGTGGCACGCTTTGGCGAAGATATGCGTGGATTAACCTTTGCCTTGTGGGGCCTTGCTTTTAAACCCAACACTGACGACATGCGGGAAGCGCCCAGCCGGGTGCTGATACGAGCACTGATTGAGCGGGGGGCAAAAATCCAGGCGCACGATCCGGTGGCGATGGTGGAAGCTCGCCGCGTTATAGGCGCAGACCTGAGTGATGTAGAGGATTGGCCGTGCCGCATAAACTTCGTGGATCAGCCCTTTGATGCACTTCAGGGGGCAGATGCCCTGGTCGTGGCAACTGAATGGAAGGTTTACCGAAGTCCAAATTTTTCGACGATGCGGCAGGTGTTGCGGCATCAGGTTATTTTCGATGGACGGAATCTGTACGAGCCCGAGATTGTGGCGGAGGCCGGTTTTGAATATTTTGGAATTGGGCGGCAAGGCTTATCGAAGCCGAATCTGTCAACGTAGCGCTACGAATCTCCACCTTTCTACCTATTATCGATAGAACGCGTGGCAAAACAGGGGCGACACATCTATGTGTGTAATGGGATGCATTGAGCCGACTATCGGCACATGAAAATGGGCGGACGGCTGGCTCGAAAACCGCTCAAGGGTGCGCTGTGTGGGGCTTGCCACAACATCCGTCTGTTCATCAATAAATTCAAATCGAACGGCTGAACAGCCCGTGCTTTTGAATTATCTGAATTGTTCAGGACCGACTATTTATTCCTACCCACTTCAAATCCATCACTAATGCACAGGCCGATGACTTTTTTTGAAAGCCGAATGGCCTGGATTTATTTGATCAGTTCATTCCAGTCTGCTGTCCGGCAGGACGCTATGGGCGGTTTTGTACCGTCTGAAGAAATATGTCTGGGCCGTTGCTGTTTTGGCCAGTGGTCAGTCGCTGGCTGGCGCATAAGAAAGGTATATATGACAGAGCGCAGGGCGCCGACTATGGTATTGCCAGACGCGCAAAAGTATTGGACAGGTGGAAGAAAAAGACAAGGGAAAAGTGAACTAAAGAACGGAGAAAAGGGCGTGCAGAACGGCGGACGTACTGGAAGATTTTACAGATGCGGGGCATTGGCTAGCAGATTGGCCGTAGGTCCTTTAGCCCATTATTTGAAGAAATACCAGGCACGTCCTTGTAAGCCGCACTTTCAAGCGGAAATCAAAAATTCCTGCTTATCACGCCCTGAGGCCATTTGGGCGCTTAGCCAGGCGGGCGTCTTGCCACGGCCCGTCCAGGTCTTGCCTGTCTCAGGGTCCTGGTATTTAGGCGCCACGCTGTTGCGCTTGTCGGTGGCGACGCGTTTGGCCGAAACCTTACCTGAAAATCCCAACTCCGACGCGCTCAGCTCGTGAGTCTTGATCAACTCCTTGGCTGCGTTAATGGCTTGGGTGCGCTCACCTTTGCGCTGCGCATCCATTTGTTTGCGTAATTCGTTGACATGGGCTTCAGCCTCATTGATTTTTTGTTGCAGGTCGTTGAAGTCAGTCATGGAAAGATTTTCCTTTGAAAAAAAGTAAAAATATGAAGATCGTCGCAACTATTTAAAAAATAAGCGCAGGCGGAGGATTGTATTTGATCGGCAGGCTGAAAACATGTCAATACATGAAAATTTTATTATCATATTTTATCTATTTCCTGAATTTAACATGTTGGCCCTTTGAAATTTTAGCTTTAAGCTTTGAGTCTTGCAGTTTGTAGTGCTTTGTTACCGGTCATTGCCGGGTTGGCCAAACGGGGATGGGTACAATCAACCCTTCAAGGAATATAAGGGTGGGTATAAATTAATGGAAGAAATGAAAGTTCATGCTGCAACCGCCGCAGTGCAACCAGACCTGCTTGACATGGTGCTGGTGGTTGTGGAAAACATCAAGTTATTGATTATTGGACCGCTGGTGGCTGGTTTGCTGGCTTTGGGTGTCGGCTTTTTATTGCCCCGGACTTACCAGAGCGTGACCGTGCTCCAGGCCGATCAATTGGTTACCAGCCTGATGACCACCGCCGCTGTGCTCGACCCGGTTGTTGCGGCTTTGGGACTGGACAAGGAATACATACCGGAAGATGCGCGCCTGCTGTTGCGCGAGCGCATAAAGACGGTGATCGGAAGAAGTGACAAGCTCCTGACGCTGACTGTATCGGCGCCCTCTGCGCTGCAGGCCCAGTCGATCGCCGCTGCCGTGCTGGAACAGACCTTTCGCGAAAGCCGGCCCAAGGGTTCTGTGCGGGCGCGGCTTGAGGTCTTACTGGCAGAGGCAAAAACCCGGCTCAAAAAAGCCCAGGAAGCCTCGGAAGGCGTGCTCAAGCGTCTGGATTCTTCGGTATCCGCGCTCAATGGCGGCTCTGAACTGGCCAGGGGTTATGCGGAATTGCTGACCGCGACCGGTGCGGCGCAAAACCAGATCGTTGCGCTGGAAGGCCAGCTCGAAGGCGTCGGCCCTGCCCAGGTGGTTCAGTCGCCCACGCTGCCGCAAAAGCCCAGCGGTCCCAAAAAAGGGTTGATCGCCATCGGCGTTACCCTGGCGTCGGGGCTGGCACTGCTATTATTTATCTTTGCGCGGATGGCCCTGGGCCGAACCAGGGCCAGCGCGGCGAGTTCGGCCAAGCTGTTGCGCATTCGCAATTCACTCGGGTTGAAGTGAAGCACCCTGCCAAGCCGGCCCGCAGCGCTTCAATGCTTACGGCCTTTTGATCCTTTAAAAAAATGCGGACGACCCACCGCCTGCAAAGCTGAACCCGCCATTTCATGACCATTCTCATCACTGGCGGCGCCGGCTTCATCGGCGCCAATTTCGTCCTGGACTGGCTGGCGCAGACAGACGAGCCCATCGTCAACCTGGACAAGTTGACCTACGCCGGCAATCTGGAAACGCTGGCACCGCTGCAGGGCGACGCACGGCACATCTTCGTGCAGGGCGACATTGGCGACAGCGCGCTGGTCGGTCGCCTGCTGGCCGAATACCAGCCCCGTGGCGCGCTGAACTTTGCCGCTGAAAGCCATGTGGACCGCTCCATCCACAGCCCCGAAGACTTCATCCAGACCAACATCGTCGGCACCTTTCGCCTGCTTGAAGCCGTGTGCGCTTACTGGAATAAACTTGAAGCCGAAGCCAGGATGGCGTTCCGATTTCTGCACGTCTCCACCGACGAAGTCTATGGCTCACTCGGCGCCGCCGACCCGGCCTTCACGGAAGACCACCGCTACGAACCCAATAGCCCATACTCGGCCAGCAAGGCTGCGAGCGACCATTTGGTGCGTTCCTATCACCACACTTATGGCCTGCCGGTGCTGACCACTAACTGCTCGAACAACTACGGCCCCTGCCATTTTCCGGAAAAGCTGATCCCTTTGATG
>JBBQZA010000063.1:0-14585 GCA_038208175.1 Burkholderiales bacterium
CCACCGGTGAGCGTGTAAGCGATGCTCTTGGTGCCGCTTGCCATTTGCAAGATCGCGGGCGCCGTGCTGAACAATGCTACGGGCGCCGGTACCGAGACCGACACGGTCAGTTTCGTTCCCGCCGAATCGGTGATGACGATGGAACCACTGCCGCTGCTTCCCGCTGCCGTGGAGATGGAGAATGTGGATCCGCTCAACAGCGTCGCATTTAGCAACGACGGTTTGTCGCTAACCACTGTGTAGGGGGCAACGCCACCACTGATGGTGTAGGCGACGCTCTTTGTGCCATTGACCATTTCCAGGGTTGCAGGTGCGGTGCTGAACAACGCTGAGGGCGAGGCCACTGTGACCGAAACCGATAGTTTTGTGTCCGCTGAATTGACGCCCGACGAATCTGTGATGGTGACAACGCCAATGCCGCCATTTCCCGCCGACGTAGAGATGGCGAATGTGGAATCACTCAGCATGACGACATTCAGCAACGACGGTTTGTCGACAACCACCGTGTACGGGGCAGAACCCCCCTTGATGGTGTACGCAATGCTGGTTATGCCATTGGCCAAAGTGAGCGATCCAGGTGCGCTTGTAGTTAATTTACTGCCTGAGCTCAGGCCCGGCGAACCACCCCCTCCACCACCACAAGCGACAAGCGTCAGCATGAAAAACAACACCATGACCCATCTGATCATCTTGTCTCGCAAACTGATTTCATGCATGAACTTCATTTTGTACCCTTTGAAACCTGTCCTCGACCGATTTTGGTTAACGAATGTAAAAACGGCTACTCTCAAGCTGCTGGCTCGATTCGAGTTTATAGCAATTATCGGCAGCACTCATCAATGACACGGCGCACCATCGCATCCGGCGCACTGCGCACAAGCGCACCAGCAGGACCCTCCAGCACGACAAACCTTATTTCACCGCCCTGAGCCTTTTTGTCCAGTCGCATCAGCTCAAGGTAGCGAGCCGCGTTATCAGTCTCCGACAGACACGGTCCGCGTATCGGCAGACCGGCTCTTTGAATCAGTTCCACCAGACGCCGCACCTGCGCCCCATCCACCAGGCCCAGAAGCTGCGACAACTTGGCTGCCATGACCATGCCACAGCCAACGGCCTCGCCGTGCAGCCACTCGCCGTAACCCAGCCCGGCCTCGATCGCATGGCCAAAAGTGTGGCCAAAATTAAGAATCGCACGCAGGGCCGATTCCCGTTCGTCTTGCGCCACTATGCTGGCCTTGATTTCACAACTGCGCTGCACGGCATAGGCCATTGCCGCCGGATCACAGACCAGCAGGGCATCAAGCTGGTCTTCGATCCAGGCCATGAAGCCCAGATCTGCAATCGGGCCGTACTTGATCACCTCTGCCAGGCCGGCACTCAATTCGCGAGTCGGCAAGGTTTTGAGCGCATCGATGTCACACACCACCTTAAGCGGCTGATAAAAGGCGCCAATCATGTTTTTGCCCAGCGGGTGATTGATGCCGGTCTTGCCGCCGACCGAAGAATCAACCTGCGCCAGCAAAGTGGTCGGTACCTGCACAAATGGCACGCCACGCATGTAACTGGCAGCAGCAAAACCAGTCATGTCACCGACAACCCCGCCACCCAGCGCAAAAAGCAGGGTTTTGCGGTCACATCCATGGCTCAACAAGGCATCGAAAATCAGGTTCAGGGTCTGCCAGTTCTTGTACTGCTCCCCGTCCGGCAAGAACACTTGGTGGACAGTGGGAAATTTAACCTGCAATGCACGGCGCAAGCCCTCTGCATAGAGTGGCGCCACGGTGCTGTTGCTGACAATCAAAACATGGCTCGCAGACGGCAGATCCGAATAGGTGAGCGGATCGTCAAGCAGCGACCGACCGATCGCTATCGCATAGCTACGTTCCTTAAGATCGATGCTGACGGTCTTGGCATTCATGTGGTCAAGTTTAGAGGCAGCAGGCCAGCCAGTTCCAATTGCGTCATGATCATGCCAACCAGCAGGGCAACGGAGGGGCGTCCGGTTTCAATAATGAAGTGCGCCGTTTCAAGGTACAGCGGATGCCGCAGGGCATGCAATTCGCGCAAGCGGGTCAAAGGGTCAGCCACCTGCAACAAGGGTCGATTAACGTCATGGCGCAAGCGTCGAAACAACACCTCAGGCGAGGAATTCAGATAAACCACCTGACTGCGCTGGCGCAGATGCTGCCGATTTGCAGGCCGCAAAACAACACCGCCCCCGGTCGACAACACCCCCTGCGCTTGCATGCAGAGTTGATCGATCACAGATTCCTCGATAGCGCGAAACCGGTCTTCCCCCTCGCGTTCGAAATACTCTCGAATGGAACAGCCAAGTTCTTGCTCAATCGCGTGGTCGGAATCAAAAAAGGGCCAGCGCAAGCGTCGTGCGAGTTGGCGCCCGACCGTCGATTTGCCGGACCCAGGCAGGCCAATCAGACTGACTATCAATTTGAAATAAATCGCAAACAGTAATGCCTTGCCGGTAGGTCTCAGCGCGTGCCGACCTTGTCGGTGATGATTCTTGGCGTCACGAACACGAGCAGCTCTTTCTTGTTTTGTGTCTTTGACTTGTTTTTGAACAAATTACCGACACCCGGTAAATCGCCAAACCAGGGCACCTTGGCCTCATCATTTTGTTCCTGCAGTTCGAAAATACCACCGATCACCACCGTGCCTCCGTTGTCCACCAGTACTTGCGTCACAATATTCTTGACATTGATGGCCGGTCCGGCATTCAGGGTCTCTGCTCCCTTGACGTCTTTGCTGACGTCCAAATCCATTATGACGGTGCCTTCGGGTGTAATTTGCGGCGTCACCTCAAGCCGCAGATTGGCATCCTTGAACGCAGTGGTACAACTGCCGGTGCCACCCGCCGGGCAAGTGATGTACGGGATTTGTTCACCTTGTTTGATGGACGCTTTCTTGCCATCTGCGGTGACGACCCGCGGACTGGATACAACGCGCCCCTTGCTGTCGGCTTCAAGTGCCGAAATTTCAAGATTAAGAAAACGATTGGCAACCGCATTGAATATCGACACGCCGAAAGTCGCCACGTTACCCATGCCCATGGCACTGGCTGGCATATTCACGAAATTGCCGGAAGTGTTCACTGTTCCGCCAGCACCACTGGTGGCCACCGTGTCAGCATAACTGTTTCCAAATGCAATTCGGGTATTGCCAGACAACTGATACCCACCGTCGCCACCCCGGTTCGCCCGCAGGTCAGTGGCTCCAAACTTGACGCCCAGCGATTTCCCGAAAGTGTCGTTGGCTTCGACGATTCTGACCTCGATCATGACCTGGCGCACGGCGACATCGAGTTTTTGCAACAGCTGCGTGACCTGTTCCAGCCTGGATGCCACATCGGTCACGAAAAGCTGATTGGTGCGCGGATCGGCCGTCGCGCTGCCGCGCGCACTGAGGGCTCGTCCCGCACTCTTTTCACCGCCACCGGCCCCCGTCAACTGTTTCGCGATGTCATCGGCCTTGGCATAGTTCATCTGGAACGACTGCGTCCGTACCGGCTCCAGATTGAGAACCGCCGCCTTGGATTCGAGTTCCAACTTCTCCTTGGCAATAATTTCATCCTTCGGTGCGATCCAGATCACATTGGCGGTCTTGCGCATGCCCAAGCCCTTGGCCTGCAAAATAATGTCCAGAGCCTGATCCCAGGGCACATCCTGCAATCGCAACGTCACGCCACCGGTGACTGAGTCAGAGGTAATGATATTGAAGTTGGTAAAGTCCGCGATCACCTGCAACAGGGAGCGAACCTCGATGTTCTGGAAATTGAGAGACAATTTTTGTCCGCTATAGCCCGTGCCCTGGGTCAGCTTTGACGGGTCAAGCTTCAAAGTCTTGACCTCGACCACAAATTGCTGGTCGCTCTGGTAGGCGCTGTGAACCCATTGGCCTTTCGGCTCGATCACCATGCGCACCCGGTCCCCAACCTGGAACGTCGTCACAGTTTGTACCGGCGTGCCAAAATCGCTCACATCCAGACGCCGCCGCATGCCCTCAGGCAAAGTCGACTTCATGAACTCGACGACCAGATTCTCACCCTGCTGGCGAATATCGACACCCACCTGGTTATTCGGCAAGTCCACTATAACGCGACCGGCGCCCTCGTCGCCGCGGCGGAAATCAAGATCCTTGAGCGGCAAGGTATCACGGTTGCGACTTTCCGCAAAGACCGGGACCGCGGTCGCTGCCGGTGCTGCGACTGGCGCAGCCTCCAGCACGATCAGCAAGGTTTTTCCCTGCAATTGCGCCTTGTAGGGAGTGGGCTGCTTCAAATTGAGCACCACACGCGTGCGGTCACCGGCCTGCACCACATTCACTGACTTCAAATTGCCCTGATTAAGCTCAATGGTGGAACGCCCCATGTTGTTGGCTATACCCGGAAAATCCAGTGCAATCCGCGCCGGTGACTGAATAGAAAAACCTGACGGAATCGTCTCAAGCGGCTGTGTCAAATCGATGCGCACCACTTCAGCACCCCCTTGAATGGACGCCGACACGGCTTCAATCGCGGTTTGAGCCTGGGCCATGGATGCCAGCCACATGAACGCCATCGCCAGAGCGACTTGGCGCCACATGCGCCTCATCAACCCATTGTTCCAATTCTTCATTTTGACCTCTCTTGCAGCTGCAAAGTAGCAGTGCGTTCAATCCATTCACCGCTGGCATCCTGCACGATTTCACGCAATGTGACTTCGGTCTCGGCTATTTTGGTCACACGACCGTAGTTTTGACCCAGATAGTTGCCAGGCCTCACCTGATACAACAAATTTTCTACCTTCAGCAAGGCTACCGGCTGACCTGACTTGGTCATGCTTCCCACCAGCGTCATCGTATCCAGCGGAAACGACTCCAACGCCTCCCGACGCCGCGCCAGTTCAGGTGCAATCAAGGCGCCGTTGGCTGCGGCTTGGGTCGACTCGCGCTTCAAGGCCTGTGTCAGCTTCAGCAGGCTGAAAGGCTCCACAGTTGCGACCTGGTCATAGCCCGCTGGCGTAAATAGTTTTGGTTCGGCAATCGGCGCAATCTTCGGCCGGGCCTGGCCTCGTTGCTCGGTCATCCATTGGCGTAATTCATCTTCGCTGGAGGCGCCACAAGCGGCCAGCAGCACGGCCATCGCAAAAAAAACGAAGCCGAGCAGCAGCTTCATTTGGCGGCCCCCTTAGGCGCCGCCGCCTTGCGCTGCATGGCGACCTCTTCGGCATCGAGGTAACGGAAGGTCTTGGCTGTGGCGTCCATCGTCAGCGCGCCGTCCTTGCCAGGCAGAATGACCAGATTATTCAGTGTCACGATACGCGACAGATTTGCAATATCCGAAGCAAACGCACCGATGTCGTGATAACGCCCGCTTACCCGCACCGCGATCGGCAACTCGGCGTAATAGTCCTTGACAAACACCTGCCCTGGACGGAACAAGTCAAATTGCAGACTGCGCCCCAGACCCGCCTGGTTGATGTCTGACAACAAGGCATCCATTTCGGCCTTGCTCGGCAACTGCTTCTCCAGTTGGGTCACGTACTGCTGCACCTGCTCACGCTGTTTCTTGAGAGCTTCAAGATTGACCGCCTTACCCAGTTTGACCTTGTACTCGTCGCGCAGCTTGGTTTCCTTGCTCTGCTCCGCCTCCAACTCAAGCTGTGAAGAGTTCAACCACAGAAACCACAGCACCACCACAAACAGTGCAGCCACACCGACGAACAGTGCATAGCGCGGGAACACCGGCCACTTCGACGGATCCTTGGGATCCAGGTTCCGAAATTGCGCCAACAACTTTTCCGATACGGCGCCAAAATCGAATTTCAAGGAAAACTTCTCTGCCATGGTGTCGTGCTCCTATTTCTTTTCAGGAGCAGAGGCTGCAAGTACCGGTGCTGCGGAACTGGCCGCCAAGCGGGATTTTTCAGCTTCGCTGGCTCGGGTCAGACGCACACGAATGGTGAAATTGGCGACCCGACGCTGGTCCCTGGGCGTCAGAGCCACAGTGCCAGCCACAATCTCAACCAGCTCGGGCCTGGAAAACCAGGGTGTGTTGTTGCTGAAGTTTCGCAGCACTTCGGATACCCGTTCGTTTGACTGCGCAACCCCCTGTAGCGTCACATTTTGGTTTTCCTGACGCATACTGGTGATATACACACCGTCAGGAAGCTGCCGGACCAATTCGGTCAGCAGGTGAACCGGCAAATTCCGGTCTGCCTGCAGGTCTTCCACAGCCTGCTGGCGCGCACGCAGGGAAGCGATTTCCGACTCAAGGCTGGCGATGTCCTTGATCTGCGCGTCAAAGCGCTGGACCTCGGTTTGCAACAGCTGATTCTTGCCCTGCTGCCCTGATATTTGAGCTTGATACCAGAGAAAAATCATGCCGGCCAGCAAACCACCAGCAAGGGCGGACGCCCCCAAACTGACATTGAATATATCCCGGCGTCGTTTGCGTGCAGCCTCTCGGTGCGGGAGCAGGTTAATCCGTATCACTGCATAAACCTCCGCAACGCCAATCCACAAGAGGTCAGGTACGACGGCGCCTCACGCGTCATTTTCTTCAAACGAACATCGGGACCGATGTCCATACCTTCAAATGGATTGACCAGAGTGCAAGGGAAAGAGGTGTGCTCCGTTACGGCCGTCGTCAAGCCCGGCAAGGCCGCAGAGCCGCCAGCCAACATGACGCAATCAACTTTGTTATGCGGCGTGCTGGTAAAGAAAAACTGCAGGGCACGACCAATCTCATGCACCATGCTTTCAACAAATGGCCGCAATACACTGGTTTCATAGTCCTCAGGCAGTTCACCGTTTCTTTTTTTGGTTTCGGCCTCTTCCAGAGAAAAGCCGTATTGGCGCACAATCAACTGGGTTAGCTGGGCACCCCCAAATGCCTGGTCCCGGTCGTATAGAACCTCATCATTGCGAATCACCTGCATGCTGGTGGTCAGCGCACCCACCTCGAACAGCGCAACAATGTAGCCTGCGCCCTTGCCGGGCAGGTTTTCAATCAGGCGATTGGTTGCCAATCGTGATGCGTAAGATTCAACATCAATAATGACCGGCTTCAAACCGGCGGCCTCGGCCAAACCCTGAATATCCTGAACTTTTTCCTTGCGTGACGCCGCAATCAGAACCTCGATATCGCCAGCAGAAGTCGCACTCGGCCCAATAACACAAAAATCAAGACTGACTTCGTCCAACGGAAAAGGGATGTACTGGTTGGCTTCGACCTCAACCTGCAACTCCAGTTCCTGATCGGACATACCGCCCGGAAGAAATATCTTCTTCGTGATGACAGCCGAGGGTGACAGGGCCATCGCCACATTCTTGGTTTTGGTTCCACTCTTATTGACCAGCCGGCGGACCGCCTCTGCGACTTCGTCAAACTTTTCTATATTGCCATCGGTGATCCAGCCACGCTCCAGTGGCTCGATCGCGCAGCGTTCAAGCACCAGATTGCCGGTCTTGCCCTGACCCAACTCAACTAGTTTGACACTTGAAGAACTGATGTCCAAACCCAGCATGGGTGCCGGTTGACGGTTAAACAAAGATCCCAAAGAGATCAAAACTATCCCCTGAATGAGGCCAATCAATAATCAGCGAAACTTAAGAAGTTACTTCAATGCTAGCAGCAAGCGCCTTGTCAGGCAAAAACTATTTCAATTTTCTCAGGTCTTGAACGTTGCCAAAAGTAGACGCCCAAGGACTCGATCTTACCTACTTCAGGGCGCCTGTAGCCAGCAAAGAGTCATCGCGCAAGAATAGCGGATACTAATGCGCCAACGGTGCAACCCATCTTTTTTAAAATGCCCATGTGTTTCTACTGAGTTCCTATGGCTTCCAAACCGTCGCCCAGCGAATCTCCCAGCCCGAAAAGTTCCGCTCCCCGCGCCCGCGCGAAGAGTTGGCCATGGCGCCTGGCCCTGTGGGCCGGCGGTCTTCTGCTGGCAGCCGTCTTGTCCCTGCTGTTCGTCATTGCCATTGCGCTGGCGGTTGCATTCCCGCACCTGCCAGATATTTCAGATCTTTCGGATTACCGCCCAAAATTACCGTTGCGCGTTTTCTCGGCTGAGGGCACTTTGATTGGAGAGTTTGGCGAGGAGCGCCGGCATCTGACGCCGATCAAGGAAATACCAAAGGTCATGACTGATGCCGTGCTGGCTATTGAAGACGCAAGGTTTTATGAGCACGGCGGCGTCGATTACCGGGGTATGCTGCGCGCTGGTCTGGCCAATCTGGGACATTTCAAGAGCCAGGGTGCATCAACCATCACCATGCAGGTAGCACGCAACGTCTATTTATCTTCTGAAAAAACATACACCCGAAAGATCTACGAAATCCTGTTGACCTTCAAACTTGAACATATGTTGACCAAGGACCAGATTCTTGAGATCTACATGAATCAGATCTTTCTGGGCAACCGCGCCTATGGCTTTGCCGCGGCGGCAGAGGCCTATTTCGACAAGTCCCTGAAAGACATCACTATCGCCGAGGCGGCCATGCTGGCAGGCTTGCCCAAAGCGCCATCCGCCTACAACCCGATCACCAACCCGAAACGCGCTCGCTCACGCCAACTGCATATCATCGAGCGCATGGCGGACAACGGATTCATCACGGCAAGCCAGGCCACAGCCGCAAAAAAGGAAGAGCTAAGAGTCAAATCCGGTTCGGACAATTCCAGGGTACATGCAGAGTATGTGGCTGAAACTGTGCGCCAGTTGATGTTTTCACAATATGGCGACGAGACCTACACGCGTGGTCTGAACGTTTACACGACGGTGCGCGCAGCCGACCAGGAGGTCGCTTACAAAGCCTTGCGGCGCGGTCTGATGGACTTTGAGCGCCGACAGGTCTACCGCGGTCCGGAACAATTCGTCACCCTGCCAGCCAATCCGCAGGATCTCGATGATGCCATCGACGACGCACTGGAAGACCATCCCGACAACGGAGATGTGATGGCGGCGATGGTGTTGGAGGCTGACGCCAGGCACATCAAGGCCGTCAGGCAGAACGGGGAAATCGTTGACATCAGTGGCGAAGGTCTTAGACCCGCGCAATCAGGCTTGTCTGACAAAGCCCCCCCCAACATCAAGATTCGCCGCGGCGCCGTGATCCGGGTCAGCAAGACAGTCAAAAGCACCTGGGAAATCACCCAACTGCCGGAGGTCGAAGGCGCTTTCATTGCGATGGATCCACGCGACGGATCGATTAAAGCCATGGTTGGCGGATTTGATTTTGAAAAAAACAAGTTCAACCATGTGACGCAGGCCTGGCGCCAGCCCGGGTCCAGCTTCAAGCCCTTTATTTATTCTGCCGCTCTGGAAAAAGGATTTACCGCAGCCACGATCATCAACGATGCGCCACTTTTTTTTGATGCCGGCGTAACCGGTGGCCAACCCTGGGAACCCAAAAATTACGACAGCAAATTTGAAGGACCCATGACCTTGCGCCAGGGCCTGGCCAAATCGAAGAACATGATCTCGATCCGCATCCTGCAGGCTGTCGGAGCACAAAATGCGCAGCAATGGATTACGCGCTTTGGCTTTGATGAAGACAAGCACCCCGCTTATCTGACGATGGCCTTGGGCGCCGGCTCGGTGACGCCGATGCAGATGGTTTCAGCCTACTCGGTCTTTGCCAATGGCGGCTACCGGATCAACCCGTGGCTGGTCGCCAGGGTCACAGAACAGAAAGGCAAGCTCCTGATTGAAACCAGGACACCTGAGCTGAACGAGTCGCTGCGGGTCATTGATGCGCGCAACGCCTTCATGATGGAGAGTCTGCTGCAAACAGTCACCCGCTCCGGTACCGCCGCCCTGGCACAAGCAACGTTAAAACGACCTGACCTGTACGGAAAGACCGGCACCACCAACGACTCGATGGACGCCTGGTTTGCCGGATTTCAGCCCACACTCGCCGCTGTCACCTGGATTGGCTATGACACGCCGCGCAAACTTGGCGACCGCGAAACCGGTGGCGGCTTGAGCCTGCCGGTGTGGATCCGTTTCATGGAACATGCATTGAAGAATGTGCCGGTCATGGAACCGTCTGCGCCCGAAGGCGTGATGCAGTCCGGTGGTGAATGGTTTTACGACGAGTATGCCAAGGGAAATGGCATCAGCAGTCTGGGTTTGGGTGACAAACCAGCAACCAGTCCAGACATTCAAACCCTACCGCCAGCCGACGAAAAGAAGAAAATTCTCGACTTGTTCAGAAACTGAGCTGGCAACCTGTCTGAGCGCTGGCAAAGCGCGACAGGTTGGCAAAAAACTCGCCCTGTCCTTTGCTATCGGTCCACTGTTGACCGTCAAATTTATAGTGATAACCACCAGACTTGGCCGCCATCCATACCTCGTGCAGCGGCTTTTGCAGATTTATGACGATCTGACTGCCATCTGAAAACACCAGTGTCTCCATGCCACCGACCCGCTGATTGTCGATATCGGCAAGGTTTTCGTCGTTGATACGATCACAGCTTGCTTCGACGGTGCGCAGCAGACTTTCCGCACGGTCCATGAATTCAGAGTCGGTCATTACAATTTCACCATGTTGCATTGCCATCCAATTTTAGTCAGTACGCTTGTCCTTGGGCTCGGTGTGGCCAACCTGTCGGCCTGTGGCCAGCAAGGCTCGCTCTATTTGCCCACAGCGCCTGTCAGCGCCAAAGACCCGGCAGCGGCTGCCAGCAACCCTGCCCAACCCCCTGCCTCAATCCCGGCAACAGCTCTTCCATGATGCCCCAAAATCTTCCTGGCCAACCCCATATTGCCTACCGGAGCAATGAGCTCTTCCTGGAAGAAGTCCGGTTGAGTGATCTGGCCAGGCAGCACGACACACCACTTTTTGTCTACTCAAAAGCTGCCATGCTGTCGGCCCTGACGGATTACCAGCGTGGCTTTGCCGGGCGCAACATTCAAATCTGCTACGCCATGAAAGCCAACCCGGCGTTGGCCGTCATTCAGGTGTTTGCGCAGGCTGGCTGTGGCTTTGACATTGTTTCCGGTGGCGACATGGGCCGTGTTCTTGCTGCCGGTGGCAAAGCCGAAAAGATCATCTTCTCTGGCGTCGGCAAGACCAGGGCCGAAATGCGCAGCGCATTGGACGCAGGCATTGGCTGCTTCAATGTCGAGAGCGAAGCCGAGCTTGAAGTCCTGAACCAGGTCGCGCTGTCGATGGGTTTGCGCGCGCCCGTCAGCATTCGCGTCAATCCGAATGTCGACCCCAAGACACACCCCTATATTTCAACCGGCCTCAAAAACAGCAAATTTGGTGTTGCCCACGAACGCGTCCTGCCCTGTTATCGGCACGCTGCAGCGCTGGCCGGTCTGCGCGTGGTTGGCATCGATTGTCATATCGGCTCCCAGATCACACAGGAAGAGCCCTACCTCGATGCCGTCGACCGCATGCTCGATCTGGTTGAAAGCATCGAAGCCGCAGGCATCCCGATCCGTCACATTGATTTTGGTGGTGGTCTGGGCATCAATTACAACGGCGAAACCCCACCTGCGGCCGACCAGCTTTGGGGCAAGTTGCTGGCCAGGCTTGATGCCCGCAATTTCGGCGAACGCCCGCTGATGATCGAACCCGGCCGCTCGCTGGTGGGTAATGCGGGAGTCTGCCTGACTGAGGTTTTGTACCTCAAACCGGGGACGCAAAAGAACTTTTGCATCGTCGATGCGGCCATGAACGATTTGCCCCGACCCGCCATGTACCAGGCGTTTCACCAAATCGTGCCTCTGAAAGTACGATCGGACGCCGCCGAAACCTGGGATGTCGTCGGACCGGTCTGCGAAAGTGGCGACTGGATTGGACACGACCGCCCACTGGCGCTACAGCAGGGCGACTTGCTGGCAGTCCTTTCAGCCGGGGCCTACTGCATGAGCATGGCCAGCAATTACAACTCGCGCGGTCGGGCAGCAGAGATTCTGGTGGATGGCAAGCATATGCAGCTGATTCGCCGGCGTGAAACGATCGCAGACCAGATGCGCGCAGAATCCCTGTTCTTGCAAAGCAATCCGGAGCCATCCTCATGAAACGACGCACCCTGCTGCTTGGCGCGCTTACCCGGCCAAGCCAATCCGCGCCAGACCAGGTGGAACGCATCGACCTTGCATGCTGGCATGTCAGTGCGGCGCCCGATGTGCTGGGTCTGGTCGCCCTCGCTTCGACAACGCGCAGTTAAGCCGATTTTTTCTTCCTCTGGTGGGCCACGCGCCAGAGCAATAACAACCCCAAGACCGAGGCGTAAACCCAGACTTCAGCAAAATTGTTCTTACCGGAGCGCATCCAGAAGAAATGCAGAATAGCCAGACCGGCAATGAAATAGATCAGCCTGTGCAACTGCTGCCAGCGTTTGCCACCCAACATCCGGATGGCCCGATTGAAGGAAGTCAATGCCAATGCGCTCAGCAGCACAAAAGCTGAAAATCCGACCAGAATGAACGGGCGTTTTGCAATGTCTTTGGCAATATCGGCGACGTCAAAACCCATGTCGAACCAGCTGTAGCTGAGTAGATGCAGCAGCACATGGAAGTAAACAAACAAACCCAGCATGCGCCGAAATCGGGCCAGTGCCGGTGTGCCGGTGATGACGCGCAAAGGCGTCAGCGCCAAAACCAGACATAGAAAGCGCAAGGTCCAGATACCTGTTGCGCGCACCAGCGCCTCTGCCGGATTGGCGCCCAGATGATTGCCAAGGGCCGCATACAGCAGCCAACAGAATGGCAGCAGGGACAGAGCAAACACCACCGGCTTGGCAAACCGATGTAACAGCAGCGTTTTCACCCGAAAAAAAGAACTTGGCGCAAGCACACAATCGTCAAAAGTTCTTCTTCAGGTCCATACCGGCGTAAAGCTGCCCCACCTGCGCCTCGTAGCCGTTGAACATCAGGGTTTTGCGCTTTTTGGCAAACAAACCATCTTCGCCAATGCGGCGCTCGGTGGCCTGACTCCAGCGCGGGTGATCGACGCTCGGGTTGACATTCGAGAAGAAGCCGTATTCATTGGCCGCCGCCTTGTTCCAGGCCGTGCCCGGCTGCTTCTCGGTAAAACGGATTTTGACAATGCTTTTGCCACTCTTGAACCCATACTTCCAGGGCACCACCAGGCGCACCGGCGCGCCGTTCTGGTTGGGCAAGACTTCACCATACATGCCAAAAGCCAGCAAGGTCAGCGCTTGCATGGCTTCGTCCATGCGCAGGCCCTCGACATAAGGCCAATCCAGCACACGGGAGCCGACAAAAGGCATGGTTTTGCGATCGGCCTGGGTGACAAATTCGACGTACTTGGCACTGCCCAGCGGTTCGACTTTGCGGATCAACTCGGCGAGTGAATAGCCGACCCACGGAATCACCATGGACCAGCCTTCGACACAGCGCAAACGATAAACACGCTCTTCCTGCGCGCTCAGCTTGAGCAGGTCTTCCAAGGTGTATTTGGCAGGCTTCTTGACCAGTCCTTCAATCTCGACCGTCCAAGGGCTGGTCTTCAGGCTGTGGGCGTTCTGTGCCGGGTCCGACTTGTCAGTGCCGAATTCATAAAAATTGTTGTAGCTGCTGGCGTCCTTGTATTCCGTCAACTTTTCCATCGTGACGGCGCCCGCCAAGCTTGATTTCAGACCCGGCAAGGGGGCCAGCTTGCCGGGGCGTGCAACAAAGCTTTGCGCGAAAGCTGTGCGTGAAGCCCACGATCCGAGTGCCGCGCCGGCGGCACCCCCTGCCATGAGCTTGATCAGGTCACGTCGTTCCTGATAAACGCGCCGACTCGTGATCTCACTTAGAAGTGGGTGATAGAAGCCGTCGCGACTGGTTTTGATGAGCATGCTGCGGTCCTTGCCTGAAAATAAGCTCGGGGAGGAGTTCATTCTGACCCGGCTCTGTTACCCACTTCGCCATCAGGGGCGTAGCGATCATGTGCGCTACAAACTGGCCAGCGGGGCTGGCCGACGCCTAGCGCAAACCAGCAACGTAGTCGGCAACCGCCTTGATTTCGCGGTCGTTCAACTTCGCCGCCACCTGCGTCATCTGCAGGCTGTTAGAGCGGACACCGTCACGAAAGGCGGTCAGTTGCGCCACGGCGTAGTCTGCATGCTGACCGCTCAAACGCGGGTACTGCGCCGGAATACCTGCACCGTTGGGGCTGTGGCAACCAGCGCAGGCCGGCACCTGCCGGTCGGCGATCCCGCCCCGGTAAATGCGTTCGCCCAAAAACACCAGATCCTTGTCCTTCGCCGCACCGGGCGTGGCAGGCTTGGAACTCAGCCAGTAGGCCACATTTTTCGCGTCGGCATCGGAGAGCGTTGTCGCCATCCCCAGCATGATCGGACTGGCGCGCTTGCCTGATTTGAATTCCTGCAATTGCTTGATCAGGTACTCCGGGTGCTGTTGCGCCAGTTTGGGATTGACGGGAATGACCGAGTTGCCGTCAGGTGCATGACAAGCTACACAAACCGCAGCAAAACTGGCCTCGCCCTTGGCCAGATCCGGCTTGTCGGCTTTGGTGACTGCGGCTGACGGCGCCGATGCGGCTGGCTTGGCGTCCTGCGAAAAGGCGGAAACAGCAGTGGCCACCAGCGAGGCAGTCAATAG
>JBBQZA010000064.1:0-14542 GCA_038208175.1 Burkholderiales bacterium
TGCCCCATATCGAACCTGTGAGGCCATATTGAAGGCAGTGACTGATCTGAAGAATCCACCTTACTCAATGACTGAGATGTTGGCAGCGCTTCGTCTTCATGGCGCCAAGTCAGTTGCCGATGCTGAGCAACACTGAAACAAAGCTGGCTAAAAGAGCTCCAGAAACGCCGCAGGCAGCACAATTTGCACCTCTTGCCAGGGGCTTAGAACCAGCAAGTCACTGTCGCTGCTGACCAGTACATCGGCATTGCAGATTTGCACCAACGCCAGAAACTTATTGTCTTTTGGGTCGCGGCAGGGCGGTTGCAGATTCTGTTCATGTGCCTGACTGACAGCAAAAAAATACAGGGACTGGCGCAGCGTGGACACGAAGTCCAAACGAGTTTCGCGGTCGAGGTAAAGGTCGAACTTGTCACGCAGCAGCACCTGCTGCAACTCAATCAGGGTTTGCTCCGACGCGCACACATCACAACACTGCAAGGCCTGCAGCAGGGCGCGGTGTGGCATCGCACCTGGTTTTAACGCAGCACTCACCAAGCTGCTGGTGTCGAACACCACCCGCCGTGGTGTTCTCATCGCACTTCATGCACTATCGTGTTGATTTTCTCGTCGGTCAGTCGCCTGGCAGCAGGCGTGACGCTTTTGGCAGCTCGCGCAGTCCACGCCTCAAACGCCTCCACTGCCTGGCTTCGCTTGGCGCGTGCGTTCGCCAGTTCTTCCATATCACGTGGCGACACGACGAACGCTGTGGCCCGCCCGTGACGTGTGATGGTGACTGGCTCACGCTGCACCATGTCCAACAACTGACCAAAACGATTCTGGGCTTCCACAGAGGTGAGCGTAATCATCAAGACTCCTTAAAAACTAGCCAATATGTACAGTATAGCCATACAAGGAACATTCCGCTGCGTGCGGTGCCTGCATGGTGCCGGTGACCGTCGATGGCGTCCAATGGTGTTGCGGGCGAGCCGAGCAAACTTGTCTCGACGGTGCGATACTTGTGCGCAAGCCCAGCCTGGGCATGGCCCGCCAATTGCACATGAAGACGGTTGCCGAGGGCGTCGAGGACCGCTCCGACTGGGACTTTCTGCGCTCGCAGGGCTGCGACCTGGCGCAGGGCTATTTCATCGCCAGGCCGATGCCCGCCGATGCCCTGCCGGCCTGGTTGGAAAGCTGGGAAGCACGGCGCCAGGACCTGGCGCCGCAATAAAGACCGACAAAGTTGACAAGAGATCCAAGAAATAACATTTGTGCTGGGCGCAGACGCCGCTCGTCGACGAGCGAGCAAGCCGATGGTGTCGTGGGCGAGCCTGACGGAACGCTGTCCTTTCAGGTTTCCAAAGCCTTGCACCAGGTACTGGAGGCGAAAACTCCTCAAAGTCGTAGCACCCGCATGCTCTTGAGTCATTCTGGACGCCTGCATGGTGCAGGGCAGCGCGCGGCGGGTTGAGCTGGTGCTGCTGTTTCAGCCGTTTCACCAGATCGATTCGGGGCTGTCGCGCAATCACGACGGCACCGGACTGGGCCTGGCGATCTGCCAACGCCTTTGGGCCACAGCACGCAGCTCTAAAAACAGTTCAGTCATGTTCCAAAGATGTCTGAATGTGTTCCTGTTCGCTCGAAACGAATCGCTTCGCTGGTTGCCGTGTAGATTAGCACCCAGTCCGGTTCTACATGAAGATCTCGGTTCGGTTTCCATTCCCCTTTCAGTGGATGGTCTCCCAGTTCCCGCGGCAACGGCCCTCCTTCCAGGAGTAACGCAATAACCTGGCGCAGCTTGTCGATATCCTTTGCGCGCTTCTCAGCCAGTTTCACGTCGCGTTTAAACTGGCCGGTATAGCTCGGAGCGCGCATCAGATGCCCAATTGTTTCAAAAGGTTAGTTGCGTTTGAGGCGTGAAACACATCTTCGCCCTTGCGACTTTTTCTAATCGTTTCGGCAGTGAGCGCATTGGGTGTTTCACTGTCCGTGATGTAGAAGCGCATCAGGTCACGAATGATCTGAGCAGCCGGTCGATGACGATTCGCTGCCACAGTCATGAACTTATCGCGTAATTCCATCTCCATCTTGATTGACATTTGAACTTCTTTGACCATACACACCTCATTAAATTATGAGTATCTTACAGGTATTCGTTGAACATCTTGTCGGCAAGCCAAGCGAATCCGAAAAATCTCTCCGACCTGAAGGTTTCAAGCGTCTCAAATGCGACCAGATGCAGGGCTATCTGTTCAGCAAACCGATCCCGGGCGCAGAGATGGAAAGGCTGCTCGCGTCCTCGCCAAAGTCCTGACAACGATCTGGGACTCGCAATTTGGCCACAAGAGTCGGGCATCTGCTTTGACTTGAATTGTGATGATTGCAAGGACCTTGCGTTCGGTGCTTGCAAAGGCCCATGCGCTGCCATCAAAATGGTGCCTGGAAATAGTTAACAGGAGGGTTCACCATGTTCAAGCACATACTGGTTCCGGTCGATGGCTCGGCAACCGCCCAGTTGGCGGTAGAAAAGGCAATTGGTCTGGCCAAAGCCTTTGGCAGCCGCGTCAGCGCTATCTTCGTCATCGATCCCTACCCCTTTACCGGCGTCGGGACCGATTTTGCTTATGGCCAAGCCGAATACTTGAGCGCGGCAACAGCCGAGGCCAATGCGTCCATCAAGGCGGCCAAACTGGCGTTTGAACAAGCAGGCGTCAGCGTCAACACCTCGGTCATTGAGTCGCATGCGCCCTGGCGTGGTGTGGTGGAGGCGGCTTCGTCAATCCAGGCCGATTTGATCATCATGGGCTCGCACGGACGTAGCGGTCTGGAAAAGCTGGTGCTGGGCAGCGTCACGCAAGCGGTGCTATCGCACACCCACCTGCCAGTGCTGGTGGTGCGCGACTGAGCATCTGCGCGGCGGCGTCACCGTGGTTGCGCCGCCTGGTAGATCGAGCGCAGCCAAGCTGTTGTACGATTCGACGACATAATGGTGTACCGGAATTCACCGGTGGGTCGGCAAGGGCAGAGCGCCCCAGAGCCAGCGCTGCGCCAGAACCGGCCATCGATTTGGAGAACTGTATGCGAATACGTTTGTGCAAACTGATCAGTGCGTTACTGTTGCTGATGCTGGGCGTGTGCACGTCGGCGCCGGTGCTGGCGCAAGCCAGCGCCGGGTCGGTTGGCACTGAAACGGACCAGAAACTTGACTCCGCTCGTGAATCGGTGCGCTCGGCCGCCGTATGGCTGGCCAGTGGCGTTGACAGTTGGTTCGGCGACCGGCCGTTCAGGGATGGCGGCAAGGTGAGCGACGGTCAGCTCGACATCAGCGTTTACAAGCGTCAGGACCAGGCGGTCGATTTCAACGTGCGTTTCAACGCCCGCTTCAAGTTGCCCAATCTGGAAGATCACACCTACCTGTTCACCGGGCGCGACAACCCGCGCGAAATCATCACCGACAAGCCGGGCTCGTTCTCGCGCCAGCAATTGCTGCAGACGCAAACGGCGTCTGACCGCGCCTTCTTCGCCGGTCTCGGGCGTGTGTTCGGCGATTCGGTGGACTTCCGGGTCGGTTTTCATGGCGCGCTCAAGCCCTTTGTCCAGGGCCGCTATCGCAAGTCGTGGGAGCCGAGCCCGATCGATGTGGTCGAGTTTCGCGAGACCGTGTTCCTGACGATTGCCGACCATATCGGCTCAACGACGGCGCTGTCGTACCAGCGCACGTTCTCCCCGACACTGGTCGGGCGCTGGCTCAGCGCGGCGACGATTACGCAGGCCGACACGCAGCTCGAATGGAACACCAGCTTTGGCATCTACAAGTCGTTGGGCAGGCAGCGGCTGGCGTCACTGGAACTGCTGGCGAGCGGCAAGCAGGGCACTGGCGTGGCGGTCTCCGACTACGGTTTGCAGGCGCGCTGGGAGCAGCCGGTGCACAAGGACTGGCTGCTGGGAGAAGTCGTCGTTGGCCGCTTCTGGCCGCGCCCGGACGCGCTCAGCGAACGCGGCAACGCCTGGGCGCTGGGCACTGCACTGAAAATGCGGTTTTAAGCGGTTGACTGGCGCAGCGCGGCGCCCGACTGCATCGATGATCCTGTCAACACCTCAACCGCACTGCCCCACATAGCCACAGGCCGTGCAAAAGTCACAACCATCCTTGTGAATGACCGTCGGGTTGCCGCACTCGGGGCAAACCTTGCCGGCCATGGTGCTGGGTGCAGCCTGATTCTTTGGCGCGTCCAGCACGCCCATTTCGCGCAGGGGGAAGCCTTCTTCATCCAGCACGCCCAGCATGGCGTAACGGTGAATGATGAGCCGCGCAATGTAGGCCACCGTGGACGGCCAGGTCTGTTGACGGCGCTCGCCATGCGGCAAGCCGGGCACAAAGGCCATGAAATGGCCCAGCGGCTCCGCATAGTTGAGCAGTTTGCGCAGTTTCATGCCAATCCAGGCCGGATCAATGACCCGCATGTCGAGCGATAGCAGCCGGGCCAATCCGTCCAGGGCGCGCGGGTAATTGCCGGAAAAGCCGACTGCGCAAGGGCGCGTCACGAGCACGCCGTCCTGGCCAGGCAGATTGACCTCTTTCAGCGTCACCGTGAAGACTTCACCGGTGGCTGGGTTGTCAACGTCGACCGACCAGGCCAATGTGCCAGAGGGGCCGGTCTGTGGCTCGCACCGACTGAACATGGCGTCCATCACCGGCGTCGGCACCTTGGCGGCAGCGCCCGGCAAGGCTTTCAACTGGTTGCAGCGCCAGCGGATGACGGCAGCGGTGGCTGCCACCACACCCGGAAACAGACGCTGTTCACCGTGCGGAGGAAAAGGCATCTCGAACGAGTGCTCTTCTGCCACGGTCGCCAGCGCGTCGAGCTTGAGTTCCAGCCAGGCCGGGTCGTTGGCACGCAAGTCCATCGACAAGGTTTTTGCCAAGGCGCCCAGGCCGCGCGGTTGATCAGTGCCGTTGACCCATACTTCGAAGGGCTTCGGCGCTCCACCTTCTTCGGGCGCCAGTTCTCCAACGAACAGCGCAAAGTCGCCAAACGGGTGGTGCACCATAAACGTCCAGGCCGGGTTGCCGCCAGGCAATTCGGGTCGACTCGGCCAGCGCAGCGATGAGAGCACGGGAACCGGCAGGCGCTCCAATGACAGTCGGTGATTGGTGCCTTCGATCTGCAGCGGGGTGGTGGCGTTTGCCGCACTTGGCGTCACGCTCAACACCGAGCCCAGGATGGAATTGGGCCGGTAGGTCGCCAGGCCTTTCAGGCCCGACTGCCAGGCTTCCATGTACAGGTTCTGAAATTCCGCATACGGGTAATCGGCCGGCACGTTGACGGTTTTCGAAATTGCGGTGTCGATGTAGGGGGCAACCGCTGCCACCATGGCTTCATGCGCCTGCGCGCTCATCTCCAGAGCAGTGACAAACGCTGCTGTCAGTGGCGCGGTTTCTCCATACAGATGGCGGTACAGGCGCCACGCGTGATCTTCGACTGCGTACTCCTTGAAACTACCATCCGCCATGCGTTTCTTGCGCGTGTAGGTCCAACTGAAGGCGGGCTCGATGCCGTTGCTGGCGTTGTCGGCAAATGCCAGGCTGATGGTGCCGGTGGGAGCAATCGAGAGCAGATGTGAATTGCGCAGGCCATGGGCGCGAACGCGCTCCTTCAGTCCGGTCGGCAAACGCGATGCAAAGGTCTGGCCGCTGAGGTAAAGGTCGGCGTTGAAGAGCGGGAAGGCGCCACGCTCGCGCGCCAACTCAACCGATGCGTCGTAGGCGGTGTCGCGCATCAGCTCTGAAATCTGCCGTGCCATGTTGCGCGCTTGCTGCGTGTCGTAACGCAGGTTCAGCATCACCAGCGCGTCGCCCAGCCCGGTAAAGCCGAGGCCGACGCGTCGCTTGCTGCGGGCTTCTTCATGTTGCTGGGGCAGTGGCCAGACCGTCACGTCCAGTACGTTGTCCAGCATGCGTGTGGCGACCCGTGCCACTTCGGCAAAACCGGATTCGTCAAAATGGGCATTGCTTTCAAAGGGATGCTTGATAAAACGGGTCAGGTCGATTGAGCCCAGACAGCAGCAGCCGTAGGGCGGCAGGGGTTGTTCTGCGCAGTTGTGCACCATCAGACCGTTGGCGTCAAAGGCGTGCACGTCGGCCACCGTGACGTCGAACACGGGCTCCACGCCATCGTCTTGCAGCGTCTGCACGGTAGCCACAAAACGCTCACGGTTGACGCTGCGCTGGTACTGCTCCAGCAGTGTTTGCAGACGAGCAGCCTTGTCGGCATCGGCAAAGCCGACGCGCTGCGCGAACACGCCCAGGTTGTCGCCGCTGATCACCAACTCATGCAACGCCTGCTGCGGGTAAATGCCTTGCCCGCCTTTGCCGTCGGGCAGCATGACAGTCCCGGCGGGGCGGCGGTCGCGGTACAGCGTGCTGCAGATACCCATGCGAAGCAACATGCGTTGCACGCCCTCGAGCAGCGAAATTTCGGCCTGTGTCAAGCGCACGCTGACGCCCTTGTCCTGTGTTCCCTGCACCGAACCGTCGGCGTCAAACAGGCCGCGCAGGAACCCGCTGTAAAAGTCGGAAGAACAGGCTTCCATCTGCGCCGTCAGGGTCTTGTGGCCCGGTCTGGCGCCCAGTTCAAACGCCAGATCGCGTAGCGGACCAGATGCGAGGCGGCATTCCCCCCTGGCTGCAATCGGACGCTGCCAACCGCGAAAATCGCTGCGATGGCGCAGCGTCGAAATGGCATGTTCGGCGGCACGCATGATGCCGCTGGCGCTGTGGTTTTGCGCCTGCACTTCGCTGCCCACCACGCGCAACTCGGGAGCCCAAACCGACAACACGGCCTTGCCTTCGGCCAAATGTCCGTCGCCAATCAACAGGCCCAACAGGTAGCCCTCTTCGCAAGTTTTGGCTCCAGCCCATCCTTCAAGCGCGCGGTGATCGTGCAACACGATCTCGTCACCGGGCACCAGATCCTGCGCCGTGCACCACTCGCTGTGCACCAGGTAGCGCGTGCGTTGCACCACGCGGCGCACCGGATGATCGTCGGTCAGGCGCAGCGCGTGTCCTTCGCGAGTTTGCAGCCGGCGCACCGGCTTGACGCCGGTGGCAAAGAAGCCGTCGGACTCGGTGCGATGCGGCCTGCCATCGACGATCGCTACAAAGGCTTGCCCCACCAGATCGCTTACCTGGCGCGCGCCGTCGGCTGTCATGACCCAGGTATCAGCGGTCACGCAAGGGTTGGTGGTGGCAATGGTTTCGCAATAGGACAGGTTGTTGTCGCGATTGATGTGGTCCAGAAACAGCACGCCCGGTTCTGCATGGTCGTAGGTGGAACGCATGATCTGGTCCCACAACTCTCGTGCCTGCAGCTTTCGGTAGATCCACTGGCCGGTATCTTTCTCTTGGTAGGCGCCAGCCGCTTTTTGCGCGACGCCGGGTTCGGCACGGTGCACCAGTGTGAACTCACCGTTTTGCTGCACCGCCGCCATGAAGGCGTCCGTGACACCCACCGAAATATTGAAGTTTTTCAGGTCGCCGTTGTCTTTGGCGTGGATGAACTCTTCGATGTCGGGATGGTCACAGCGCAAGACACCCATTTGCGCGCCGCGCCGGGCGCCAGCGGATTCGACGGTCTCACAGGAGCGATCAAATACGCGCATGTAACTGACCGGTCCCGAAGCGCTGCTTTGGGTGCTGCCAACCCAGGCGCCACGCGGCCGGATGCGCGAGAAGTCATAGCCGACACCGCCGCCACGGCGCATGGTCTCGGCGGCTTCGGTCAGCGCGGTGTAAATGCCGGGATGACCATCTTCGACGTGGGCGATGGAATCGCCGACCGGCTGCACGAAACAGTTGATCAGCGTTGCCGACAGGTTGGTGCCGGCAGCAGACTGAATCCGCCCCGCTGGCAGGAAACCGTTTTGTAGCGCCTGCAGGAATTTTGCTTCCCACTGCTTTCGGTGTTCTGGCGCCTCCACCGCAGCCAAAGCGCGCGCCACACGCTGATTGACCTCCAAAATGGTCTTCTCATCACCCTTGCCGTATTTTTCAATCAGAACCTCTTCACTGATCTGCTGCGGTGCCAGCGTCAACTCTGGCCTAGTCCGTTCCGGGGTGTGCTGCGACATTGCTTGCTTCCTGTATTGCTTTGGATTATGTGGTTTGGCCGTGCGGCGCAATACCAATAATCGTACCCCAACCAGCCCTGTTTCTGGAAGAAGACTTTAATGGTAAAGTGTGCAACCCAGCGTCCGCCAACAGCCGCTTGCCGGATGCCGAAGCGCCAATGAATTAGAAAACCAGCGAAGGCAATCCTGGTAACCGATTTGGGTGTCGCGACTTTGGCATTTCAACCACGGCGTTGCCAGGCGCCACCAAGTCGGCGAGGGTCACCTTGTCGAGTACCGAAAAATAGTTTTCCGTCGCCTGCCTTAGGACGCCCTTGAGTCCGCAATACGGGGTCAGGCGGCACTGGTTCTGCACCGGGTCGAAACACTCCACCATGTTGAAGTCGGTCTCGCTGGCACGCACCACAACGCCTAAATTGATCAGGTGCGTCGGCCGGGACAAACGCATGCCCCCACCCCGTCCGCGGGTCGTGTCAAGGAGCTTCTGGATGCCAAGTTCCTGGACAATCTTGGTCAGGTGGCTGCGCGAAATCCCGTAATTGCGGGCGATCTCGGTGATGGTCACCGGCTGCTCTCGGGTCTCGCAGGCGGCGCAGTACATCAGTACGCGCAGGGTGTAGTCGGTCCATTGGGTCAGGCGCATGAATTTTCCTGCTAAATTCGTTAAAGATTCATTTTGGATGAATTTTAGTGTTTAAAATAGGCATATCAAATGAATCTTAAAAGGAAAAGCCGAAATGAATGCACGTCTTGAAACAACCATGCCAGATGCCGCAGCTTTGGACGCTGAACAGGCGATCGGGCAAATAGCCGTTCAACTCCCAGGCGCCACCGCCGTTTTTCGGCGTTTGAAGCTCGATTTTTGCTGCGGTGGGCAGATCAGCCTGCGCCAGGCGGCGACCGAGAAAGCGCTGAACCTGAATGCGGTGCTCGCCGAATTGTCTGCATTGCAACGTCCTGATACCTTGCCTGATGTGGTCGAGCCGGGCGCACTGATCGACCACATTCTTTCGCGCTACCATGAAGTGCATCGCCAACAGTTGCCGGAACTCATTCGCATGGCGCGGCGTGTGGAAGCGGTTCACCGCGACCATCCCCAGGTGCCCAAGGGGCTGGGTGATTTTCTGGAAACCCTGGAGGCAGAACTGCTCTCTCATATGCAAAAAGAAGAAATGATTCTGTTCCCCATGATGAAGGGGGGCGGCTCTGCGATGGCTGTTCATCCGATTGCCATGATGCGTTCAGAACATGTTGAGCACGGTCTGAATTTGGACAGATTGCTCGCCATGACACAGAACGCCGTGCCGCCACAAGAAGCTTGCAACACCTGGTGCGCCCTCTACGCTGGAATTGCCCAACTCAACGACGATTTGATCAACCATATCCATCTGGAAAACAATGTGTTGTTTCCGCAGTTTGATGGAACCCAGGCGGCGCCGACTCATAGTTCATCAAGCTGCTGCGGCAGTTGCGGTTGAATCGACCCTCAACTCAATCCACTTGGCGCACCAACCCAACGACCGGACCCGATGCCAGATCAATTCGTTGAATTCACCACTGACAAGCGCTTCATCCGGCGCGTGCGTGAACTGAAAACCATCGAGGTCATGATTCGCATGTACTGCGCCCACCATTGCGGTGGCAAACCCTTGTGCCCAAACTGCACCGAGTTGCTCGATTACGCGATGCGCCGATTGGAGCGCTGTGTGTTCGGTGATGCCAAGCCCAACTGCGCCAAGTGCACGGTGCATTGCTACAACCAGGACATGCGCGAGCGTACCCGGGTGGTGATGCGTTGGGCCGGGCCACGCATGCTTTTGCGACACCCGGTGCTCGGCATCAGGCACCTGCTGGCCGATCACCGACCGATACCCGTGTTGCGATCCAAGCGCTCGGACAAGAATCAGTCCTCGGCTAGGACCGAGCACGATGTAGAAGAAGACGGGTGTTGACATGCCCGTCTTCGCTTCACTCTTCGCTGCAAGGTCTATTGCACTCCAAGTTTGGCTAGAACCGGCGCCAGCTTATCCCTGTCATTAAAGGAAAGAAACCATGAAAGCATTACTGATTGCCGGCGCCGCGTTGATTGCGCTGGGTGCGCAGGCCGCCACTGGCGAGGAAATTATGACCAAGGCCGGCTGCATGGCCTGCCACACCAAAGACAAGAAACTGGTGGGGCCCGCACTGAAGGACATCGCCGCCAAGTACAAGGGGCAGGACGTCGTCGCCAAGTTGATGGACAAGGTGCGCCAGGGCGGCTCAGGCGTTTATGGCCCGATCCCGATGGCACCGAATCCGCCTGGCAAGATCAGCGATGCCGACCTCAAGGCGGCCGTGCAGTGGGTGCTCAAGCTGTAACCCGGAGCACGCCGGTGGGGCACTCAGTTCCGCGAATGTCCCCCACCCGAGCTCGCTGGCGTGCCAATGCCGTCGACCTGCTCGACACCGCGCTGGAGACTCAATGCACGCCGTAACACGCCAGTCGGGACACGTCGATGATGCGGATGTCACGCTTGTCGATCTCAATCAGCTTCTCTGCTTCGAGCTCGTGCAAGACTTTGGAAAAGTATTCCGGTGTCAACGACAGACGTGAGGCTATTGTGGCCTTGCTCACGGGCAAGGAGACTATGTAGACCTCACCTGTGACGGCCTCGTTAATCTGACGTTCGCTCAACAAATAGCCGATGACACGCTGAATACCGCTGTCCAGCGCTCCCGATTCGATGTCGCGCACGAGTCCGTGCAGACGTCGCGAGATGCCTGCCAGCATTCGCAATGAAAAGCGAGAATCACGTTCGATCTCTTCGAGCATGACCTGCTTGCCAACCGTCAGCAACAGAGTGCCAGTCAGGGCCTGGGCATTCAGGATATAGGGCTTGGAGGTAAACATCAGCGCTTCGGCAAAGCTGTGGCCCGGCCCCACCAGTTCGATCACCTTTTCCTGACCTTGGGGCGAGAGGGCAAACAGCTTGACCTGTCCGCTCACGACGACGTGGAATTCCTCGCAGGGTTCTCCGTAGCGGAAGATGGTGTCGCCGCGTGCCAGACGGCGCACCTGGCAGCCTTGTGCCACGCGCAGCAACTCTGCAGCGGACAGGTCGTTGAACAGAGGCAATACCGCCAGAAAGCGCGGTATGTTGAATTCGCCGACAGTCATGGAAACCCTCTAGTTGACGACGGCTGCATTGTATCTAGAGCCAGATAACACTAACTTTCGCACGCATTCTTGAACCGGTTCAAGGAAACGCAGACCGTCGACCACTAAAGTCTGGATTGACTGCCTTGTACCTTGGCAGCCGCCGCATCTTGGTGTGGCGCCGGATTTTCACCCGAGGAGACCTCTAAATGTCGCAAGCCGAAAACACCCAGGCGTCAGCGCACGCTGCTGACGATCCCAATGAGCCTGTGCCGATGATGCAGCAGTTGCTCGACAACCCGTTCATCCTGCTGTTCCTCGGGGTCATGGTTCCCATGCTGGTCTACACCTTGTGGGGCGTGATCGACATCCTGACCGTTCCGCTGGCCAAGTAAGCGCGAGGCTGTATGCGCATCCAAACCAAAAAACACAGGAGTACAAGCATATGAGCGCAATCTTGCCGCCGGCAGAACGGCTATGGTGGAAACACCCACTAGACCGGGTCGAAGGAACCTGGATTGCGATCGCGCTGGTCTGGTGCCTGACCATGTTTGCGATGATGGTCGGCTGGCATATCTGGGGTTCGCAGAACCTGTCCACCGAAACCTACAAGACCATGCCCGAGCAGTTCTCCAAGAAAGCCCAGGCCATGGTCGACAAGTACACCGTGCGCACCGAGACTGCCGACAAGATTCCGGTGGTGGCGCCGCCGCCTGGCAGCGACGTCTATCTGATCGCGCGACTGTGGAATTTCTGGCCCATCATCGAACTTGAAAAAGACAAGACCTACCGTCTGCACATCACCTCGATGGATTACAACCACGGCTTCTCGCTGCAGCCGGCCAACATCAACATCCAGATCGTGCCCGGCTATGAGCATGTGGTGAAAGTGACGCCGAACAAGGCGGGCACTTATTCGGTCGTGTGCAACGAATTCTGCGGCATCAACCATCACACGATGGTCAGTCGCATTTACGTGAAATAAGGTGACGCAGATGACAAGCACAAGCTACCGTACCTGCCCCCGCTCAGGGCTGCAATTTGAGTCTCAAGCCGAGAAGCTGATGATCGTCAACGCCGTCACCGCAGTGGTGGCATTGTTGGTCGGTGGCATTCTGGCCATCGGCGTCGTCTTGACGCGCTGGCCCACGGTGCACTGGCTGGCGGCCGACACCTTCTATATGGTGCTCACCGCGCACGGCATCGACATGCTGATCTTCTGGATCATCTTCTTTGAAATGGCGGTGCTCTACTTCTGCTCATCGACGCTGCTGCGCTGTCGGCTCGCCACGCCCAAGGTGGCCTGGCTGGCATTTGCGCTGATGCTGATCGGCGCCGTCACCAACAACGTGGCTGTCTTCCAGGGCAGCTCCAGCGTCATGATGACGTCCTACGTGCCGATGATGGCGCAGCCTGCTTTCTATCTGGGGCTGATCCTGTTTGCGGTCGGCGCGCTGTTCGGCTGCTTTGTCTTCTTCGGCACGCTGGTCGTTGCAAAACGTGACAAGACCTACCAGGGCTCGGTGCCGCTGGTGACCTTTGGCGCCATCACTGCCGCCATCATCGCGGTATTCACGATCACCTCCGGCGCCATCATCCTGATTCCGACCTTCCTGATGTCGGTCGGCATCGTCAAGGAAGTCGATCCGCTGGTGTACCGAACCATCTGGTGGGCCTTCGGCCACTCGTCGCAGCAGGTCAACGTCGCCGCGCATATCTCGATCTGGTATGCGGTGGCAGCGATTGCCTTCGGCGCCAAGCCGATGTCCGAGCGCGTCAGCCGTGGCGCCTTCCTGCTCTACATCCTGTTCCTGCAACTCGCCAGTGCGCACCATCTGCTGGCCGACCCCGGCGTCAGCACCGCCTGGAAGGTCGTCAACACCAGCTACTTCATGTACTTCGCGGTGCTGGCCTCGATGATTCATGGCCTGACGATTCCAGGCGCGATCGAAGTGGCGCAGCGTGCCAAGGGCTACAACAACGGCCTGTTCGAGTGGCTGCGCAAGGCGCCCTGGGGCAACCCGGTGTTCTCGGGCATGTTCATCTCCTTGATCGGCTTCGGCTTCCTGGGCGGCATTTCGGGTGTCATGATGGGCACCGAGCAGCTCAACATGATCATCCACAACACTATCTACGTGCCGGGGCATTTCCACGCCACGGTGGTGGTGGGAACCACGCTGTCGTTCATGGCGCTGACCTACTTCCTGATCCCGGTGCTGTTCAGGCGCGAAATGATCAATCCGGGTCTGGCCAAGTTGCAGCCCTATCTGTTCGGCCTGTCGATGTACTTCTTCTGCCTGGTGATGATGGGTGCCGGCACCTTGGGCGTTTCACGACGCCACTGGGACATGGCATTCAATGGTGCGGCCATGGCCTATGAGTGGCCCGGGGCGGCTTATTTGCTGATGGGCCTGGTGGGGGTGGCAGGCATTGCCGCCATCGTCGGCGGCGCCATTTACATCTACATCACGGTCGGTTCCCTGCTCTGGGGCAAGAAGCTCGAAGCCGGCAGCACGAGTTCCAGATTCACGCCGATTCCACCGACGGCGCCGACCGCCGTGGCGCAGTCCTATGGTTCCGCCGGATTTGCGGCACCGGGCACTTTTGCGCTGGCGATGGTGTTCCTGGTGTCCTTTGTGCTGTACTACTTCATCAACTGGAAATACCTGTCCCAGGTATGGGGACTGAGCTGATATGGTTCGCACCGTCCTGGGTCTCTTCAAGCTGCGCATCGGCTTCATGATCATGCTCACCGCGCTGGTGGGCCTGGTGGTGACGCCGGGGCCGGCCGTGAGTGGGACCAAGCTGCTGGTGCTGGCGCTCGCCGTATTTCTTTCTTCGGCCAGTGCCGGTGCTTTCAACCAGTACTACGAGTATGACAGCGACCGGCTGATGGCGCGCACGCGCGGACGCGCCTTTGTCACCGGTGCCTTGCCGCATTCACCGCTGTGGCTGTTGCTGATGGGCTTGATGCTGGCCGGCTCGGTTGGCATGGCGGCCTGGGTGCTGAACCCGGTGTCGGCCGCCTTCACCTTTCTTGGCGCCTTCTTCTACGGCGTCGTCTACACCGTGTGGCTGAAGCGCCGCAGCTGGGCCAACATCGTCATCGGCGGCATGGCCGGCAGCTTTGCGGTGCTGGCCGGCGCGGCGGCCGTCGATCCGCAACTCGGTCCCTTGCCGCTGCTGCTGGGCGTTGTCCTGTTCCTGTGGACGCCGCCGCATTTCTGGAGTCTGGCGATCGCCAATGAGGCGGAGTATGCGGCCGCCGGCGTACCGATGTTGCCGGTCGTGGTGGGG
>JBBQZA010000065.1:0-14260 GCA_038208175.1 Burkholderiales bacterium
GGTCGAACTTCTCGGCGCCCTTGCCGATGCGCCGCGCCGCCCAGTAGGTGCCGTCGGCCAGGTAGTCGCCGATGCCTTCGCGCCGCACGATCTTTTCCAGCAGATAAAAGAAGCGGCCTTCGGTATCGTCGGGCATGCCCGGGAAGTCGTCCTTGGTCAGAATGCCGGCCTCCAGCAGTTCCAGGCCGAAAGCCATGGCCTGCGGCGCCGAGAAACCGTCGAGGCCGTATTCGGTGGCCTTCTGGGCGATCTTGAAGCCGAAGTCCAGGTCGGAAAACGCGGCCATGGTGTAGGTCAGCTTCGAGTAGCACTTCATCATGTAGGTCGGCAGCCCCGGTACCGAGATGGTGGCGCCGCACTTCATCGGGCAGTTGTAGCAACTGATCAGCCGGGTGCGCACTTTCTCCTGCTGCTGGCGCCACTTCTCTTCGATCTCGTGGGTCCAGAAATCCTTGCGCCGCGTGCGCGCGTTGCCCCAGGTGAAATTGGTGGTGTGCCACTGTTCATCGACGATAGCCATTTCCTGCGGCGAGCCCAGGCCCTGAAGGATCGGCGGCACGTGCGGGATCGGGTGGTCCGCGCGGTACTTGATGTACTTCAGCACGTCTTCGCACAGCCCAAGGTATTTCACTGGGTCATGCAGGTTCAGGTCCTTGGTGCCGCGCACAACGACCGCCTTGACGCCCTTGTCGCCCATCACCGCGCCGATGCCACCGCGGCTCGCGCTCGAGCGGCCCTGTTCGATCGAGGCGTAGAGAACCCGGTTTTCGCCGGCCAGGCCGATCGAGGCGATCTGGGCATTGGGCTCCTTCAATTCGTTGCGGATGCACTCGGCAGCGACGAGCGAGCCCAGGCCGCGCAGATGCTCGGCATCGCGGATTTCGACTTTGTCGTTGTTGATCCAGATGTACACCAGCTTGTCCGACTTGCCGCGCAGGATCACACGGTCGTAACCTGCGTACTTGAGCTCGGGGGCCCAGAAACCGCCCATCATCGAATAGCACATCAGGCGCGTCTGCGGCGAGATGGTTGAAACAACGGTGCGGTTGCAGCCCGGCGCCGGGGTGCCGCAGAGCAGGCCGGTGCCGAAGATCAGCAGGTTGTCTTCGGAAAAGGGTTCCACGTCGGCCGGTACCCGGTCCCATATGATCTTGGCGTTGGTGCCCAAGCCACCGAGGTAGAGCTCGGTGTCCCTGGGGTCGGATTCGACCCGGTCGACGCTGCCCCGGGAAAGATCAATCTCCAACTCGTAGCCTGTTTCTCCGTAACGCATTTCTCTGTTCCTCTATGAGACGGTGCTGGGCAATTGCCCGACCAGCCCGTAAACGGCGACAGCATGGATCGTCCTCGCGACATCCTGGGGTGTCCCATGAAGTTTCGGGTCGTACCAACCATAGCTCCAGTTGATCATGCCGAACACGCTGTAGGTGACTCGCTCGACCTCCTTAGGATCCAGGCCGGCGGCGCCATCGGTGCCAGGCGAATTGCGGCGCCCGGCAACAATGGCGGTCACGATATCCCTGCCGATCTGGAAGTAGCCTTCCTTGAGCAGGCGCACTTTCTTTCGCTTAGCCGCGGGCAGCGCCGAGGCTTCATGAACCAGTACCCGCATTACCGCCCGATGCTCGGCCAGATAGCGGACGTGATTGAGAATAAAGACATACAGCCGATCGACGTTTTTATCAACGTCTAGCAGCGCCGTTTTGACTGAACTGGTCAGCCTTTCAAAAGCCTCGCTCTGCAGGGAGAACAGCAGATCTTCTTTTGAGCCGAAGTAGGTGTAACAACTGGCCAGGCCCCGTCCCGTTGCCTTGGCGAGACCCCGCATCGTCATCCCGTGGAAACCGTGCTCGGCAATGGCCAGCGCAGCCGCAACAAGAATCTCGTCACGCTGTGCCTGGTGCCGCAGGCGCCGCGCCCGCTCGGCAGGGCCCTGGCTCACCACCGAGCCTCCGGGACCAGCATGGAGGCACCGTGCATGGCAACGTTGACGAACGCCAAAATCGGCGACTGAGCGGAAGTCATGAGTCATCTTATCCGAACGAACGTTCGTCAGTCAACATTAGCAGAGTCAAATAGTAGGGCTTTGGCGATCCGGGCTTTGCGCTTGCAATCTGCCCCTATGCCATGGATACTTGAAGCTGCTCCCTCCGGTTCGTGGACGGATAAAATTTGAACCTGGACCCCGAATTGACCATGGACGACGTGCGAAATATGCTGGAAACCCGTCTTCCCGGGCTTTACGGCAGCATCGAAAAAATGCTGGTCGAGGCCGAAGCACGCTACAACCAGCAGAGTAATCAGGCGCCGTCGAAATTCCTTCTGGAGCATACGCAGCGCACCGCCAGCATTGCCCACAGACTAGCGGCCATGGAAGGCGTCGATTCGTTCCTTGCGGCTCTGGTCGCGCTGTACCACGATGCGGGTAAGTTTCATGAGGGCGCGTACCACCAGGATGATCTGCCGGAAGAAGAGCACGCTGCAGTTTTGGCGGAAAAGATGCTCGCCGAGTTCGGGCTGGCGCGCAGCGATATCGAGTCCGTGCTGGAAGCGCTGCGGGCCCTGTATGACGAGCGGCGCCCTTGCGTCGGTGCCTGCCGCATTGTGCAAGACGCGGACCGACTCGACAAGCTGGGACCGCTGGGCGTGGCTGCCTTCTTTACCAAGGCAGCCTTGCGCGGACGGGGTCTTGTCGACGCTCTGCTGCAGGCGGCGAGCCGAGAACTGACCTACGCGCGGGCAGCGCCGCGGTCCATGTTGACCGCCAGCGGGAGGCAACTCGCGCAGGAACAGGCGGGCAAGACGATTACCTTTTTTGATCATCTTCTGAGCCAACTCGAAAGCTGGGGAATCGCCTCTTTCGATCTCCACACGATCCGACTGGAGGAGAACTTCCGCACCCGCGACGGCGCTCTCGCCCAGGGGATGGAGGTGACCCTCGTCATGCTTCGTGTCTGCCCGGATTGTGAAGCGCCGCTCAGTCTGACGCATTCCCGCGAACAAAGTATCAAGTGCGAAAAGTTCATAGCCCATTTCAAATGCGCAGGCTGTGGTTACACGAGCAAAACCTCCCTCTGCTTACCGGTTCTGGCCTGATACGGTTTGGCTTTGTCGCCTACCCGAGCTCCATGGCTTGCCACTACCGTCCCCCACTCATATCCTGCTGTTGTACCTCATCGCCAGCATCAAACGCTCGGCCCTGCGCAAATCATCCAGCGTGTCGATGTCGGTCACACAACCCGCATCCTCCAGGTTCAGTTCCAAAGCCGTGTGGCTGCGCGCGATGGCCGCTGCGCCCTGATCGCCCTTGAGCGCAAGCAGCGCCTGGCGGCAACTGGCAGAAAAAGCTACCGGATGGCCGCGCTGACCGTGGTACATCGCAACCACCACCGTCTGGCGCTGCAAAGCGCTCGCTACGGCGCGCAGGGTCTCGCCTTGAATCAGCGGCAAATCAGCCGGCAGGATCAACCAGCCGGCCACCGACGCTGTGGCCGCTACCGCAGTGGCTATCGAGTCGCCCATGCCGGGCTGGCCGCTGACTTCAAGATGCCAGGGCAGGCCACTGGCCTTCACGGCGGCGAGCGTGTGGTGCAGCACCGTCTTGCCCCCTAGCTGCGCCTGCAGTTTGGGGTGCGTACCACCGGATGCGGCAAAGCGCTCGCCACGGCCCGAAGCCAGTACCAGAACGGTCGGCTGGTTCAAGAGCGTTGACAGCCCGATGGCGTTGCCGACGCGACGCCCAGGCTGTTTTTAAGCTGGACAATTTCGGCCACGATGGACACGGCAATTTCGGCCGGCGTTTTGGCGCCCAGTGCCAGACCGACCGGGCCGTGCAATCGGGCCAGCGCTTTGGCACTCAAATCGAAGTGCTCGGCCAGTCGCTGCTTGCGCGCTTCCTGATTGCGCCGCGAGCCCAAAGCGCCAACATAAAAGGCATCGGATTCAAGTGCTTCCAGCAAGGCCATGTCATCGAGCTTGGGGTCATGAGTCAGTGCGACGATGGCGGTATGCGCATCGGGCAGCAACGCGCGTACCGCATCGTCGGGCATGCCTTCAACGCGCTGGACGCCCGGCACAGCTGTTACCAGTGTGGCGGCATATTCTTCGCGCGGGTCGCACACCAGCACTTCAAAATCGAGCAGCAACGCAATCCGGGCCACCGCCTGCGACAACTGGCCGGCGCCAATCAGCAACAAGCGCCAGCTCGGACCAAATACCGTGCTCAGCGTGATGCCGTCAAACTGCAGGGCCTGACCGCGCACTGCGCTGCCAAGTTGCACCGCGCCCGTAGCCAGTGTTAAGGTGCGCTGCACCAGTTGCTGGGCTGCTGTGCGCTCCAGCAATTGCACCAGCCACGCATCATCCAGCAAAGGTTCCTGCAGCAGCCGCAAGGTGCCACCGCAGGGCAAACCAAAACGCGCTGCTTCTTCCTGGGTGATGCCATAAGTAATCAGACTGGGCCTGGCTTGGTCGCTGCGCGTAGCGCGCGCCTGCAGCGCGGCTTGCGTGCGTGCAATCAAATCGTCTTCGACGCAGCCGCCCGATACCGAGCCGCTGATGACACCGTCATCGCGCAGCGCCAATACGGCGCCGCTTGGGCGTGGTGCACTGCCCCAAGTTTGCACCACGGTCACCAGGGTAACTGCATGACCCGTCTGGTGCCAGCTCAGCGCGTCTTGCAAGACCCTGAGATCAAGACTTTCCATCGACCATCAGAGGGTGAGGCTGAAGGCCAGACGCTGCGACGGTACAAAGCCGGCGTCAAACAGAAAGCCGAGCAGCGCCTGATCACGCGGCGCGGTGCTGGTTTCGACCCGCTCCACCCGCAGCGCACCCAGGTTGGCAAACAACTGCGACAACAGGGCTAACCCAATACCCCTGTGCTCGTACTCCGGGTCGACGCCGATGGTGTCAATCACGGCGGCCGGCGCGGTACGCCCAAAATCGCCCAGGTCGGCGCGCGCCATCAGATAACCGACGATGGTGCCATCCAGGCGCGCCGTCATCGAGACCCGAATCGCGGAATCACTCATTGCCTCGGCCAATTTGCCACGAATATAGTCGCTGCGATCATGCCCGGTCAGCAAGCGGTCGATACGCGCAATTTCCTGCAGATCGGCAGGCTTCATGGACTGCACATCGGCACTGTCTCGCGCCAGCTTTTCGAAGTCATTGTCACCCGGTGCACCGTAATCAATTTCGCCGGCCGGACCAAAGCCGCCTGGCGCATCGATGGCATCATCGCGACCAGCATGGTAGGCACCGCCATCGACCTGACATTCGAGCCAGCGATCCGGAGCAAGTGTAAATTTCATGGCATCGAACCAGCGCAGCATGTCGTGATCGTTCCAGGCGGCGGAGGTGTGCAGTTCGGTCAATCCATATTTGCGTGCATAGGTCATCAGCGCCTGCAGCAATTGGGCGCCTATGCCAACGCCGCGCGCTTGGGCGTGCACGCCGACAATCTCCAGCCTGAGCCCTGGATGCGGACGACCGAACTCGCCCACCAGCACCCGTGCCAGCACGTATCCCACCAGTGCAGTTCCTTCCATCGCTGCAAACTGGGCGTGCAGTGTCGGCTCGCGCAGGGCCGCCGCCAGCCGGCGTTCGATGTAGTCACGCCGCGAACGACCCTCGATCTCGGCGTCAATCGCAACGACCGCATTCAGGTCTTCCCGGGCAAGGGCACGGATGACAAATTTTCGATGGGCTATGGCTTCCATGAGCGGTTTCCTTCCAAGTTATCAACTGGCAGCGTACTCAAACGCCAGCCGTTGATCAGTTTCATCGTCCAGCAAATCATTCAGCATCGGCAGCAAGGCCATTTCCTCTTTTTGAATGTGTGAGACCTGGCGTTCCACCAGTTCCAGCACACAGGCTTTGAGTTGATCCCAGCCGGCGGGGTCCAGCTTGGCAGAGGCTGCGGCACTTGTGAGCGGCAGCAGCTCTTCGGCGACGGCGCGAATCGCCTCGTGCTCGTCGCCCAGCAGCATCGCAATGCCACCATCACCAGCCTCGACCAGGCGCGGGAACAACTCGCGCTCTTCAAATCCGAAGTGCCGGTCAATGTCCTGCTCCAGACTCTGCGCCAGCAACTTGATCAATTTGAGAAAGTCCGTATCGCCGCCCGCGCCCCCGCGTGGCAGCCGCGCAAAAGCCTGTTCGGCGCGCGCCAGCAGTTGCAGGTTGGCCCGGTGGTCCTCATGCAGCGCGCGGCTGGTTTGTCTGGAAAAGTTCATGATGGTAATAATGGTATCAGAATACCGAATTAGTGAACTGGCAACAATTGTGTCATGCGACGCCAGGCCTTAAAGAAAAAATAGGCGAAGGCGGTCGCCCCCAAAGTTCCCAGTGCCGCACTGGCGCGCAACAGCCCGCTGCTATCAAACAAAATCCCGGCCAGCAACAGCAGCAGTGCCATCGTGTGGCTATAGAGATGAACATCGAGCGCTTGCTGCGCCGTCATGTTGGAAGGTGTCGGTGGTCGGCGCATGCCGACACCCGCATGCATGGCGGCCAGGAACGGAACAATGCGCGACAACATGCCCAGCAGCAGGGTCAACAAACCAGCCACCAGCAGGACCCCGACCAGAAGGGCGCCGTGGTCGATCATCAACTCCAACTCGATCGCCAGCGCGAGCACCAGGCTCGCGAGCAGGCAACCCCAGCCGATTCGAACCAGTACAAAAGAGGAGCCCAGACCACGGCGCATACCGGTGCGCAAAGAGTGCTCCATCAACAGCACATGAATCAGCAAGGCCACGCAGGCGGCGGCAACAGAGGCGACAAAAAGAGACATCGGAACGATGCCGAGAAAGACCAAAAAAACCAGAGCCAGCGCGGCCAGCGCCAGTCCCAGGGAAAGATGGGACCAGGTCGGTGATGGGTTATCCGAGAGCGCGAACATCGGCACCAGAATGTAAGAAAAGCCCATCACCAGCAAGCCCATGAAGCCATAGCCGGCAAAGCTGACATGCAGACCGATGGCGCTCTGGCGCTCCAGCAGAAAGATGCCGCTGTAGGCACCTGTTAACGACAGACCGGTCGCCAGCACGACCAACAGAGACAGGCTGGCCGCCCACCCGTGCAGCAGCACCAGTCGCATGCCTTTGGCACCGCGCAAATTGCGCAGCAACAAAATGAGATAGATCAGCAGCGCTGTCGCCAGCGTCAGTGCGCCACCCCACATCAGTCCGGTTACAACACGAGCCATGCCCGCCGTCACAGCAATCACACCCAGCGTGTAAAGACTCCACACCAGGTGATACGGCCAACTGGCGGCGTCAAGCAACTGCCGTGTCGCCACCGGCAACAGTTGCAAACTGGCGCCGATCGTGGTCATGACCAGAACACCCAGCGTGATCATGTGCAGGGCCGCCAGCGTCCAGCCCGGGCCACCGGAAAAATCACGCAACGAGGGCGCTGCCAAAAAAAGCGCCGGCCATGCCAGCAAGTGGAACAACACCGCTGCGGCAAAGAATCTAAACGGAATGGCGGGCGCCAGCAAGCGCCCCGAGGCGCCACCCAGAAAAGTGTTTGCCAGCGCCATCAGGAACCCTTCGACAGGCGCAGACGAACTTCCCCTGGATCGCCTTCGATGCGTTCGGCCAGCCAGCCGCGCTCTGCCAGTTCGGCATACAGTGGCACCGGGTCGCGGTGGTGATGCACGATCACCGTTGCCGCGTCGCCGACCGACTCAATCACCTTGATGATGGTGACGAAAGGACTCGGCGGCTCCAGACCACGGACCTCGACATGCATGCCGTCCGCTTCTATCCACTGTTCACCGGGTTGGCGTGGGAGCGTGATCATGCTAGGTTCTTCCCCCACTCACGCGCTCCCCGCCGGGCGGAAGAGAGGCGGAGGACTGCATTGGCAAGCCTGGGAGCTTGGGTGGGCAACTCCGCGAATGTCCCCCGGGACTGGCTGCGCCCGTCCCTCCGCCTTTATTTCGCTGCGTCGCCCACCCCAACTCCCAGGCAAGCGGCGGCGTTGAGGCGCAATACGCTCACCAAAAATGCAGGAGCACTCCGGTGCGGCGCTCAGTGCAGCGAAATAAAGGAAGGAGACCGAAGGTCGGAGGGACATTCGCGGAACTGAGTGCCGCGCCGGCGTGCTCCGGGTAAAAGCCGGAGTGCTCCCGCCCCCACAGTGCCTCGCAATGACGGCGTTGGGGTTCATGGTCTGCGTTCAGTTTCCAGCGGCCAACTCGGAAAGCAACCGCTGCGTCAGCACTGACGCCACCTGGCGCCGGTAGTTGGAGGCAGTTACCGTGCTGCGCATCGGACTAACCTGCTTCTGTACCAGTTTGCCAATGGCCGCCAACACCTCTGCCGTGACAGGTTGACCCAGGAAGGCTTCGCTGCCCTGCAGCAGAATCGGTTGCGAATTGGTGCCGGTCAGTGCGACGCGCAAATCCGTCAGCAGGCCCTGCTTCAGCCGCACACGGATGGCCACGCCGGCCAGCGGAAAATCGACCGCACCACGCACCCTTGATTTATGGTAGCCCGAGCGCATGCCCTCGGCTTGTGGCGGTATGCGCACGCCGGTGAGCAGTTCACCCGGCAACAGCTTCAACGGTTGGGCGCCGTCATCCTGGTACAGATCAGCCAGCGGCAAATTGCGTGCACCGTCCTTGTGCAAAAGGTTCACGCGGGCATCCAGGGCGATCAGGGCCGGCGCCAGATCGCCGCTCCAGGCCGCGTGACAGCGCGCACCTTGCGGCGCCACATGGCAGACGTCACCGCGGTATTTCAGACAATAGCTGTTTGACTGACGCCACCACTCACTCTGGTTGTAAAAAACGCAGCGGGTATCCAGACACAGATTGCCGCCCAGCGTCGCCACTGAACGATGACTCGGCCCCGCTACTACGGCGGCTGCCTGCGCCAGCACTGGCAGCACAGACTGGATTGCCTGGTTGCTGGCGAGCTCACTCAAGGTCACGCCAGCGCCAATCAACCAGCCACCGTCCTCGCGCTTGAGTTGGCAGAGTTCATCAATCGCGCTCAGGTCTATCAGTTGTGTTGGTGCGCCGATGCCACGGCGCAGGTTCGGCAGCAAATCGGTACCGCCGGCTATGACACGCGCCTGCGGATCTTCTGCCAGCAAGGCAACGGCTTCGGCCGCCGTCCTCGGTGAACACAAGACAAAATGTGTCATCGCATCCACACTAGACCTGCGCTTTCTTCAGGGCTTGGCTCTTGGCAACGCTGAGTTTGAGTGCGCGTCGCCGTGCCACCAGGGCATCGAGCACGCGGTCCGGCGAGGCCGGCAATTCGTGCAGGCGCAATCCGGTGGCATGTGCGATGGCATTGGTCAGCGCCGGCAGAAAACCGGACAAGGACCCCTCGCCTGCTTCCTTGGCACCGAAGGGACCGTTCGGATCGGGCGCTTCGACGATGAAGGTCTCGATCGGCGGCGACTCGACGATGGTCGGTATCCGGTAGTCCAGAAAATTGGCGCGCATGTGCAAACCCTGGTGGTACTGCGTTTCCTCGCAGAGCGCCTGTCCCATGCCCATCCAGACCGAGCCCTGGATCTGCCCCTCCACCGCCAGCGGATTGATGGCACGCCCGCAGTCATGCGCCACCCAGACCTTGACGACACGCACCATGCCGGTGTCTTCATCAACCTCGACCTCGACCACCTGCGCGGCATAGGAATAGCCGGCACTGGTACCGACCGCCGCACCGCGGAACTTGCCACCCTGGGTGTCACGCGGCGTTGACCAACTGCCGCTCGCGGTCACCGTGCCGCCGCTCTGCAAAGCGAGTGTCACCACATCCTTGTAGCTCAATGCCTGAGCGCCACCCGTGACGACGTAACTTTCGCCCTGACACTCGACACTTTGCACCGGCACCGAAAACTTTCTTGCCACGGCCTCAAGCAAAATCTGACGCAGCGCCCTGGCGGCATTGATGGCCGCGTTGCCGACCATGAACGACACGCGCGACGAATAGGAGCCGTTGTCTTTTGGCGTCACCGCGCTGTCATTGGCGACCACGCGCAAGCGATCCAGTGACAAACCCATGACTTCGGCCACCGTCTGCGCCAGCAGCGTTGACGAACCCTGACCAATGTCGGCGGCGCCGGTCAACAAGGTGATGCCACCGTCAAAATCCAGCTTGAGATTGACGACGGCGTGCGGCTCGCCACTCCAATGCACCGGCTTGGCAGAGCCACTGGCGTAGTGCGAGCAGGCCAAACCGAGACCACGTCCCTTGGGCATGCTGGCGTAGCGCTCTTTCCAGTTTGACGCTACCTGCACCTTGTCCAGACATTCGGCCAGGCCGCAGGAATTGACCTGCAGATCGTTGAGGGTACGGTGCGGAATAGGGAGCAGATTGGCCCGCCGCAGCGCAAACGGATCGAGCCCCAGCGTCTGTGCCATGGTATCGAGCATGGACTCGAAGGCATGGCGCACATCGACCGAACCATGGCCGCGCATGGCCCCGTTGGGCGGGGTGTTGGCGTAGACGCGCAAGCCAAAGTAGCGGCACGCCGGCAACTGGTACATCGCATGCAGCAGCGAGCCTGCATACAAAATGGTGACCAGTCCGTAACCGGCGTAAGCACCGCCACGCTGCACCACCTCGCAATCGACCGCCTTGATCACACCCTGGCTGGACAGGCCGATCTTCAGTCGCACATCGGTTTCGGGCCGCCCGCGGTGCGTGATGAAGGATTCCTCGCGCGACAGTTCCAGCTTGACGGTGCCGCGTGCCGCGCGCGCCAGCAGCGAGGCAATAATTTCAAAATTCAGGGTTTCGGTACGATGCCCGAAACCGCCGCCAACAAAAGGTTTGATGACGCGGATCTGCGACGCATCCAGCCGCATGCACTGCGCCAGAATCAGATGCACATAGTACGGCACCTGCGACACCGTATGCAGTGTCAAGCGGCCCCGCTCGGCATCCCAACTGGCCAACGAAACGTTGGGCTCCATCATCGCGTGCGTGACTTCGGCGTAATGGAAGCTCTCTTCGAGCACCAGATCGGAGGCCTCGAAGCCGCCGGCTACGTCACCAAAGCTGTGATCCACATCGCGTGCAATATTGCCGGGCTGATCCTCGTGCAGCAGCACGGCATCGCTGGCGCGTGCGCTGGCAGCGTCAAAGTAAGCTGGTAGCGGCTCCAGATCGAGCGTGATGGCGGCCAGCGCGGCGCGCGCGGTTTCCTGATCGACCGCCGCCACCGCCGCCACCGGTTCGCCGCAGTAGCGCACACGACCCCGGGCCAGCGCAAACTCGTTCTGGGCAATCGGGATCACACCATAGGGTACGTCACATACATCACCAGTAATGACGGCCCGCACGCCCGGCAAAGCCAGAGCGCGGCTGATGTCAATACTGCGAATTCTGGCGTGCGCCAGCGGGCTGCGCAGGATAGCCCCGACCAGCGCCTCGCGCGCCGCTAGGTCGGCGGTGTAAAGCGCCTGACCGCTGACCTTCTCGACACCGTCGATCAGCGGCTGGCGCACACCAATCGCGTGACGCGGAGCTTTGGAATCAAAAGCAGTATCTATGCTGCTGCTCCTGTTTTGTTGGCCTGCGCGGCAGCAGCCTGAACCGATTCAATGATCTTGACGTATCCGGTACAGCGACAGATGTTGCCCGACAAAGCCTCCTTTATCTGGTCCTCGCTCGGATCAGGCTCGCGCAACAACAAGGCATGCGCGGCCATCACCATGCCCGGTGTGCAAAAGCCGCACTGGGTTCCCAGCTTTTCATGGAAGGCCGCCTGTAGCGCGCTCAGGCGCCCCTCGACCGCCAGCGACTCGATGGTGCTGACTTCGCTTCCTTCGCAACGACTCGCCAGCGTGATGCACGAGAGCCGAGGCTTGCCGTCGATCAGCACGGTGCAGGCGCCGCACTCGCCGCCATCGCAACCGCGCTTGGTGCCGGTCAGGCCGATCTGCTCGCGCAGGTAATCCAGCAGCAGCGTGTGGTCGGCCACCGCGTCCTCGCGCTTGCGGCCATTGACGGTGAGATTGACAAGACGTTTGGCCACTGCCTATTCCTTGGGACGCAGGTCTCGCACGCGTACCGCCTTGCCTTGCGAGCGCGGGACTTCACCCGGCAGTTTGACCACCACACTGGTGCTGATGCCGACCATGGACTTGACGTGATGCGCGACGTCGCGGCCAAGCGCTGGGAAGGCGTCGGCGCTGACGCCGTTTTGAACTTCGACTTCGATCGTGACGTGATCCAGCGTGCCGCGCCGCTCCACCAGCAACTGGTAATGCGGCGAAATCATGGGGCGCCCTACCAATACTGCCTCGATCTGCGAGGGATAGACGTTGACCCCGCGAATGATCAGCATGTCGTCGCTGCGGCCGGTGATGCGCAGGATGCGAAGATGCGTGCGACCGCAGTCGCACGGCGCGGTCGTGATTTTGGTGATGTCGCGCGTGCGGTAGCGCAGCATCGGCAGCGCCTGCTTGGTGAGTGTCGTGATCACCAGTTCGCCGGCGTGTCCCTCGGCTACCGGAGCTTGAGTTTCGGGGTCCAGCAGTTCAAACAGGAAATGGTCTTCCCAACCATGCAAGCCGGCCTGCGCAGTGCACTCGCAAGCGACGCCCGGGCCCATGATTTCAGACAGGCCATAGATGTCGATGGCCTTTAGCGCCAGGCGCTCCTCGATCTCAGAACGCATGGCAGGGCTCCAGGGTTCGGCACCAAAGACGCCGACCCGCAATGCGCTATTGCGCAAATCAACACCCTGCTGCTCTGCCACCTCGGCCATCGCCAGCGCATAGGAAGGTGTGGCGCACAACACGGTGGCGCCAAGATCCATGATCAGCGCAATCTGGCGCTCCGTTGCGCCACCGGACATCGGCACCACCGTGGCGCCGAGACGCTCGGCGCCGTAATGAGCACCCAGACCGCCGGTGAACAAACCGTAGCCATAGGCGTTGTGAATCACATCGCCGGGTCGCGCACCCGCCGCGTACAGGGAACGCGCCATCAGATCGGCCCAGGTGGAAATATCCTCCTTGGTATAGCCGACCACGGTCGCCTTGCCGGTGGTGCCGGACGACGCGTGCAGACGTGCCAGACCGGACAAGGGTCGGGCAAACATGCCGTACGGATAGTGATCCCGCAGGTCGCTCTTGTAGGTGAAGGGAATGCGCCGCAGGTCATCCAGCGTGCGGACTTCTTCCGGAACAATACCAGCGTGATCCATGCGGGTTCGATGCAGCGCCACGTTGTCGTAGGCGTTGCGCAGCATTTTTCTCAGACGCTCAAACTGCAGCGCCACCAGGGCCTCGCGCGGCATGGTTTCCGTCGTGCTGTCGAAATAGCTGCAGGCATCGGTCTTTTTGCTGAGTCCGACTTCCGCCAGGGTGGTAGCGCCCATGGTGTCTCCTTGGTGCGAATGGTTGTTGAAGGTTATTTAATGTTTTTGCTCACGGGATGTTTCTTGCGCCACGCACCGGAATTTTGCTCAATGCAAAACCCTGGTTGAAACTGGCACTTGTCACGATTGCGTATTTGAGGTAGGCGCCGGCCCAGGCCGCGCAAGCACCGGCCACTGCCACCAGCAGCGCCTGCTCAAAGGGCCCCAGCAGCCAGCTCGCGCCAAGCAAAATAAAGGGCAGCATGCTGCCAGTAATCATCAGTCGGCGCCCTGCCCGGTCCAGTGCTTGACCAGCGCGCGCTGCCAGACTCTCATCGACACTTTGGCGATAGCGCTTCCAGACCAGCATGCGCAGCACCAGCAAGACCCCGAACAGAATCAGTGCGGCGCCTGAGACCCGCGCGTGATAAATCCCGAGTAGCAGAAATATGCCGCAACCTTCACAAGCGGCGGTGAGCATAAAGAGTGGCGACATCAAGCCCGAGCGCCAGGCCGGAATGCCACGCGCCGCCGGCAACATACGACTTTGGCAATACAGAAAAAGCAGCGCCAGCAATGCGGTGATCCAGTTCCAGCCGCTCCAGCCCAGCATCGCCAGCAAGCCAGCCGGGAACAGGAGCACGCCGACGAAGGCTTCGCGCGACATCCAGGAGGTCTGTGGGTTGAGGAACACATGCAGCGCTCGCAGCGGACGTCCAATTTCAAGCCAGACCGAAAAGAGGCCCAGGCCAACCAGCGCCAGCCCGCAAAATAGCAGCCAGCTGGTTGCCGACATCAGGGTCGAAGCAGGCGCCGCAAACAGCGCCGTCGCCATCAAGAGTCCGGTGCCGGCGCCGCCGCAGATGAAGTTGCCCGCGGCACGCCAGTCCCAACTGGTCTGCTGCCAGGGATTGGGTCC
>JBBQZA010000066.1:0-14253 GCA_038208175.1 Burkholderiales bacterium
ATCACCGCGATGGTGATTGGCACCGGGCTGATACAGGCTCCTTTCTTCCGCCAGTCGATCATTGATCGGGAAGCCGCCATCGTGCGTGACATGGTCAATGCATTGGCCGTGGAGCATGGCGTCTCTGCATCCGATCTGCAAAACTATACCGATGCCGAGGTGCGAAATCGCCTCGACCAGAGCTTTGACATTTTGAAAAGCCTGCCGGATACAACGCTAATCAAAGTATTCAACCGCGATAAGACCATCGTCTGGTCAGACGAACCCGTTCTGATAGGTGGAAAACTGCCTGTCCACCTGGATCTTTTGAGCCGGGCGATGGGCGGAGAGGTTCAAGCGATCTTCAACTCCTCCAAGCATGACGTCCATATGGAACTGCAAGGGCCGACTGCAGGAACGATCGAATGCTATGTTCCGATCTTCTTGCAACAAAATGGCAAGCCAACGCCGAACGTCATCGGCGTCCTGTCACTCTACCGTGACCCGCATGACCTGAACCGAACCATTCAGCAAGGTCTTTATCTTTTATGGATGGTTGTCGGTGCCGCTGGTCTGGTATTGTTTGTTGCGCTCTACAAGCTGTTCAGCCTGGTCTACAACCGGCAAAAGACGGCCGAGTCAAACCTAAGCAAATTGACACTTGAACACGATCGCATTGTTCAAATCGAGAAGATGTCAGCCATGGGTGAGTTGGTCGGTGAAATTGCCCACCAACTTAACAACCCGCTGGTCGGTGTCATCAACCTGACCCAACTGGCCGAGCGCCAGGTACAGAATCCTCAGCGAGTATCGGAATTGCTGGCCGAAGTGCGCAAAGCAGGGACGGAGTGCAGAGACATCGTGCAGCGTATTTTGCGAATCAACCAGGTATCGCGCTCGACCCGCCAGCCGACCGACATCAAGGAACTGGTTCAGGACACCATCACCTTTTGCCACCAGAGTATTGACCTGCATCACGCCGTCGATTTTGCCGCTCCTGAGCAGAACATCATGCTCAACGTGGATCCGGTTCTGATTCGTCAGGCCTTGTTCAATCTGGTTCACAACGCGATCCTTGCCGCACCTGACAAGCAGGTCCACGTTGCCGTGGCCTTGGCCGAGCGCGACGGGGTTTCGGGTGTTCGACTCAGTGTGACCGACGCCGGACCCGGTTTTGGCAGCGAGACGGCCGCCAAGCTGTTCAAGCCATTCTTCACCACCCGGTCCAGCGGCACAGGCCTTGGACTTTCGGTGGCCCAGCACATCGTCATGAAGCATGGTGGCGTGGTTCTTGCTGAGAACTTGGTGGAAGGCGGCGCCAGATTCAGTATTTGGCTGCCGATGATGACCATGCCATGAAGTCCAAAATACTCCTTGTCGATGATGATCCGTTTACGCGAAGACTGTTCGAGAACCTGCTGCGCGACGGCAACATCGATCTTCTTAGCGTAACCAATGTCGCTGAAGCACGTCGTGCCTTTGACCTGGGTGATTTCAATCTGGTGATCCTCGATCAACGCCTGCCCGACGGCAACGGCCTTGACCTGTTTGCCGAAATGCGCAAACTCAGGCCACGGCAAACGGCGTTAATGATCACTGGCTATGCCGAAGTGCGTGATGCAATGCGGGCCGTGCGCGAGGGCTTGTTCGACTACCTGACCAAACCGTTCGAGAACCTGGAGGAACTCGAAGCGGTCATTGCCAAAGCCCTGGAAATGGACCGCGCCTACCGGGAGATCGCTGATCTGCGGGAAATACTGACCTCGCGCGCTGGTGACCCGATCATCATCAGCCATTCGGTCGCCATGGAAAAACTTCTGGTGCAGTTACGCCAGGCGGCGCCGCTGGATACCACGGTGCTGATTGAAGGCGAAAGCGGAACCGGCAAGGAAGTGATTGCCAAGTTGCTTCACTCATTGAGCGACCGTGCTCAGGGACCGATGAAAGAACTCAATTGCGGGGCCTTGTCGGAGTCACTGATTGAAGCCGCCTTATTCGGCTATGAGAAGGGCTCTTTTACGGGTGCAGTCAAGACCACGGCGGGGTATTTCGAGGAAGCAAATAACGGCACCATCCTGCTCGACGAGATCGCCGACATGAGCCCCAAACTCCAGGTCAGTCTGCTGCGCGTGCTGCAGGAGGGCACGTTCGTTCGGCTCGGCAGTACCGTGCAGCGCCCCTCCAATTTCCGGCTCATTTGCGCCACCAATAAACCGCTGGACGTGGAGGTGGCATCTGGGCGTTTTCGCTCCGACCTTTACTACCGCATCAATGTGGTTCCGCTGCGCGTGCCACCGCTGCGGGAACGCCGTGAAGACATTCTTCCGCTGGCGCTGTTCTTCCTCGACCATTTCAACCGGAAGTTCAACAAAGCTGCTGGTCCTTTGCAGAGCGATGCCATAACCACACTGGAAGCGGCCCACTGGGCCGGCAATGTAAGAGAACTCAAACATACGATCGAACGGGCCGTAGTCATCAACGCTGGCGCTCCGGTGACCTGCGCCGACCTCGGGATTGCCAGCGCTACAACCGACGCTTTTGTGCTACCCACTCAGCCTTTGCCGTATCGGGAAGCGCACCTGCGCTTTGAACGCAACTATTTTTCTGCACTGCTGCAGGTGGCCGACGGCAATATTTCGGAGGCTTCGCGCCTTTCCGGAGTAGCGCGGCAAAATATCTATGGTCATCTGGAGCGTGCCAAAGTTGTCATAAAAGCGTGACATATGTCACGATTTTATGATGACACCGGACTTTTGGGAGTTGTCCCCGTCGGGGCACGCCACACCCATTTCCCTCTGAGGTAAGACGATTTTGGATTCGGTACAATGATTTTTCGCGTTGGCACGAGGGTTGCTATCTCAGTGTTCAGCACCATGGAGCCAACGTGTTTTCTGGGCATTATTTTCAACTCTATAGGAACTGACCATGAAAAGATCTTCCCTTTTCTCCCTTGGCGCCGTGACGCTGGCGACACTCGGACTGATGGGCTGCCAAGCGGTCGAAGAAAAGGTGTCGCCGGACTCCCTGGTAGCCGCATTCACCAGCACGGCGCCGGATCTGGCAGCTGGTGCCAACGATCCCGTATGGGCCAGGGCCAGACCTCTGTCAGCGCCCGCGACGGGCGGGGCCAACTTCGGAGCCAAACCTGGCGAGAAGGGTGAAACGGTAGTTACCCTGAAAGCTGCCTACACCGCCGACATGCTGTACATGCTGATCCAGTACAAAGACCCGACCAATTCGGTGCGTCGGATGCCGTACCAGAAGCAAGCTGATGGAAGCTGGAAAAAGCTTGTCGACCCGTCGGACAAGGGCGGCGACGACAATATGTACTACGAAGACAAATGGGCCATGCTCTGGCCTGTGAATGAAGCTACGGCAAAACCGTTCTCCAAAGAAGGCTGTGCCATGGCATGCCATGAAGGCCAGGCTAAACCGTACGGCAACAAATACACCAATCTGCCAGGGCAATTGCTCGACATGTGGCACATGAAGGGCGTACGCACCGGACCGAACGGCCTAGTACACGACCAATACACCGACGACACGCGCTATGACCCGAAAACAGCCCCCAATGCCGGCCGCAAAGGCGACCCAGGCCCAAGTGAATACGCCAACATCAAACTGGTGAACGGCGTGCCTGAATTCATGAACGCGGACGCAAAACCCGCCAATGCTGGTGGCACCTACTACATCAAGAAGGGCAACGAAGCAGCTTTTGACAACAGCAAGTTCAAGACGGGCGACGAAGTGGCCTCCATCTTCATCATGTCGCAAGCCGGAACCGACGCTGGGGACGTGCGCACTGCCAACAGCTACACCAACGGCATGCACACTTCGGTGATCAGCCGCAAACTGGTGACTGGCAGCAAATTTGATGTGCAGTTCTCCGACCTTGGCGCCCGTTACGGATTTGGTTTTGCCGCCTTTGACAATGCGCAGGTTCGCCACGCCACCACCGACGAGCCGATGTACCTGGTGTTCAAGAAGTAAGAACAAAAGCCAGCCGACTGCGCTGGCTACACACTTCTGATTTGCGGGCCGACCATCCTTTGGACGGTCCGCTTTTTTCTTCCAGCGCCACGGATATCTTTTTGATCCTTAGCGTCAGTGCGCTGATCGCCTCCGGGCTGACACTGTTCTCCGGGTTTGGTCTGGGCACGATTCTGACGCCGGTCTTCGCTCTCTTCTTTCCGGTGTCAACAGCCATTGCCATGACGGCGGTCAAGGATTCGATCGGGATGGTCATCACAGGATTCGCTTTGCTGGAACTCTCGCCCGCATTTGCACGTCTCGCATTCCCTTCAAGTTGGCTTCCTGTCGGAGGGCTGCTGTCGGGCTTCTTTGGTGGATTGTCTGGCAACCAGGGCGCCTTGCGCTCAGCCTTTCTCATTAAGTCCGGACTCTCCAAAGAGTCCTTTGGTTGTCATTAAATCGTGACAAGTGTCACGATTTTGTGATGACGCATTGGCCACCGTTTCCATTAAATTAATGGCGCCACGAGTCGCATTTCGCCTGAATGCAAGGGTGTCGAAGTTCGATCAAGGTTGGCATGATGCTTGCTAGTGAAGAAGTGAATTATCTTGTAATTAACCCGCTTTGGAGAAGAAGATGCTGATGAAATACATGTCAACCATGTCGAGGCCCCTGTTGGCAGCGGCAGCCCTGGCCATCAGCTTAGGCTCCGGTCTGGTGTCGGCTCAAGATGCTACTTATGTCGGATCCGAGAAATGCGGGAAATGCCACGACGTTGAATATGACTCCTGGAAACAGTCCTACCATTCCAAGATGGTTCGCCCCAAGGACGCGGCAGTCTTGAAGGATGTCGTAGCGCAATGGGGCAACGGCGGCCCGACCAAGGTCAACCTGACCGGAGCCGCAGCGACCCTCAACGATGTTGTTTACGTCGTCGGATCGAAGTGGAAACAGCGTTTTCTGGTGAAGAACTCGACGACCGGCGGTCACCTCTTCCTGGACAAGCAATGGAACAACGTCAGTAAGCAGTGGGAGGGCTATGGCAACAAGAATGACTGGGAGACCAACTGCGGCACCTGCCATTCAACCGGTTTTCGCCTGACCTCGTACGACGAGAAGAACCCGGCAGCGCAGAAGTGGGCCATGGCCGAGATCAATGTCGGCTGCGAGTCCTGTCATGGCCCTGGTTCGACTCACCTCAAGACCAAGAAGAAAGAGTCGATCTATTCGGCCAAGGGCAAATCTGTCGAGGAGAAAACCCGGGTCTGTGGCTACTGCCATATCCGCGCCGAGAATGAACTGTTCAAGACGGCACAGGGTGCCTCATCGGAACATATGCCGCATCCGCAAGTCGGAAAGTCGTGGCAGCCAAGCGAAGACTGGACCAAATGGTACCCAGAGCATGTGGTCATTCCGGGCGTTCAACCTGAAGACAAGATTGACGCGGTATACAAAGGCGATCTGGCCGGGGCATTCATACTTGACGACAAAGCAAAGAGCAGCGGCATCTATGAAGCCGGCAAGCACCATCAGCAGTATCAGGAATACATCCAGTCCAAGCACTACAAGACCAACAAAGGCAAGGATCAGATGAGTTGTTCTTCGTGTCATTCGGCCCACGCCACCGAAGACAAGCCGAAGATGATCGCCGCCAAAGATACGTGTAAATCATGTCACGATGCCTCTTACACGGTCGAGAAGTTCATGCCTGGAACAGGGCAGACGGTGCAAGGCGTTTTTGTACGGACACACACTTTTAACAAGGATCCGCGACCCGCCAAAACGACTGCCACTGCGGAGCCGGTCTACAACAAGTAGGCACCGCGCAGAGGATCAGGCTGGCGTTCCCGGCCTGATCGCTTTGGCGATCAAAGATTCAGCGACGTGGCACCAGGTGGCCCGGAGCACTTCGGCACTCAGGCTGCCAGAACAGCGCCCTGTTCTTTCAACAGTTCGCGTAGCAGCGAACGGTGGCAACGGTTCTCATCCTGGCAGTAGCATCCCATCGAAAAATTGGCGTTCTGCGATAGTCTGGCCAACAGTTGAATCGTCCGGCTTGCATCGGGCGTTTTCATCTCGGAGCGATAGCGCTTGGCGAACGCGTTCCACTTCACTTCGTCATCCGCCTGTTGACCCAATTTCATGGTCTCCACGCTCGGCGCCAGGTTCGGATACCAAACGTCGTACCAGTTCTGACGCGCAAACTCGGTCTTTGGAACGCCACGCGGGGGCCGCCGCACGGTGCCTATCCGTAGACCTTCACCCGGTACCCGATAAGTTCCCAATTTGACAATTCGAATCACCATGATTGCTCCTCCATCATTGTGCTCAGGCTGTAAGCAAGCCAAACGCAGCCAGTGTAGCCATCGCGGGCCGTGTTTCAAATGTTGCGATATCGAAAACACATTTCATTGGCACACCAATTGACGCTCACAAAGCTGTCAAGGATACTCAGTACTTGCAGTGAACAAACAAAGCAATGAGATCTTTCCACTCCTCATGAACAACCTCGCTGGCTCAAGGTTCCACCACGCGATTGCGCTGATCGAGCCCGACTACCAGCGCAGCGCTGACACGCATCTCATACCACTGCCCCTGCCCTGCTTTGCCGCCATGCAACGCGACTGCCCTGCGATCTCGCGACGGCAACTGTTGGCGACTGCTCTGGCGACCTCGCTGTGGCCCGGGCAGTCACCGGCTGCGCCAGACCCCGGTATGCGGTTTCCGCGTGATCTGGGCAGCCACCCGGACTTTGCGATTGAATGGTGGTACATCACCGGCCGCTTGCTGTCGGCGCAGAGGGAGTTCGGTTTTCAGTTGACATTTTTTCGCTCACGCGTGCCGGACACGCAGGGCATGACATCGGCGTTTGCCGCCAAGCAGTTGGTCTTTGCTCACGCTGCCGTGACCGATGTCGCAGCCAAAAAGCTTTGGCATGACCAGCGCATTGCGCGCGCCGGTTTCGGTCTGGCACAGGCCAGCGAGCGGGATACTGCTGTGACACTACGGGATTGGTCGCTGCAGCGCGAAGCCAGTCGCTACCGGGCAACGGCAAGCGGCAAGAACTTTGGCTTCGAGCTTGAATTGTCCGAGACCCAGAGTCTGTTGCTGCAAGGCGAGCGGGGGCTCTCACGCAAGGGTCCGGACCCGCAGCAGGCCAGCTTCTACTACAGCTTGCCACAGCTTCAGGTCGGAGGCAGCCTGAGCTTGCGGGGTCAGTCGATGCCGGTGCAGGGCAGCGCCTGGCTGGACCATGAATGGAGTCAGGCATTGCTTCACCCGCAAGCTGTCGGATGGGACTGGATCGGCATCAACCTGCTCGATGGCAGCGCATTGACGGCGTTTCAAATCCGCGACAAGGCAGGACAGGCGCTATGGCATGGCGGTTCCTTTCGCCAGCCCGGTACAGCTGCAGCGCCTATTGTTTTCGGCAACAAGGATCTGCAATTTGAAGCGCTGCGCCAATGGAACAGTGACTTGACGCGAGCGCGCTATCCGGTTGGGTGGCGCGTCCGCACACCGACCGCTATCTATACCGTCAAGGCCGTCATAGACAACCAGGAACTGGACAGTCGCAGCTCCACTGGCGCGGTCTATTGGGAAGGCTTGAGTGAATTGTTTGACAGCCAGGGCAAGCTCGTCGGCCATGGCTATCTGGAGATGACCGGATACGCCGGCGCGCTTCGGTTGTAGTGCCTAATGGGCCCCGGCGGCGGCATCCGCATTGCCGGGAGTCATGCGTCTGGGCCGTGTCAACCAGACCACCGGAATCAGCAGCAGAAACATCAGGGCCGAGGCATAAAACACATCGTTGGCGGCCAGCATATAAGCCTGCTGATCCAGCAAGCGATTGACCTGCGCCAGCGCCTGTTCCGGTGTCAGTCCGGCGTTGCTCATGGCACCCAATACCTGGGTCGCAGCCAGGTTGCCCTGATTGATGGATTCTGCCAGTTGGGCATGGTGGATGGCGGCCCGGTCCTGTCATGCGGTGGTGGCAATCGAGGTGCCAAACGAGCCCGCAACGATACGGACAAAACTGGATAAGCCAGAGGCTGCAGGAATCTTGTCCAGCGGGATGCCGGAAAGCAAGATGACCGATAGCGGAATAAAGAAGCAGGACATGGCGATACCCTGTATCAGGGTCGGCACCAGAATGGTGCCGAAGTCGGCCTGCGTGTTGAAGTGCGAACGCATCACGAGTACCAGCGCAAACACCAGAAAGGCAAAACTGGCCAGATAGCGTGGGTCGACGCGGTTGATGTTCTTACCGACGATCGGCGACAGGATCATGGCAAACAGGCCCACCGGCGCCAGCAACATGCCGGCGTCGATCGACGGGTAGCCCATGAACTGCTGCAACCACAAGGGCAACAGCAGCACATTGCCGAAGAACAGTCCATAACCCATCGCGATGGCCAGCGTACCGGCCCAGAAGTTGCGCTGCTTGAACAGGCGCAGTTCCACCACCGGATGCGCTTCGGTGAGTTCCCAGGCGAGAAAAAATGCACAACCCACCAGCGCCACCAGCCCCAGCGCCCCGACCTCGGGGGAATGGAACCAATCAAGCTCCTTGCCTTTGTCGAGCATGATCTGCAAGGCCCCTACCCACAACACCAGCAGGCCCAGCCCGACAGCATCGATCGGCAGTTTGTGCGTCACGCTTTCGCGCTTGTGGTAGATCGTCCAGACCATGAAAGCCGACAGAAAGCCGATCGGGATGTTGATGTAAAAAATCCAGGACCAGTAGCTGTTGTCGGTGATCCAGCCACCCAGCAGGGGCCCCATGACCGGAGCCACCAGCGTCGTAATCGCCCACAAGCCCATCGCCAGCCCGGCCAGTTGGGGCGGATAACTTGCCAGCAACAGCCCCTGCGACAAGGGGATCATCGGTCCGGCGACAAAACCCTGCAGCGCGCGAAAGATGATCAGCATCGTCATGTTGGATGCCAGACCACAGAGCCAGGAGGTCAGCACAAACAGCAGGACGCTGGTGACAAACAGGCGAACCTGCCCAAAACGCTGTGACAACCAACCGGTCAGCGGCAGCGCGATGGCGTTGGCAACACCAAAGCTGGTAATCACCCAGGTTCCCTGATTGGTGCTGACCCCCAGATCACCGGCGATCGCGGGCAGCGAGACATTGGCAATCGACGAGTCCAGCACATTCATGAAAGTGGCCAGCGACAAGGCAATGGTGCCCCAGGTGCGGACCGAACCCTGCAGCGGCGCCAGCGGCATGCTTTGCGGTGCGTTAGCCATGCCGCGCTCGAATCAGGGACGAGCCAGATTGGCCGCCACTATTCTGCGAACTTCTTCGGTAGCGCCGCTATCGAGCGACTCATAGACCGCAGTCTGCACCAATGCCGCGGCACGCGGTGCATCGGCCAGCATCTTGCCATCCTGCTTGCTGACGTCCACCGTGGCCTCCATCGATAAGCCGACCCGCAAAGGGTTCTTCGCAGCCTTGTCCAGCGTCACACGCACTGGCACCCGCTGCACCACCTTGATCCAGTTGCCAGTGGCGTTCTGCGCCGGCAGCAGCGCGAATGCCGCACCGGTCCCGATGCCCAGCCCGGCTACCAAGCCGTCGTATTCAACCTTTTTGCCATACAGATCGGCGGTCAATTTGACGCTCTGGCCAAGACGGATGTTGCGCAATTGCACTTCCTTGAAATTGGCGTCAACCCACAATTGATTCAGCGGAACAATGGCCATCAAGGGAGTTCCGGCCGCAACGCGCTGACCGAGTTGCACCGTGCGCCGTGCCACGAACCCATCGACCGGCGCTGGCAGGGCAGCGCGCTGCGTCGTCAGCCAGGCCTCGCGCACCTTGGTCGCCGCCGCCTGCACGCTAGGGTGCTGGTCGATGGCGGTTCCATCCGTCATGGCCTGATTGCTGACCAACTGTTGTCTGGCTGCGGCGACCGCAGCCTGTGCGGAGGCCAGCGCGTTGCCGGCGCTCGCAAGCTGCGTCTGCGCGTGGCTCAGTTCCTCTTTCGAGATCGCGCCGTTCTGAATCAGCGGCTGGCGCCGGTTCAAATCGTCAGTGGCACGAGCAATTTCGGTTTGAGCCCTGGCCACCTCGGTCTCGCGCAGCGCGACTTGCGCCGTCAAGGTGGCGTTGTTGGCATACAGCGTACGCACCTGACGCACGGCCTGGGCCAGGCCAGCACGGGCCTGATCCAGCGCCACGCTGGCGTCGGCCGGATCCAGCTTGACCAGCGCCTGACCGGCTTTCACAAAGTCGGTGTCGTCCGCCAGAATCGCCGTCACGGTGCCACCGATCTGCGGCGTGATCTGGATCACGTTGCCTTGCACATAGGCGTTGTCGGTCGACTCATAGTGACTGGCCACCAGCCATTCGTAGGCGGTCCATGCGAGGCCAGCGACGACAACGACGCCGGTCAGTGTCAGCAGCGCTTTTTTTCGCACCGGATTGGGTAAAGCGCTTGGCTGGGGAACAGAATTTTCAGGTGCAGTCATGGTATTCGAAATGGAAAAGGAAGGCTTACTATTGGACCAATGTGCCGGGCAGATTGGAGCGGTAGCCTCCGCCCAAAGCGCGCATCAGGGCAAGCTGGTTGTCAAGCGCGCGGGCCGTCAGCTCGATGCTCTGGCGGCGCTGACTCAGTACCGCTGTTTCAGCGTTGAGTACTGCCAGATAGCTCACCAGCCCGGCATCAAAACGTTGCAGGGCCAGCGTGTAGGCGTGTTCGACCGAGGCTTGCAGCGCGCGTTGCTCAAGCTGTTGACGAGCCACTGATAGCGACGACACCAGATGGTCGGTGACTTCGCGTACGGCCTCGATAACATTCGCGTTGTAGCTCTCGATGGCAGCGTCCAGATCGGCGGCCTTGCCACGCAGATTGGCCTTCAAGCGACCACCGTCAAACAGCGGCAATCGCAGCGCCGGGCCCAGACCCCACTGTTCGCTGCCGGCGCCAAACAAACGGTCCAGACCGATGCTGGAGGCACCCGCAAACGCCACCAGATTGATGTTGGGATAGAACTGGCTGCGCGCATTGCTGACGTCCTGCGTTGCCGCCTCGACTCGCCAGCGCGCCGCCGTGATGTCGGCACGTCGGCCCAGCAAATCGGAAGGCAAGGTGCTGGCGATGACAGGAACTTTCAGCGCCAACTGTCCCGGAACGACCAGGGCCTCAGGATGTTCGGGTTGCCCAACAAGAGCCGCCAGCGCATGCTGCGTCAGACCGATCTGCTCCCGCAGAGCTTCGATCTGCTGCCTGGCGTCGGGCAAGGGGCCCTCACTCTGCCGTAATTCCAGCCTTGTATCGAGCCCCGCCTGGAAGCGCTCCTGCACCAGCTTCAAACTGTGCTCTCGTTGGACTAGCACACGCCGTGCCAGTCCCAGTTGCTCGTTCAGGCGAACCAGCTGGAAGTAACTGCGCGCCACATTGCTCGCCAGCAGCGTGCGGGCGGCGGTGGATAAAGGCCGGTGGCCGTGAACTTCTGTCGTGTGGCGTCGAGGCCGACATTGATCTGCGGCAGGCTGGCGTCGGCCGTCACATCAGCCAGCGCCCGGGCGCGCGCCAAGCGAGCCTCGACGATCTTGAGGCTCGGGTTGGCACGCAGCGCCAGTTCAACCAGCTGGTCCAGTTGCGGGTCTCCAAACTCTCGCCACCACTGCGCCTCCAGCCCAATGAGGTGACCTGGGTCGCTCGGCAAACCCAAGGAAGGCGCATCGCGCAAAGCGGCTTGCACCGGTGCGCCGGGCGAACTGGTGCAGCCCGCCAAAACGAGTGCGAAGACAGTCAGTAACGCAGACCAGAAACGCCAGCCTCTGGAAACGTTCAAGTGCTGATCAGATGGCACGCAGATCTCCCGGCAGCGACTTGCATGGGGTCTGGGACCCTGATTGCGCGTTGGCCAGCATGCGACGCAACAGGCCCTTCAGGACCTCAAATTCCTCGACCGAGAAACCGGCCAGAAAGGCGTTCTGCACGCGGCACAGCACGGCAGGAATGCCGGTGGCTGCGGCGCGCCCCGCAGGCGTCAACTCGATATGGACGACCCGTCTGTCCTCGACTGAGCGCAGTCGCCGGCACAGCCCTTTGGCTTCAAGGCGGTCCAGCAGGCGGGTCATGGCGCCAGCGTCAAGGTGACAACCACGCGCCAGCTCGGCCACCGTGGAGGTCTGGCCCATGAACAATTTAAGCAGCGGCAACCATTGGGCGCTGGTCAGGTCACAGGGCTCAAGCTCGTGTTCGATCCCAGAAGTCACTGCCGACAGCACGCGCCGCATCAGATACCCGATGCTCTCGTCCGGGCGGTAGCCATCGGGTTGGTAAAAATCGACGTTGGCACCGTGCACTGCATCGGCAGGAGGCAAGGGTGCGGAGTGAAGGGTCTTCGGCATGTCAATATTGTTATTTGCTTAGGCAATTATTGTCAAGGCTTTGTTTGGTGTGGCAACCTATTTTTCTGATTCTGGATACACTTTGCACCATGAGCACCGCCCTTCCCGCACTTCCCTCCACCCCCGCCAAGGCCTCACCGCGTTCGCTGTCGGGCCTTTGGCCTTTCCTACTGCCTTACCGCGGCCGCATCGCGCTGGCGCTGACTTTCCTGGTGCTGGCTGCAGTCGCCACGCTGGCGTTCCCGGTCGCGCTGCGCAGCCTGATTGACACCGGCCTGGTGCAATCCGACAAGGGTAGCCAGGTCATGGCCTTGCGCGAGCACTTTGTGGCCTTGTTTGCCGTCGCGGTGGCCTTGGGCCTGTTTTCGGCGGCACGCTTTTACATGGTGAGCTGGCTTGGCGAGCGGGTGACCTCGGATCTGCGCAATGCCGTCTACAGCCATGTGCTGCAGCAAAGCCCTGAGTTTTTCGAGACCACCCAGACCGGCGAAGTGCTGTCGCGCCTGTCGGCCGACACGACGCTGGTGCAAACCGTGGTCGGCTCCTCGCTTTCGATGGGATTGCGCAACGCGGTGATGGGAATCGGCGCCCTCGCCATGCTGGTCTGGACCAACCCCTACGTCATGTTTCAGGTCATCGGGGTGCTGGTCCTGGTGGTCGTTCCGGCGCTGTGGTTTGGCCGGCGCGTGCGCAAGCTCTCGCGCGCCAGCCAGGACCGCATCGCCGACTCCAGCGCCATCGCCGCCGAGGTGCTGAAAGCCATTCCGGTGGTGCAAAGTTATACCGCCGAGGCACGCGAGTCGGTCCGCTTCAACGCCTCCACCGAGAACGCCTTCAAGACGGCCGTGCGGCGCACCAAGGCACGCTCGGCATTGGTCGCCTTTGTCATCATTGCCACCTCGGCCGCCCTGCTGTGGGGTCTGTACCAGGGCACGCAAGCGGTCATGGCCGGACGCATCAGCGCCGGGGACCTGGGACAGACCGTGATGTACGTGATCATTCTGGCCAGCGCCTTCGCCATTCTGGGTGAGGTCTATGGCGACCTGCTGCGCGCTGCCGGTGCCACCGAGCGTTTGATGGAACTGCTGGACAGCCACTCGCCGATCACCTCCCCACGCGACCCAATAGTGGCGCCGCTGCAGCAGGCTGGCAGCGCCATCGAATTTCAGGACATCGGTTTTCACTATCCGTCACGACCCAAGCAGGCCGCACTGAATCACTTCTCGCTTCAGGTCCGCTCCGGCCAGACCGTGGCTCTGGTGGGGCCCAGCGGCGCGGGCAAGAGCACCGTGTTTCAGTTGCTGCTGCGCTTCTACGACCCGGCCGCAGGCCGCATCGTGCTCGATGGCGCCGACACCCGACAACTGGCGCTGCACGATCTGCGTCAGCGCATCGGCATCGTGCCGCAGGATGCGGTCATTTTCTCCAGCAGCGCACTGGAAAACATCCGCTACGGCAAACCGGATGCCAGCGACGCCGAAGTCAGGCATGCCGCGCAGGCGGCCTTTGCGCATGAATTCATCAACGCTTTGCCCGAAGGCTATAACACCTTCCTCGGTGAACGCGGCGTGCGCCTTTCAGGTGGCCAGCGCCAGCGCATTGCGATTGCCCGCGCCATGCTGAAGAACCCGCCGCTGCTGCTGCTGGATGAGGCCACCAGCGCGCTCGATGCCGAGAGCGAACGCATGGTGCAGGCGGCGCTGGAAAGCGCGATGCAGGGCCGCACGACCTTGGTCATCGCACACCGTCTGGCCACAGTACAAAAGGCCGACCTGATCGTGGTGCTGGATCATGGTCAACTGGTGGAACAGGGCACGCACACCGAATTGATCAAGCGCGGCGGCGTCTATGCCGGGCTGGCGGCACTGCAGTTCAATGCCTGACTATTATTTTCCCCACTCATACCCCCCGCCCCTCTCCCGCCC
>JBBQZA010000067.1:0-13942 GCA_038208175.1 Burkholderiales bacterium
AGCATGAAAACGCCGATCGGTTTGCCCGGGTTGTCGAGGCCGGCGCGCGAGGTCTGGATGCGCTTGGCGATCATCTCCATCGCATGGTCTTTGCCGATCACGCGCTGGCCGAGCGTGGCAGGCAGGTTCAGAATGTTGCCGATCTCGTTGGCCGCCATGCGGCCGACGGGGATGCCGGTCCAGTCGGCCACCACCGAGGCCACGGCCTGGTAGTCTACCGTCGGCAAGATCAGCGGCGTCTCGCCTTGCAATTGCTCCAGTTGCGCTTGCAGATCCTTGAGCTGCGCGAGCGCTGCCGCTCGGGCTTCGGGTGACAACACGCCTTCGCCGACTGCTTCGCCTTCCACCGGCGCGCCGCCGTCCCGCAACCTGGCCCGCAGCGCAAGCAGCCGATCGACCAGCTCCTTCTCAGTGCGCCAACGTTCGTTCACGGCATCGAAACGAGTCCGCTCGTCGCTCAGCAACGCCTTTGCGTTGGCCTCACGCTGCACCGTATCGACGCCGATGGCCGACTCGCGGCCGATGATCTGCAACTCGGTTTCTAGCGCTTCGATGCGTTTGGCCGAGTCGTCCACCTCGGCAGGCGTAGCGTGCAGGCTCACCGCAACGCGCGCGCAGGCAGTATCGAGCAGGCTCACCGATTTGTCGGGCAACTGCCGCGCCGGGATGTAGCGGTGCGAGAGCTTCACCGCCGCTTCGAGCGCCTCGTCGAAGATCTGCACCTTGTGGTGGCGCTCCATCGTGCTGGCCACGCCGCGCATCATCAGCAGCGCCTTGGGCTCGTCGGGCTCGTCGATCTGCACGCTCTGGAAGCGCCGCGTCAGCGCCGGGTCTTTTTCGATGTGCTTCTTGTACTCGGCAAAGGTGGTCGCGCCGATGGTGCGCAGCTGGCCTCGCGCCAGCGCGGGCTTGAGCAGGTTGGCGGCGTCACCCGTGCCTGCCGCACCGCCGGCGCCGACGAGCGTGTGCGTTTCGTCGATGAACAGGATGATCGGCTGCGCCGAAGCCTGCACCTCGTCGATCACCGAACGCAGGCGCTGCTCGAACTCGCCCTTCATGCTGGCGCCGGCCTGCAGCAGGCCAATGTCGAGCGCGCGCAGCGCCACGTCCTTCAATGACGGCGGCACGTCGCCGCGCGCGATGCGCTGCGCGAAGCCTTCCACCACCGCGGTCTTGCCGACACCGGCTTCGCCAACCAGGATCGGGTTGTTCTGGCGGCGGCGCATCAGGATGTCGACGACCTGGCGAATCTCGTCGTCACGCCCGACGATCGGATCCATTTTGCCGCTGCGCGCTTGTTCAGTCAGGTCGGTGGTGAAACGCTTGAGCGCCCCCTGCTTGCCCATGTCTGCGGGCGCCATGGCGCCGCTGGCCTCGCCCGGCTCGCCTTGTGCGTCGCTGGCAGCCAGCTGGTTCTCCGGCGAGCCGGCGAGCAGTTGCGCAAAGTGGTCGCACAGGTCTTCGAGCTTGACGCGCTCAAACTGGCGCGAGATCGAGAACAAGGTGTTGCGCAGCGATGCCGTCTTCAACATGCCCACCAGCAGGTGGCCGCTGCGCACCTGGCGCTCGCCGAACATCAACGAGCCATAAACCCAGGCGCGTTCGACCGCGTCTTCGATGAAGCTCGACAGATCGGTCACCGACGACGCGCCACGCGGCAACCGGTCGAGTGCACGCGTGAGATCGGCCACCAGTGCCGAGGCGTCGAGCTCGTAGTGCTTGACGATGCGGTGCAGATCGCTGTCTTGCGTATTCAGGATCTGTTGCAGCCAGTGCTGCAGTTCGACATATGGGTTGCCACGCATCTTGCACAACACGGTCGCGCCCTCGATGGCCTTGTAGGCCAGTGGGTTCAACTTGCCGAACAACGCGGTGCGACTGATTTCAGCCATGGCTCTGGTCCTTGAAACGTGAAAGCCTGGCCGGACTCAGGCGCAGGTCGGAGCGGTCGGCGTGCGCGCTGCGCTTGCCGAGCCAGGTAGTCCAGCCCAGCTGGGTGGGTGTTTCCCCGCGCCGGCCAAGTCGAAGGCGCGGCACCTGTGCTGCGCGAAGGTGCAGGGCGACGTCGAAGGCCAGGCCGAGGCCAACGTACTGGCGAACCCAATCGCGCAGCTCGGTGATCGAGGGCTGGCCGGGCAGGAACTGCCGGTACTGCGCCAACGTCATCGGCCCGAGGTGCAGGCGAAACTTGTACTGCCGATCCCAGACCCGGTCACCCGCCACGGCGCTTTGGCCGAGCACATTGCGCGGCAGCAGATGGTTGCGCCGCACGAGACACGTGCGATCTTCTTCGCGCGTGTGCAGCCAGTGCCCGACATAAGACTCCAGGCGCACCGGCACATCGAACCAGCCTTGCAGCAACTTGGCCATGCCTTCGGCGGTTCTGGCACTGCGCGCAAGGAAGGCCGCGCGGTGGCGTTTGGCATCGGCAACGATGCTATCGGCATGCTCGAATGCCGGCTGGGCCAGGCCGCAGACAGCGCCCGTCCAGCGCGAGAACGCGTCGTCGCTGCGTCGGTCCAGGTGCACTGTGGGTTGCGACTGCGCCCAGGCGCGGTAGAAAAGCAGCAAGGCGCGGTGATGGAAGGTGTCGGCAAATCGTGCCAGCGACGAATCAGCATGGTGGCGTTCGCGCTCACGCACATATTCGGAGAGGTGGAATGGCATCGGCCCCATCGGCCCAAACAGGCCGAAGAAGCGCTGGCCCAGGCGCGGCATGCCGCTGCTGTTGATTCGAAATGACGAAATCGACGCGATGGCGAAGTCAAGCTCGGCGTCTTGTCCCAGGCGCAGCGGCTCATCGCGCGGCCGCAAGGCCTTGCCCAGGCGCGGGCTGTCGGCGTGCAGCGCCTCGATGCGGCGCATCACGGCGTAGAAGTCATGGTTGTAGGGTTGCTGCTGCAGGTCTTGCAGCAGCGCGGCATAGCGCGCGGGTGCTGTGCTGCTCATGGTGACAACTCCGCCGCTGCACCGATGCGCGCGGGCCAGCGGGCGAGCACGCCGCGCGTGGTCGAATACAAGATGGTTTCCGTGAAGGTGTTGATCGCTGCCTGGCGCGCAAAGTAGTGATCGAGCACGCTGCCGAGGACAAACGCGCTGGCACCCTGGTAGGCGAGCTCATCGACCTCGACCTCGACCTGCACGCCCAAGCCAAAGGCAAGCAGCCCGCGGTGCGGCAGCCGGCGCGTCACGGGTGTGGCGCGCAAGGCGACCACGCCTTCGACTTGTTTGCGCCATGCCGGATCCTGCTCCGGTCCGTACAGACGCAGCACGCCGCGCAAGGCCGCAGCGGCCCGCTGCGGGTCTTCGCCCGCCAGCGCCAGGTGGTTGAGCGCCAGGTGGTTGATCAGCGCCCAACCGTAGTCGCCCTGTGCGGTGCGCGCGAGCGGCCGCGTCGGTCCGCGCAAGCACTCCACAGCCTTGACGGCCGCCACACCGTCAATGGCCCAGGACAGATTGCCGTCGTTGATTTCGCCGTTGGGCGTGCCGGGCAGGAGGTTGGGAAGATCGCGTTGCGTCACAAGTGCCGAGACGGCGATCTGGCGAAGCTCGTCGCTGTAGGGTGCGCCTTGCGGATCAACCAGCCCCAGGAAGACTTCGCTGCCGATGTAGGCCGAGCGCGTGCCTTGCTGTGTTTGCTTCTGTGACAACAGGCGCGGCGTGCGCCGCACGGTGAAGTAGGCATTGTGCTGCGCGGCCTCGGTGTGAAAGGCTGCATACAAGGGCAAAAACTCCTGCGCGCCGCCCTGAGCCGTACCGTAGCCAGTGAGGGAGGCGATGCTGTGGACCTCGTAGTCCATCGGCCGCGCGCGGTCAGGCACGGCATGGAACTCATGCATGCCGGGCGTGATCTGGATACGGTCCAGGCGTTTCGGGAACAGGTTGATCGCCGGTGTGCAGTTCAGTGAAACACTTGCCGCATCGATCAAGGCTTCAAGGCCTGCTTCGGCTTGCGAAAATGGGATGACGAGATCGACTTCTTCAGCTGCCACGTGTGCCAGGCGCGGCGCGATCTGCATCACGTCGAAGAACAGAAACCGCTGCGGCAGCGCGGCCAGTTCCTGCAGCAGCCGGTAGGCCGAGAACGCGCGCAGCGTTTCGGGCAGCAGCGCTTGCTCGTTGCTGTACCCCGTGAGCGCCACTGACGAACGCGCATCGCACCACTGCGTGGCCACGCTCTGTCCCGGTACACCCACCGACCACAGCAGGCTGCCCAGCGCCGCACTGCCTAGCAACTCGTGCAGTCGATAGCCGGCATCGCCAGGCGCGCTGATGTGCAGCTGCAGCGCCTGCAGCGCCATCTGATCGAATCGGGCGCCACCATGCGCACGCAGGCGCAGGCGCAAGGCGCTGCGCATCTGCCGCGCCACTGGCAATTGCGCCAGCGGCAGATCGGGCGCGTGAACGAGATACTGAGCCTGCGTGATCTCGATCGGCCATAGGCAGACCTCATGCGCAGTGCGGAACTCGCAATGCGTGTTCTGACCTCGCACCAATGTACTCGTCAGCGCCGAGCCTCGCGCAACCTTCAAGCCGCGGGCTAGGCTGGGATTCGTCAGGTCCGGGTGCAGCCGCGCCACCATCATCGACGGCACCGATGCCAGGAAATTGGGGTACAGCGTCTCGAGCAGATGGGCGATGAACTCCGGATACTGCGCATCGAGCTTCAACTGCGTGCGCGCGGTCATGAAGGCAAAGCCTTCGAGCAGGCGTTCCACGTAGGGGTCGGCTACTTCGAGGCCATCCATCGACAAGCGCCGCGCCACTTTCGGGAACTCGTGTGCGAACTCAGCGCCGACCTCTCGCAGGTGCGCGAGCTCGTCGTTGTAGAGGCGTAGCAGTCGCGGATCCATCAAACCGCCGCAGCGTTAGGCGGGCGCTGCAAAGCGCCCGGCGTAAAGTCGCGCACTTGCACTTTGCCAGCTTCAAGGTCGAGCTGCGTGCGCAGCAGCATTTCCAACGGCACCGGCTGCGCCCACAACAGACCGCGGATCTCGAATTCGATAACGTTGTGGGTGGCCAGGACGTCGTCGGCTTCGATTGCGCGCACACTGACGGTCTCGGCCAGGATTCGCGGCTCAAAATCAACGATGGCTTTGCGGATCGATCTTTCAAGCTGAGCCACATCGATCTTGGACGCCAGCTCACCGGCCAATGCCGGCAGACCGTAGTTCAGCACGGACGTAGCCGCCGCCGGATGCTTGGCTGCCTCGCGCGCAAGCAAGGGCTGCGTGGCATTGAACAGCCAGCCGAGATCGCGGATCACGGCCTGGCGCAAGGATGCCTTGCTCATCACACGCCGATCTTCGGCCTCGACCTCGGATGTCGGTGCGTCGTCGGTCAGCCGGTCGAGCAACGCAGGCTGAAGGCGATCACGGAGTTCGGTTGATGCAGCCATAGACGGCACTTAACTCGCATCACCGTCGGCAGCCGGAGTGTCCAGCACGATCTCGCGCACCTCAAGCAAGCCCAGTTCCTGAGTGTTCGTTGCCAGTAGGCGTTGGCCTAGGCCGCTGAATTGATCGGGTGCAAGCTCCAGCCACTCGGTGCGGCGCGCCAGTTGCAACATGCCATCATCGCTCTGTGCGGAGCCGACATAACGTGTCGGTAGCAAGGCCACGGTCTCGCCGCCATTGGGAAATTCAAGCTGCGCCGGCGACCAGACGATGTCACGCAGATCGGTCGGCGCCTCCATCGTTACTTTGCTTACGGCATCGAACGGCACCCAGCAGTAGCGGCCGTTAATGATGGCTTCAAGCACCGGACCGAGGCGCGAGTCGCCATCGGCAATCCATTCAAACGCCTGGCCGTTGAGAGAACCGCTGGTGGCCGGCGCGGCTTCAAGCGCCTGCGTGCGCAGCTTTGCCGCTGCGGCCATCTCACCGCGACCCTCGGCGGCGAGCGCCTCGGCAAGCCATGCCACCCAGGCCTGCGGCCGGCCAAAAACATGCGGCAAGGTCTTACCGGCGAAGACTGCCTCGCGCACGGCTTCGCATTGCACTGCTTCACGATAGGTGCCGACCATTGCCAGCGTGCCTGCATCGAGTTCGCCGCAAACCTGCAACTGCGTCAAAGCGCGTTGCCACTGGCCCATGACGGCCAGCAGCTGAAAAAGGAATACGCGCAGCTTAGCGTCGGATGCATGGCCCCTGACCTGCTGCTCCAGGGCTAACAGCGCTGCCTTGGGTTGGCCGTTTGTGATAAATTCTTGTGCGGTGGCCATGGTGTTATGCGGAAGGGACGATCTCGTCCGTAAAAACACTCGACGCGCCGCGGCCACCGCTGCTCTCCTGCCGCCTGTACTCAACCTCGACCTTGCGGAAGGCGAAGGTGACAACCTCGCTGGCCTCACCGTGTTCGTTGGTCGAATGCTCAATCTGGGTGACACGCGCTTCCTTGAGCTTGATGAAGAAGTAATCTACGGCTTCGCCACCCGACTTGCGCATGGTCAACACGCTTTCCTTGACCTCATCATTGGTGGCCAGGGCGGACAGCAGCGCCGTGCTCGCACTGTCGATCGCCTTGACCACCGTCAAGCCGCTGTAAGAGCGGCGCGCCGTGGCTGCGGTTGCGCCCAGGCTCGACGAGGCCTGCACGGCCCATCGCCAGGAGGAGATGGCGATCTCGTCTTCATGTCCGGGCACGGCTGACTCGCCCTTGACCTTGCCAGCGCGCTTTGTTTGCACCGACAAGAAGATGTCGCCCGATCCACGGGCTGTTGACGCTCCAAGCATGCGAGTGCTCCGCTGCTCAGGTCACTTCGGTGGACTTGATGTTCCAGCCGAACTTGACCTCGCCCCCCATGCCACCTTTGTCATCCTGCGGCTTGTAGCCGAACTCGATGAAACCATAGCTCATGCGGACGCTTTCCCTGAGGTCGCCGCCCTGCGAGCCCATCGGCGAAACACTGGTGATAAACACTTCTTTCATCGTGACCTTGAGGAAATCCTTCTGCCCATCGCCCGATTTGCGTGCAGTGACGACAACAGAAGGGAAGTGAGCGCCCTGCGCGCACTTCTTGGACAGCACCGGTGATGCCTTGTCATATTCATGATCAAAGTTGAATTCGCCAGGAGTTCCCTTGCCTTTGCCCGAGCCGCCGCCCGCCAAGCCGCTGGCGTTGGAGATGCCCCATGACCATGAAAGAACTTCTATTTCGCCTTTGTGGTCCTTGTGATTAGATTCACCGTCGACGCCGTCGAACTTGATGTGGGTATCAGTAGGCATTTCAATTTCTCCGTGTGAAAAAGATGTAATTACAAATCAAATTGGTATCCAACAAATCACGTCTGCTTGAGCGATGGCAACTTGGACACGAGCCGCAGCGACACCGTGAGCCCTTCGAGTTGGTAGTGTGGGCGCAAGAAGAACTTCGAGGTGTAGTAGCCAGGGTTGCCCGGGACTTCCTCGACCGTAACGTGTGCAGCGGCTAGCGGTTTCTGCGACTTAGTCACCTCCGACGAATTGGCTGGGTCGCCGTCGACATAATTCATGATCCAGTTGTTCAGGTATTTCTCCATGGAGTCGCGCTCTTTGAACGAGCCGATCTTGTCGCGCACCAGGCACTTGAGGTAGTGCGCAAAGCGATTGCAGGCGAACAGGTAGGGCAGCCGCGCAGCCAGGTTGGCATTGGCCGTGGCGTCAGGGTCGTTGTATTCGAACGGCTTTTGCAGCGACTGCGCACCAATAAAAGCCGCAAAGTCCGAGTTCTTGCGGTGGATCAGCGGCATAAAACCGTTTTTCGCCAGTTCGGCTTCTCGCCGATCACTGATTGCAATTTCTGTGGGGCACTTGATGTCCACGCCGCCGTCGTCAGTGGGGAAAGTGTGCGTCGGCAACCCTTCGACGGCACCGCCGGACTCGACGCCGCGGATACGCGTACCCCAGCCATAAAGCTTGTACGAGCGGTTGATGTTGACCGCCATGGCATAGGCCGAATTGGCCCAGCAGTACTTTCCATGGTCGGTGCCCGCAGTTTCTTCTTCGAAGTTGAACTCCTCGACTGGGCTGGTTTTTGCGCCGTAGGGCAGTCGCGCAAGAAAGCGTGGCATGACCAGCCCGATATACCGGGCATCCTCGGATTCGCGCAGCGAGCGCCAGCTCGCGTATTCAGGCGTGGTGAAGATCTTGGTCAAGTCGCGCGGGTTGGCCAGTTCCTGCCACGAATTCATCTGCATCAGCGCCGGTTCGGCCGCAGCGATGAATGGCGCGTGCGATGCCGCTGCGACCTTGGACATCTCACCAAGCAACTCGACGTCGGGCGGACTGTGGTCGAAGTAGTAGTCGCCCGTCAGGCAGCCGAACGGTTCGCCGCCGAACTGTCCGTAGTTTTGTTCATAGATCGATTTGAAAAGCGGGCTCTGGTCCCAAGCCGTACCCTTGAACTTCTTCAACGTCTTGCCCAGATCCGCCTTGGAGATGTTCATCACGCGGATTTTCAGCATCTCGTCGGTTTCGGTGTTGTTGACCAGGTAGTGCAAGCCACGCCACGCGCTTTCGATTTGTTGAAAGTCAGCGTGGTGCAAGATGGTGTTGACTTGCTGCGAGAGCTTCTTGTCGATTTCGGCGATCATGGCCTCGATCGATCCCAAAACGTCGCTGGAAATCAGTTTGGTCTGTGCCAGCGCCTGCTGCGCAAGCGTCTGCACCGCCTGTTCGACCGCCGACTTGGCTTCATCGCTCTTGGGCTTGAACTCCTTGTTGAGCAGCGACGCGAAATCCGCGCCCCCGTACTCGATGCCAGCGATCGTGGATTCTTGGGTCGTGGTTTCGGCCATGGGGCTCTCCTGCTTTCAATGGGTTTTGCGAACGCGCGTCAAGCAGCAGGTGCCGCAGTGTCGTCAGGCACCTTCTTCGACGCTGCGAGGGACTTCAGCAACGCTTCGTCTTTGATGACCTTGGCCAGCAGTTCCTCGGCGCCGGCCTTGCCGTCCATGTAGGTGAGAAGATTGGCGAGCTGTTCGCGAGCTTCAAGCATCTGCCTCAGGCCTTCAACCTTGCGCGCCACGGTCGCGGGTGAAAAATCGTCCATGCTGTCAAAGGTGATGTCGACGGCAATGTTGCCTTCGCCCGTCAGTGTGTTAGGCACCTGGAAGGCCACGCGCGGCTTCATCGCCTTCATGCGGGCGTCGAAATTGTCGACGTCAATGTCCAGAAACTTGCGGTCGGCCACAGGTGGCAAGGCTTCGGCGGGCTTGCCAGACAGGTCGGACATCACACCCATGACGAAGGGCAGTTGCACCTTCTTTTCAGCGCCGTAGAGCTCGACGTCGTACTCGATCTGGACCCGTGGTGCGCGGTTGCGTGCAATAAATTTCTGACTGCTGGTGGCCATGGCGGGCTCCTGGTTTTGTGTGATGAGGGCTTGTGGTGAGAGTGGCGTCAGGGTTTCGCAACGCCCGCGATGTGCTCGAGTTGCGCCAGGCCATCGGGTGCGAGGTCGCGCACAAGGTCAAGGAAGGACTTGGACATCAATCGCTGAGCCCGCCGGATCAACAAAGGCGCTGGGTTCGACGGCTCGTGGCGCTCGATCCAATCGCAGACGCTGCCAAGCGTGCGCACGACATCTTCGCGCGTGCGGATGATGCCAGGCGCCGACGCGCCTTGCTCGATGGCAGCTTCACTTGCGTCCGCGGTCGTCAGGACGTCGACCGTTGCGCCCTGCGCCGCCGCAGCCGCTAGGTCGAGGGCGTGCGTGATGTTCAACAGCGGTTTGAGATCCGGTCCAGCAATACCGACGCGCTGGCTGAGGGTGCGCTCGATGCTGGCTGCCGCGGCATGAACCGACTTGAGGCGTTCTGGTAGCGCCGCGTCAGCCGCCGTCGCGTCTTGCAACCCCTTGCCAATGCCAGCGGGCGTCGGCCGCGCTTCGCCAAACAGCAACTCGGCCTTGGTCAGTGCCAACTCGATCAGCCGCACCGTCAATGGGTGGCCGGCTGCCACAAGGTAGCTGGCCCGAAGGTCGTCGAGTCCACTGGACTGGCTGCACAACGCGGACAGCACGTTCAGGCGCATCGTCGCATCGTCGCCATCGAGGTGCGGATGCACCGCGTCCCAGTGCTTGTCGAGCAGTTGGGCGACGAGCGACAGGCCGGCCGCATAGCCGGCCAGGCCTTGCGTTCTGGCCCCGGCGCGCGCCAGCAGCACGGCTAGCCGCAGATCGCGTGTGCGCCTCGCCAGTGCCAGCGCCGCGTCATACACCTCGGGCCAGTTTGGCGGCTCGGCAGCAACCACGGTTTCTCCCGACTGGCGCTCCGGCGTGCCGAGCGCAGCCGTTTCGAGCGCCATGAATGCCGCGTCGTATGCCAAGTCGGGTCCACAGGCCTCATCTTCAGACAGTGGCGTCAACAATTCTTCAAAGGAAAGCACGGTCATTGTGCAGGTTTGATGTAGTAGTGACGGCCACTCTAGAAGGCACTCCGTGTGCCCGCATCAGCCGAAAGTCACTTCGAGGCCGGTATGGCCTGCACTTATCCTTAAGGGATATTACGCAAGGCTGCGAGCAGATCGCGTGCACGAACCGGCTTGAATAGCACCGGGTGGCCACCTGCATGCGCGCGCTTAACCTCGTCTGGCGACGTGTCGCCGGTGATGAGAATAGCCGGCAGCGGTGCACCGTACGTTCGGCGCACTTCGTCGATGGCCCGCAGACCGTCCTCGCTGTTGGCCAATCGCAAATCCGAAACGACGACGTCGATCAAGCTATTGTGGCGGAGCACCGCAGTCCGGGCCTCGTCAATCGTTCCGGCCACCAGCACAGTGAAGCCCCAGCCCTGGAGTAGCTCGTTCATGCCGGCGCGCACGGCCGCCTCGTCGTCGATGACGAGCACGGTACGGCCATCATCGGGGGGCGATGGGATGGTGTCGGCGCCCAGCACCATGCTCGGCATTTCTTCAAACTGCGTCGGCGGCAGCAGCACGCGAAACACGGTACCGCGGCCCGGTGCGGACACTACTTCGAGTTCATAGTCGAGCAATAGGACGAGGCGCTTGACGATTGACAGGCCCATGCCCAGGCCCTTGCTACGGTCTCGACCCTGGTTATCGACCTGATAGAACTCGTTAAAAATTTGCGGCAGTTGATCGCTGGGGATGCCGATTCCGGTGTCCCACACCTCAAGGCTGGTGCGGTCGTGCCGAGTGCGCGCCAGCGCTATCACACCACCCTCGCTGGTATATCGAATCGCGTTGTGCACCAGATTGGCAAGGATGCGCTCAAGCAGTTGCGGGTCGCTTGTTACGAGCTTGCCACCCGGCTTGAAGCGCAGCAACAGGCCTTTTTCTTCAGCCGCGCCCGCGCAGTGCATGTGCAGCCGACGAAACACATCGCGAATCGGAAATGTCTGCACGCTGGGCCGCACAATGCCGGCGTCGAGCTTAAACACGTCGAGCATGGCGCTGAACGAATCCTCCAGCGCATCGACCGCGCGCGTCATGCTGATGACGTTGGCATGATGCACATTGCCGCGCAACGCCTTCTCCAGCGCCGCAGCGAACAAGCCGAGCGCGTGCATCGGCTGGCGCAAATCATGGCTGGCAGCGCCGAGGAAGCGCGTCTTCTCGTTATCGGCGGCCTCGACCAGCGCCACGTGATGGCGCAGTTGTGAGACAAGCTGATCATTTTCTAGCCGCACCCGTCCGGCGCGCAGGACCAAACGATGCACGCGACCTGCCAGGCCGAGGATGACGATGATGAAGATGAACAGTATCCACGCCGCGTTGCGCCCATGCTCTGACGGTGAAGCAAAGCTGAGTACCGCCGGCAAAACCAACGACGCGCCGACCCACAGCAACAATGAAGTCCGGTCTACGGCTGCGGACGACACGCCCAAGCCGCCAGTTAGCATCAGCACGCCGACGCACGCGGTACTGGCCGCCGTGCTGCTCTGCGCCCAAGCTTGGTTTGCGATGGCGCAGCACAAACCAAAAGCTAATAGCAAGGCACGGTGACGCCAGATCACCCAGTCCGATTCAAGCGCGGCCTTCGGTAAGGCGGGCAGGCCCCGCTTAACATGAATACTGGCGACAACGACGGTTATCAGCACCGCAATGCTGGCCGTGCGGTCATACGTAATAAGGCCATCGATCTCGCCGCTGAGAGCCAAAATCGATGCTACGCCGGCAAAAGCCAAGCTCGCGATAAACCCGTGCCCCGTGAGTTCCGCAAAAATCGTTTCACGATCACTCGGCGCACCGCCCCCAGCAGCGCAATCGGTTTTCTCGTCGCTAGACCCTTCGGCACGGATCAGAATTTGCGCCCGATCCATACCCTCAGCGAAACAGGCTGATCAGATGCGAGCGTGACTTCACGTCGAGCGCCAGCAGGACGACTGACACATAGTTCTTGACCGTGCCGATTGACAGATGGGTCGCGGCGCTGATTTCCTGGTTGGTGCAGCCGAAGAGCACGAGGTCGAGAATCTCGAGTTGCCGTGGCCCGAGCTCGGCCACTAAGTCGTAGCCGGCCGAGCGCGTCAGGCCGGGAAAACCCGCCATGCCACTGCCGGCTGCCTCGCTACGAAGCAGCGACACGATCATTTGTGAAATGATGGCGGGCTCAGTTGACTTGGCGATATAGGCCACCGCGCCCAAAGCCTGGGCCTGCTGGATGACAAACTGATCCTGCGTAGCGCTGAACACGGCAACCCTGGCTTCAGGAAACCGTTCCTTGAATTGCCGCAAACCCTGCAAACCGCGGCAATCGCCCATGTTAAGGTCGAGCAGCACGAGGCCGATATCCGAACGAGCCTGGTAGACCTCCAAGGCATCTTGCAGGCAAGACGCTTCATCAATCTCAACGTCGGCGTGCTCGGCACTCAGCAGTGCTTGCAGACCGACCCGCAGCAGCGCATGGTCGTCAGCGATCAGTACACGCCGACGCAGCAACGTTTCATTTTCGCTGCTCAAGACTGATTGACCGCTTGGAGGAGTGATGCGCTGGTTGGTCCTAGGGAATATGGCAATATCTGGAGTTGTTCCTACGACCGCAGGCGCCTTCGCATACTGAGCTTCATTCAACATAAGACCCCCTACACGACGTTTGATGGATCACGGCTTCATGGATCCGTGACTGCGCGCATTTGGCAAAATCGTTAATTTTCGGAAACAGTTGACTATCGCTAATTAACAAATTAGCGTTTGTCTGACAAAGTGAATCGTTTACTGTTCTTGCTTATGCAATCCTGAAAAAAATCATGACCAGTGTGGTCCCAGATATCTTCCTCAGCAATGCCCAATACTGGGGAGTCTGTGTGGGCAGATGGGCATCACCCTAGCAGCGTTTCATGAGAAAAAATGACATAACAATTAATGCGTTCAATTCTGTATCAAATTACGCATTTAAACCTGCAGTGTAAAAATATGATGATTGCTCACAATATTAAATTGCATAAATGGCCGCCCCATTGAACGGATTGCCTTGCTGATAGGCTACTGACCTTTATCCTAAACACTCTAAAAATTAACCGCTCGCCAGTTATCTAGGGGGGTCTATGGTTGCTTCGCATTGGCAGTTGAGCAGCCGCGAAATCTTACGCGCTTTGCAATGAACTGGAAAAACAAAGCCTCGAACGCGATCCGACTCACACACTTCATGAACCAGGGGCGGCCAACGCAGTCAACATAATTATTGGGAAGCACTGAGGCTATTCGATCAATCAAATATTCCAGGATGCGGGTTATGTTAAGTTTGTTAGCAATTTCCACTTACTCGTTGATTGGCTTGGCATCTCATCACCCTCATTTTCATAAAAGTCCTTGGCCTGGGGATTGAAAGTCGTTGTCTCAATGCATCGATTCTGTCCAGGCAACCTCGTGAATGACTCCTGTGCAGCGGTTGCGGCCTGTCATGAATGTCGGCTTTCCGGTAACCCAATCGCTAACCAGACAACAGTCATGGCGGAAATCGACTTGGAGGTGGACGAGAATATGAGCTTCCCAAGCT
>JBBQZA010000068.1:0-13863 GCA_038208175.1 Burkholderiales bacterium
TCGACCTGAAAGCCTCACAGCGCAACCGCGAGACGATCATTAACGACATTCGCACGCGTCTGGCTGTGTTGCCGGCGGCCAGCAACGTGGGGCAACCGATCTCGCACCGGCTCGACCACCTGCTGTCTGGGGTGCGCGCACAGATTGCACTCAAGATCTATGGTGACGATCTGGATACGCTGCGCGGCTTGGCAGCCGACTTGCGAGCCCGGCTTGCCAAGGTGCCGGGCATCACCGACCTGCAAATCGAAAAGCAGGTGCTGATACCGCAGATCAAGATTCACGTCGACTATGAGCAGGTGGCGCGCTACGGTGTGGCACCTGGCGTGCTGTTGCGTTCGCTGCAGCAGATGATCGAGGGCGAGCGCATTACCCAGGTGGTGGAAGGCAACCGGCGCTTCGACCTGGTGGTTCGTCTGCCTGAGAGCGGGCGCGGTCTGCAGGCCTTGTCGAACCTGTTGATCGAGACACCCACCGGTGCGGTGCCCCTATCAAAACTGGCGAGCATTGAAGATGGCGACGGGCCGAATCAGGTCAGCCGCGAAAACTCGCGCCGACGCATTGTCATCTCCGCCAACACCGACGGCAGTGATATGTCACGCGTGATCAATGACATTCGTGCCGAGCTCGCCGCCAAACCATTGCCAGAGGGTTACTTCACCGCGCTTGAAGGCCAGTTCCAGGCCCAGGAGCAGGCGGCCAGGCTGATTGCGCTGCTGGCGTTGCTGTCGCTGACCATGATCTTTCTGGTGCTCTACAGCCGCTACCGCTCCACCGCGCTGACGCTCATCATCATGGGCAACATTCCATTGGCGCTGGTCGGCAGTGTGATTGCGCTATGGGTCTCAGGCCAACCCCTGTCGGTGGCGGCGCTCGTCGGCTTCATTACGCTGACCGGCATCTCCACGCGCAACGGTATTTTGAAGATCAGCCACTACATTAACTTGTGCGCGTTTGAAGGCGAGATTTTTGGCAAGACGATGATTGTGCGTGGCTCACTGGAACGCCTCACGCCGGTGCTGATGACGGCGCTGGTGGCGGCCTTTGCGCTGGTGCCCTTGCTGGTGTCGGCGGACGCTCCGGGTAAGGAAGTGCTGTACCCGGTGGCGGTGGTGATTTTTGGCGGCTTGATCAGCTCCACGCTGCTCGATACCCTGCTCACGCCGCTGATGTTCTGGCGCTGGGGCCGACGACCACTGGAGCGTCTGCTGGCGACCAAAGCGGATGAGCATTCGCAAGAGATTTTAGTTTTTTAACCGTTGAGCCTGATCCGGGTTCGACACTAACCGAAGGAGAGTGAGATGGGTATATTAATGATCGTGGGCATGGTCGTGGCGTTTTCCATGATGGGAGGCAATGTGCCAGGAATGGGGCACGGCGCAACTGCGCAGCCAGTGCATTCCAGCGCACATGCGCCGGCAATCAGTGCGCAAGCGGACGAGAATGCGCAGACCCCTGTGACAAAAACGGTCACGCCAGGCGCAACCAATTGAAGTCCTTGCTGCCCGGCACCCGACATTCAGTTCATAACCAGGAACCCGACATGAGAAATCTCCAATTGTTGGCCGCGCTGCTGGCCGGTTCGCTGATCAACGCGGGTTTGGTGTACGCCCATGGCGATGCTCCTGCCGAGGCCGCGAAGGCCGTCAATGGCGGCCAGGTGCAGGAGGCAGGGGCCAACCACTTTGAGCTGGTGCTGGTCAAGAACAGCAAGGAGGCGCGTGACAACCCGGTGCTGCTGTATGTGACAGATGCAACTGGTAAAAAGCTGGCAACTGTGGGAGCCACAGGTACAGCGACCTTGTTGGCGGGCAAAGACAAGGCCGTGGTGACCTTGGCGCCTGACGGTGACAACCGCCTGAAGGGGTCGGCCAAATATGCGTCGATGCCGGGTCTGAAGGCCGTGGTGTCGGTTACGCTGCAAGGCAAGGCGGCCGAGCAGGCGCGCTTTACACCACTGGCCGCCGAGTCGGACGGACACACCGAGCACAAACATTGATTTCTTTACCTGGCGTTCAGCGTGCGGTTGTCAAACGGCTGTTGATCGCCTGGGTGCTGCTTTCCTTGCTGATGGCTGGCGCGTCCCTGTGCCTGGAGCATCAAAAGAATTGACAGCTTTGTTTTGGAACAAGCGATGTCAGCTTCGCAGACCTTGCGCACCCACATTGACCAGGTGGGGGCGATTCACGCAGGGCTGTTGAGCGACTCGTTGTCCCAACTTCTGCAACAGAATTTTGTGCATGTTCCGATGATGGTGACTTTGGAGTGTTGCGTATCAAATGGCGTTTCAAACGGACATGTTCATGAGGTCTGAAGCTAATCTGTCCAACGCGAAGCACCGAAAGACGTCAAACACTACGCGAATGTAAGGGCGTCGTAATCCACGGGCCTGATTGCCGAGAAATAGGTGCGCCTTTGTTCGTTACCGCACAGTGTCGAGGGATTGAAATCTGCAAACTGCGACGCTGATGCCTGTGGCAAGCATCGATGCTTACATCAAGAATCAAAAGGAGTAATGACCATGCGCAAGTTTCTTTTAGCCCTTGTGGCAACACTCACCCTCGCCTTGTCGGGGTGTGGCTACAACACGTTTCAGTCTGGCGATGAACAGATCAAAGCCAGTTGGTCGGAGGTGCTGAACCAGTACCAGCGGCGCGCCGACCTGGTGCCGAATCTGGTCAACACAGTCAAGGGTTACGCCCAGTATGAGCAAGACACGCTGCTGGCGGTAACCAATGCACGGTCCAGAGCGACCGCCATCAATGCAACCCCGGAACTGGTCAACGACCCGGCGGCGTTTGCCAAGTTCGAGGCCGCGCAGAAGGAACTGTCGGGTGCGCTGTCCAGGTTATTGGTCGTCGTCGAGAAGTATCCCGAGCTCAAGGCCAACACCGGCTACCGTGACCTGCAAGCTCAGTTGGAGGGCACCGAGAACCGCATCGCCGTGGCGCGCAATCGCTACATCAAGTCGGTGCAGGACTATAACGTCAGCGTGCGCTCCTTCCCGAGCAACCTGACGGCCATGGTGTTCGGGTATTCCGTCAAGGCGAACTTCACTGTGGCCGACGAGAAGGCACTCGCGGTGCCGCCTGTGGTGAACTTTGGAGTTGAGGCAAAGAAACCTGCGAGTTCGCCATGAACACAATCCGCTTCTGCAGCGGCGGCGTCGCCAGGTGGCGGTTGATGCTGTGGGTTCTGGCTTTGTTGGCGTTCACGTCGGCCTACGGCGCTGCCGCTCTGGTGCCCGTGCCGGCGCTTCAAGCGCGTCTGACTGACCTCACCGGTACGCTGACGGTCGAGCAGCAAGCGGGTCTGGAACAAAGCCTGCGGGCCTTCGAGGCCAGGAAAGGGACGCAGATCGCCGTGCTGATGGTGGCCAGCACCAAGCCCGAAGAGATCGAGCAATACGCCTTGCGCGTGGTCGAGCAATGGAAACTGGGACGTAAAAAGGTGGATGACGGCGCCCTGCTGCTGATTGCCAAGGACGACCGCGCGCTGCGTATCGAAGTCGGTTATGGGCTGGAGGGTGTGTTGAACGACGCCAGCGCCAAGCGTATCGTCAGCGAAGTGATCACGCCCCTGTTCAAGGAGGGAGACTTCTTTGGCGGCATCAATGCCGGGGTCAATCAGATGCTGCGCGTCATCGATGGGGAACCGCTGCCTGAACCCAAACGCGGCGCTGGGCGCAGCGGCGGGCAGAACATCGGGCAACTCTGGCCCTTGTTGTTTGTTTTCACTCTGTTCGTTGGTGGCGCGTTGCGTAAAGCGCTCGGTCGCATTCCCGGGGCGCTGGTGGCCGGTGGCTTGCTCGGGTTTGCGGGATGGCTGTTTGCGGGTGCGGCAATAGCAGCGGCACTGGCTGGCGGCTTCGCTTTCCTGATCACCTTGCTGGGCGTGGGCATGGGCGGACACGGCGGAATGCTTGGCGGTGGCTTCTACGGGGGAATGGGTGGCGGGCGCTCCGGCGGTGGCGGCTTTGGCGGCGGCGGCGGTGGCTTTGGTGGGGGCGGCGCCTCCGGGAGGTGGTAGCTATGGATTTCAAACGTATCTTTCGGCATCTTGCAATGACTCACTGGCAGGTCAATCGCATCTTCCCTCGCGCCACCTTGAACGCGATCGAGCAAGCCATCAAGGCCAGCGAAACAGCCCATCAGGGCGAAGTCCGTTTTGTTGTGGAAGGTGCCCTTGACGGCACGCCGCTCTTTAGTGGTCAGTCGGCACGAGAGCGTGCCATTGAATTGTTCTCGCGCCTGCGGATGTGGGACACCGAGCAAAACAGTGGCGTGTTGATCTATCTGCTGTTGGCCGACCGCCAGGTGGAAATCATCTCCGATCGGGGCATTCACGCGAAGGCGGGCGCCCCTGCATGGACCGAGATTTGCCGCGCCATGGAGACGGCATTCAAAGCAGCGAACTTTAAGCAAGGTGCTGTTCTTGGCATCCAGGCAGTGACGCGACAGCTCACGGAACATTTTCCGGCGCAGAGCGGCAATCGCAATGAATTGCCGGACCGGCCGGTTGTGCTCTGAGATGTTTGCCTACTTCCCTCGGAGTGCGATCACGACCACCGCGGCAACGATGACGACCACCAGAATCAGTACACCGAACATCCAGTTTCCCGTTTCCATGTTTCATCATCGGAGTTGAATCAATGAAATCCAGAAGCTTCCCGGCTTGTGCGCTCCTGCTGGCGATTGCCTGCGCCACAATTCCTGCCCACGCGCTCGACAAGGAAGTCAACCTCTATTCCGCGCGGCACTACCAGACCGATGAGGCGCTGTATCGCGATTTCGAGAAACAGACCGGGATCAAGGTCAACCGCATCGAAGCCAAAGAGGATGAACTGCTCGAACGCATCCGCAACGAAGGTGCAGCCAGCCCGGCCGACGTCTTCATCACCGTCGATGCGTCGCGCCTGGCGAAAGCCAACGAACTGGGGTTGCTGGCTCCCGTCAAGTCAAAACTGCTGGAGAGCCGCATTCCGGCGCAACTGCGCAGCGACAACTGGCTTGCCTTTTCCACCCGGGCCCGGGTCATCGTGTACAACAAGGCAAGCCTCCAGCCTGCTGATCTGGGCAACTATGAGGATCTGGCGCTGCCCAAGCTCAAGGGCCAGGTCTGCATGCGCTCGGGCAGCCACCCGTACAACGTTTCGCTGATGGCCAGTTTGATCCAGCATCTGGGCAGCAGCAACGCGGAGGCTTGGGCGCGCGGCGTGGCAGCCAATTTTGCCCGCTCACCCAAGGGCGGGGACACCGACCAGATACTGGCCGTGGCGGCCGGCGAGTGCGGCGTGACGATTGCCAACACCTACTATCTGGCGCGCTTGATGCGCTCCACCAAGGAGCAAGATCGCAAGGCGGTGGAGCAGATCGGCATCATCTGGCCGAATCAGCAACGTCACGGCACCCACACCAACATCTCTGGCGGCGGCATGCTCAAGTCGGCCCCGCACAAGGAGGCTGCGGTGAAGTTCCTGGAATATCTGGCGTCTGACCAGGCCCAGATCTACTTTGCCGACGGCAACAACGAGTGGCCGGTGGTTGCCACGGTGAAGGTCAGCAATCCGGCGCTGGCCGCCATGGGCAAATTCAAGGCCGACCCGTTACCCATTTCAACGCTGGCAAAGAACGTCACCGAAGCGCAGAAGATATTCGACCGTGTGGGTTGGCGCTAACAGCCGGCAGCCGCCCGTCCCCTGGCGATTTGTCGCGCCAGCACAATGATCGGCAGCAGGCCGACAACGACGATCGCCAGCGCCGCGCTGGAAGCCTCTGCCAATCGCTCATCGGCGGCCAGGGTGTAGGTTTGCGTCGCCAAGGTATCGAAATTGAAGGGGCGCATCACCAGTGTCGCCGGCAGCTCTTTCATGACATCGACGAACACCAGCAGCGTCGCTGTCAACAGGCTGCCACGCAACAGCGGCAGATGAACCTCGCGTAGCGTCGGCCACTGGCCGCGTCCCAGACTGCGCGAGGCATCGTCCATGCTGGCCGTGATACGGGTCATCCCGGATTCGACGGATTGCAGGGCGACTGACAGAAAGCGCGCGACGTAGGCGTAGATCAGGGCGGCAATGCCGCCGGTCAGGATCAACCCCGGATGGCTGCCAAAAGCCTGTTGCCACAGCCCGGCCAGCGCGTGATCCAGTCGGGTCACCGGGATCAGCACCCCGACCGCAATCACCGAGCCCGGCACGGCATAGCCCAAACCGGCCAGCCGGGCGGCCCAGCGCGCCAGGTGCTGGCGGTTCTGGCTGGCGTGGCGTGCGCCGTAGGCCACCAGCAGCGCCATTGCGCCAGCCACCAGGGCCGCGATCAGTGCCACGGTCACGCTGTTGCCGGCCAGGGTAAAAAAGCGCTGCCCGAAAAAGGGCTCTGGCGTGCCCAACGCCAGTTTCAGCAATAGGCCTGAGGGCAACAAGAACCCCACGCCAATCGGCAGCAGGCAAGCCAGCACTGCCAGTGCTGCCGCAAAACCGCTCAATTGCTGACGCGCAGCGCGGCGTCGGCTGCTGGTGTTGTGGTAGCGGGCCTGGCCCCGGCTGGCCTGCTCCAGCGCCAGCAGCAGCAAGACAAAACCCAGCAAACAGGCCGCCAACTGGGCCGCCGCCACCCTGTCACCGAGGGAAAACCAGGCGCGATAGATGCCCGTGGTGAAGGTCGGCAGCGCAAAGTAGGCAACGGTGCCGTAGTCCGCCAGTGTCTCCATCAGGGCCAGCGCCACCCCGGCGACGATGGCCGGCCGGGCCAACGGGATGGAGACCTTGAAGAAAGCCTTGGCAGGCGAAAGACCCAGAACTCTGGCCGCTTCGATCACGCCGCCCGCGCGCTCCAGCAGGGCGGTGCGCACCAGCAGATAGACGTAGGGGTACAGCACACAGGTGAACAAGACCACCGCACCGCCGAGGCTGCGCACTTCGGGAAACCAGTAGTCGGCGCGGCGCCAGCCAAAGTACTCGCGCAACCAAGTCTGCACCGGGCCGACAAACTGAAGAAGATCGGTGTAGGCATAAGCCAGCACATAAGCGGGCATGGCCATTGGCAACAACAACAGCCACTCGAACTGGCGGCGGCCGGGGAACTCATACAGCGTCGCCAGCCAAGCCGCGCCGGTGCCGACGCTGGCGACCCCGACCCCGACGCCAACACAAAGCAGCACCGAGTTCAGCGTGTATTCCAACAAAACGGTATCGGCCAGGTGCCTCCAGGTATCACCGGTGCCGCCGCTGAACAGGTTGGCGCCGACAGAGAGCACCGGCATCGCCACCAAAAGGGCGATCAATGTGCAAACGGCGGTCAATGAAAAACGCAATTCGAGCTAACCGGGAGGAAGGATCGATAATTATAATTACGAACTATTCTCAACTAACGCGTGACGTCGGATTTTTTATGCCCTTGCTGGAACTCGATCGCATCACTCAGGCCTACGCTGACCACGTCGTGTTGCGCGACCTTGGTTTCTCGTTGGAAGCGGGGCAGATCGCTTGCCTGCTGGGGGCGTCTGGTAGCGGCAAGACCACGGTATTGCGTTGCATCGCCGGGTTCGAGCCAGTGCAGCGCGGCAGCATTCGTTTGGCCGGCCAGGAGGTCAGCGGCGCGCTGCATGTGCCTCCTGAAAACCGGCAGGTCGGCATGGTGTTCCAGGACTACGCGCTGTTTCCCCACCTGAGCGTTTTGGGGAATGTCGGGTTTGGCCTGGCCGGCGCGTCGCGCGCAGAAAAACGCGCTCGTGCCGAGGACTTGCTGGAACGCGTCGGTCTGGCCGGACAGGGCCAACGCTACCCCCATCAGCTCTCCGGTGGCCAGCAACAACGGGTTGCGCTGGCGCGCGCGCTGGCGCCGAGCCCGCGCCTGATTCTGCTCGACGAGCCGTTCTCCAACCTCGACGTCGAACTGCGCGAGCGGCTCTCGCTGGAAGTCAGACAACTGCTCAAGGCCGTCGGCACGACCGCCATCATGGTGACGCACGACCAGAATGAAGCCTTTGCCATGGCCGACGTCGTCGGGGTGATGCGCGACGGACGCATCGAGCAGTGGGACACCCCCTATCAGATCTACCACCGCCCGGCCACCCGCTATGTTGCCGATTTTGTCGGTCAGGGCGTGCTGCTTCCGGGTGTAGTGGCTGGCGTTGACACGGTGCGCATGGAGTTGGGTTTGCTGCGCAGCAATTTGTCGCTCGATTGCAATGCCGACTGCCTGGCCTGCGGGAAGAATTGCCGGATGGACATCTTGTTGCGCCCGGACGACATCGTTCACGATGACCAGGCGCCGATTCAGGCCGAAGTGGTTAGCAAGGCTTTCAAAGGCGCAGTGTTCCTGTACACACTGCGCCTGCCTTCGGGCCAACAGGTGTTGTCTTTGGTGCCTTCGCATCATGACCATGCGATTGGGGAGAAGATCGGCATCCGTCTGGACGCCGACCATGTGGTGGCTTTCCCCCCCTTGCTCTGATCACGGCCGGCAGCCGGGGGCGAGCGCCTCACGCGCGCGGCCCCGCCAACCAATGATCGCGGCGAAAAAACTATGGCCATCCAGATCGATCCGCAGCGAACCAAAGCGCCGTCGCCTTCGCCGCGCTGGTGATCGGTGGCTCATTGCTGTTGCTTTCTCCGGTGGACAACTGGCATCACGTTCTCGGCGAAATAGTGATCGTTGCAGGGGTTGCCGGCATCATCATCTCGAGAATTCGCGCCTTGGGTCGGGATCCTGCCAAGCGCTGACCTTCGCTTCTCACATGGCCGTATGCATGCCCGGATGCACCTCATTGCACTTGCCTGCGTTCTCCCGATTGAGGAAGAAGTCGCCGCTACGAATGGCTGTGGCGGTGCGTGTGCTAACGCACAGACATCAAAGGACTGTCAGCCTAGATTGAGGCTTCTTTTTTTTGGAGAAAACATATGAAAACTTTGCCTGCCTTGTCCATTGGTGCGGTAGCACTGTTGGCTAACGGCGTCGCGTTGGCCCAGAGCGGAAACATGATGAACGGTAGCTCGTGGGGCATTGGCGGGATGGGTGAATACGGTGGGGTCTGGATGCCGATATTGCTGGTTGTCGTCGTTATCGCCCTCGTCGCACTAATCTTCAAGCGAGGTGACAAGTGACCAGGAAACAGGCGCCGCGTCTGTATCGATCTCCTCTCACTTTTTCAACGCTATTTAACTCACCCAGGAGTCTGTCATGACCCATATTCGATTCACTTCAATTGCCGCTGCCCTTGCCTGCGCCACCCTGCTGGTCGCTTGCAATACTGCCCCGGCGCTGCCTATGGGCACCGCATCTGCCCAAAGCATGGCCATGGCTGACCAGAAGGCCAAGATGGATGCACAAATGAAGGACATGCAGGGCATGCACGAAAAGATGATGAACGCCAAGACGCCCGCAGAGCGCGCCAAGCTGATGGCAGAGCACAAGAAAACCATGCAAGACGGCATGAAAATGATGGACAGCATGTCCGGCGCTGGCATGGACAACATGAAAAGCATGCCGGGCATGTCTGGCGACATGGCGGCTCACCATCAGATGATGGCCAAGCGCATGGACATGATGCAGTCCATGATGCAGATGATGATGGACGGTATGCCGCAGCGTGACTAGCTTATGGGCTCCAGTCCCACCAGATAAAGCGAGCTTTGATTCTGCGATTGCTTGCAAGGCGCTGCAAGAGGTCAAAAATTACATCCATGTAATGGTGCAGTAATCCGCACCCCTAAAAAGAGGCTTGTCTGCAACTCAAGTCATTGTCAGGCGCGCTGTTCCTCAGCGAGGTCGTCCTTGCGTACGGTGGCGCACAGACAGCGGCGCGATCACCAGATACACTATTTGTACATTGGCGGAACTTTCAGGAAGTTAGCCGTTGTAGGCTCCTCCTCGAACAGAGGGGGATTTTGATCCCCCACGTTTAGGTGAATTTCTATGACCAAATTGTTAACTGTCCTGCTTACAGGATTCTTTGCCGCCGCTTCCTTCGCCGCACCACCAGTCGAAGCCCAGAAACAGGGTAACCCACAAGCGCAAGCTGCCGCAGAAGCCGCTCACCTAGCCAAGCCGCACCCGAGCAGCAAGGCCGCCAAGCAGCCAGAAGCCCAGATGGCTGGCAGCGCCAAGGCGCAGGCGCAAGCCGAGATCAACAAGGCCAAGAAGGGTGACACGGCCAACGTCGAAAAGACGTTCAAGCTCAAGGATGGTTCTTCCGTGTACGTCTTCAAGGACGGCAAAATGGCCATGGAAGATAAGCTTGGCCGTGTCGTAAGTATGAAGAGCGGGCACGTCATGCAAACTGCGGATGGCCAAAGCATCATCATGATTGGCAACGAAGTGGCGCGGCTGGACTGGGTTCGCAAGGCTGAGAGTGCTGGAGCGAAGTGACCGCGCCCCGCTGAGGCCGCCTTCGGTGATGTCGCCGCGCGGCCCTATCTTCTAGGCTTGGCGGCTGGGGCCCGCAAGCCTTCCGTGCAGAAAGCGGCGCTGCTGGCGTCTGGACTTGCGGCCGACGAAGTAATTTCCTGCGCAGTCACATTCCACTTTTCGATGACCGGGACCGTGGCATGCCGGGCGGCGTAACTGAGGATGCCGAGCGATGACGTGCCGAGGGGGAAATGCTCCGCTTCGAGCACAGGCAATCCGATCCAGCGTGCCGCCAGAACTGCGCCGAACTGGCCGTGCGAGAATAGTGCGACGTTCCCGGCCAAGACCCGAATACGGGCGATGAGCCGATCCGCGCGGTCGGCTACTTGCGCGGGCGATTCACCGTTAGGACAGCCATCGCGAAACAGATTCCAGCCAGGCCTCGTCTTGGCAATATTGGCAGAACGCTGCCCCTCGTACTCGCCATAGTCCCATTCTGCCAGGTCTGGTTCGATTTTCGAAACAGCATTCAATCCGACCAGCTCACAGGTTCGACGTGCGCGTTGCAACGGACTCGTCAACACCTGGGCAAACGAGATTCCCTGGAGACGCGACCCCAGCGCGCGGGCCTCATCCTCGCCGCGTATGGTCAGGGGAATGTCGGTGCGGCCGGTGTGTTGGCCGGAAAGCGACCACTCGGTTTCACCATGGCGGATCAGATGTAGGCGCAGTGGCATCGGAATCTTGACTGTCATACCGTTGGCTGTTCCATTGTGGCACTGTAGTCACCGCGGCGCGCCGCCCGGTTGCACTCGGCCCGATGCCGCAGAGCTTGCTGCGCCGCCCGAACGTTGGCTTCCTCGCCGCGCCAGATCTCCAGCGCAGGCTGCTGAATGGCGCGGGAAAATGAAAACGCCAGCGCCCAGGGCAGTCGTGTCTTGAATCGAACATTCATCGCATTCAAACGCGCCGTGGCCAATTTGGCGGGCTGGCCGCCCGACAGGAATGCGATCCCCGGAACGGCGGCAGGGACGACGCGCAAAAAACACTGCACTGTGGCGTCGGCCACTTGCTCCACCGTTTCTTGCGTCGCGCAGGCCAAGCCCGGCAGCACCATATTGGGCTTGAGGATCATTCCTTCCAGCAACACGCCTTGTGTGTGTAGCTGATTAAAAACCGTTAGCAGCACTTCCTCGGTGACCTCGGCGCCGCGCCGCAGGCTGTGCTCGCCGTCCATCAGCACTTCCGGCTCGACGATGGGAACCAGTCCGGCTTCCTGGCACAACGCAGCGTAGCGCGCCAATGCCTGTGCGTTGGCTTCGATGCAGGCGCGACCGGGAATGCGATCACCGATCACAATCACCGCGCGCCATTTGGCAAAACGAAGCCCCATTTGCGAATATTCAGCCAGACGTTCGCGCAATCCATCCAGGCCTTCGCTTATTTTTTCGCCGGAATGCGCTGCCATTTCCGTGGCGCCGGCATCCACTTTGATGCCAGCAATGATTCCGGCATCGGTGAGTGCTTTGACAAAGGACGTACCATCTTTCTTCTGCTGGCGGATCGTCTCGTCGTAAAGGATGGCGCCGCTGATGCTCTCACCAAGACCGGGAGTGGCGACAATCAATTCCCGGTAGGCGCGGCGCGCCTCCTCGGTCGGCGCAATCCCCAAGCTGACAAATCGCTTGTTGCATGTGGGATTGCTTTCATCCATGGCCAGCAGTCCCTTGTCGCCGACTACCAGCGCGCTCGCAGTGTCGACAAGCTGTTGCGTATTCATTTTTGATTGCTCCATTTCCAGTTGCGGATTTTCTGCATGTCCTCGCCGGCGGCGGCAATAACGAGAATATTCGAAATGCCGCGCGCCATCGGTGCGACGTCGCACATTGGGCCGCTGTGCAGAAGCACATCGCTTCATCAACTATGTGCGGCGACGTACAGACTGCGTTGATGTCGTCGCACATGATCTGCTTCGACTGTTGCCGTTTAAAGGAAAACAACATGCCAGACCCTACTGGACACATCTCAAATGTGCCGACGAAACCCGCACCAACAGGTGCCGCCAAAAAGTAGGCGCGACCGCATGCCATTTCGCCTTCATCACGCATCGGAACAGGGCAACTCACCCCGATCGCGGCGAAGGCGAATTCCGGCTACGGATTGCCTTATCAAGGAACCACCATGAAAACCAGCGTCATTGAAGTGCACGACCTGCTGTCGGTATTGAGCGTGGACGAAGTCGAAAAGCGAATCGGCGAGGTGCCCGGCGTCCAAAGCGTGACCGTGAACTTTGCAGCTGCAAGCGCCACAGTGCGCTACGACGAAACCCGGATCGTTGCTGCAGATATCAAGTCGGTGGTACGACAACGGGGCTACGAGCCTTCCGCGCCATCCGGTGCACCGGACGGCGACGAGCACAAAGACCACGCGACATCGCCAGCAACAGCCGGAGCCAGCGCCCTCAAAACGGCGCCGATCGCAGCGCCCGACGCGGACACGGGAACGCCAGGCGCAGCGCAGCAACAAGGCGCGGCGTCGGCCGGACTGCCGGAAGCTTCGGAAACCGTGCCCCCGGCCAGCCCCGAGGCGACCAAAGCAGCCGGCCCGGCAGAGCCAGAAAAGAAATAGACCGCATTCCTGGCACCTGGCCCGGCCACTTCAACGGATCAAGCATTTTTATGGGAGCCCAGCATGACCACAGCGACTGTTTCACAGGGCAATGCATTCGGTTTACCACCCGCATTGAAAGTTGCCCAGGACGCAATCCAATTTCCGGAAGTCCAGCAGATGCTGCGCAAGCAGTCCGGGTACGGGCTTGGCGTCTTCATGCCGCACAGGCAGGTCGAACAGACCGGTGAATTCCAGCCGCTTGCCGATCAATTTGTGCAAGTTGAGTCTGGTCTGGCAGTGTCCCTCCAGGCCACTGACGAAGTCGCTGGCCGACCAGATCGCTTTCTGCCTGTGGGATGGTTTTGGCGTTCTGTTTCGTCGACCGCCTCGGCAGTGTGCAAAATGGTGTCGGACGCAGGCCGCGGCTCTGCCGGGCCGTGCGTCAAACACAAGATGCCAGAAGGAAATTAGCGCGCCATCCTCCCGGCCAGCGTCAGCGCAGGGCACACGATGAAAACCAGCGTCATTGAAGTGCACGCCATGCTGTCGGTATGGAGCTTGGACGAAGTGGAAAAGAGGATTGGCGAGGTGCCGGGCGTTGCAAGCGTTACCGTGAATTACGCTGCGAAAAGCGCCACAGTGCGCTATGACGAAACCCGACTCGATATCCCCGATATCAGGACGGCGGTGCGCCAGCGGGCGTATGCCGTGCCCACCGCCGCTCCTGTGCCCCCGTTCGTTGCGCCGAAGTCAGCCCCGGATAACACTGCCGCCGCGACGCCAAAGCCCGACGCCCTGGCGATGCCAGCCGGTATGCAGATGCCGGATGCGTCGGCGGCGCCCTGGCAGCTCTCGGTTGAAGAGACGGCCGAGCGCCTGCGGACGAACGTGGCGCGCGGCCTGA